>NZ_JBIPNG010000543.1:0-4108 GCF_044373815.1 Prosthecobacter sp. | reverse complement strand
ACTGCGGGCCGCATCGACCGAGGCGCATGCGTCAATGAGGATGATCAGCGGAGCGCGGTCATCGCATTGGCCGTCACAGTTGATGTCTCCGCAGGCGTCGCCATGGTGGGCGGATGAATGCTTTTTGGACTGAAATGAACCGCGAGCTGGAGAGTGTGAGCCAGCCGTTGAAGAATTTTGCCCACTGCCCTGAAGAGATGATGCCTGCGGCATTTCGGGCGTATGAAGAATGGTGCCGTCCAGAGATTGATCAGGCATGCCTGCAATGGATTCGCTTTGGCACATGGCCTGAGCTGACGCCGGAGCAGATGTGGTGGGTTTGTCTGCGTTTTCTTGGGGCTGAAATGATGGTGATCCCGTTGCAGCTTGCGACTTGGACGGTTCATCCGACGCGGTATGAGGCTCTGCGATGGCTTCTTCTTGAAGTGTGGCCGTTACGCATTGACGTACTGGCCGCAGAAGTTCTGATTCCGCTCGACGAGCACGCTGAAGAGAAACCGCAGCAACCGCCACATTGGATGAAATAACAGGCTTGGCCTCGGGTGACGTGAAGCAGTCTTTAAAGGCTTCGATCAGGCCATCACGAAGGGCCACTTCGCTGATGCCGTAGCCATCATTGGAGTGAGATTCCACCTTGCCACTGGTGAGGATGACCCACTCATAACCGCCGCAGTCAGGATCTCCGACAATGAGCAGGCGTGTGTCCATGCAGTTGTGCTCATGGATGATGCGGCACTCCGACCATTGGGCGCTGTATTTGAACTGTGGGCGAGAGCCGACGAGCTGTGGGACGGGTGGATAGAGAGTGCTCATCACGCGGCCCTCCCTTCGGAGTTGAGAAGATTGATGAAGACCAATTGCAGCCCCTCAGCCTTGCGGATGGCTGTGGCCGTTTGCATGGCGGCATCGGCTTCTTCTTTGCTGTGGGCTTGGAGCAGGACCGCCGCCGCTTCGTAATGATCTGCGCGTTGAGCCGCAGTCATCTGCTCGATGCCGGTGAAGGCATGCCGAATGAAGTCTGGAATCAAAGGGTGCATCAGGCGGCACATTTGAGTTGTTTGGCGACGAGCTTGCGCAGCTTGGGAAAGCGATGAGAACCGTTCACGACGGCGCTGACTGTCTGGCGCGGGCGTTTCAGTTTGTGCGCTAGCTCGACGACGGTGAGGTCGAGGTTGATGAGGGCGATCTTGGCCGCCTTGGAAAATTTGTTGTCAATGGGTGTCGGCATGGTAACTTGGTTGACTAATGACAACTTAGTTTCCCTGTTTTCATCCGTCAACACAATTTAGTTTCCCAATGGAAAATATTTCGACCCGTTTAAAGAACTTGAGACAACGCCTGCAACTGAATCAGGAGGAAATGGGGAAACTTTTGGGAGTAACGGGAAAATATGTTTCCATGCTTGAGCGTGGATACAAAGAGGCTGATGACGACTCCACGCTGTCAAAGTTGTTAACCTTCCATGAGCAGAGGGAAACTATGGTTCGCGAAGATGCCGCGCACTATGTAACCGGAGCACGTGCCAAACTGAGGCAGGCCCGCGAAGCCAAAGGCATGACGCCTGCTCAACTCGCTAAGGCGATGGGGTATTCCGATGTTGGTACGTATTTGAACATCGAGGAGGGGCGCAGCCAGATGGGCGAAAAGATGGCCATCAAGGCAGCAAACATTCTTGGGATCGACGTGGAAGAGCTGATGCGCGGTTCAGATCATCTTGTCGATCGAAGTCCTTCAGGCGGCACTTTTGGTGCAATCCCTGACATCCATCTTCCCCCGGGCATGACGGCTAAATTTGTGCCGCTGCTGTCACTGGCAGAATGCGGCCCCTCAATGACGTGGACGGATGACGGTTATGCCGGAGAGGGTGTGCTGGCGATCAACTGCAAAGATCCCAAGGCCTTTGCCGTGAAGCTCAGCGGGGACAGCATGTCCCCCAAATATGATGCGGGAGACACGGCGATCATTTACCCCTCGCATACGCCTTGCAATGGTGACGTGGTGCTCGCCCGGCTGGACGATCAGCACGGTGGGGATGTCATGATCAAACTCTACCAGAAGAGCGCGGACACCATCACCCTGAGCAGCTATAACCCGGTTTACCAGCCGATGCAGTACCCGCGTGAGTCATTTGCCTTGATCTATCCCGTTGCCCAAATCACCAAGAACCTCAGATAAACAACCCATCTATGAAAACACTGCTGAAAGTCCTGTGTCTCATCATCGCCTCCGCTCCAATGGCTGAGGCCCAAACGCAATTGCGACAAGTCAGTCCTAAAGCCATCCAGACACGTGGTGTGCCGGGACGGTATCGCATGCTGATCACGATGTCACTGAAGAGCTATTCAGAGGTCCAGATCATGAGGTTCACCAAAACGGATGTCACGTTCACCCATCAGGAAGGCATGGAGACGATCAGCCTGGATGACATGCCTCCAGAAGTGCGGCAGGCATGCAATTACGTCCCTCCATCCACACCCGCCGCGAGTGCGGTGGCCGCAGGATCTCCAAACCCGGAGCAGCTTGAAAATGTGCGCCGTTCAGAGGTTCGCAGGTACATCAAAATTGTAGCGGAAGATGGCGACAGTTTACTGTGTCAGGTCTGGGGCATTGGAGGCAGCAAAGATCCCCAGGTGTCTGCCCTGCGGAAGGCTGGCCGAAAGCTGCAGCAGTATAAAAATGAGTTCCTTTTTCCGCTGAACAGCACCGACCGCTTTGCCCCCGGTTATGAAGACGCGGTGGTGAAAGGATTGAAATGGACCAACAAGGCTGAAACCGAGATGGTGCTGTCCTTGTATCTTGTCAAAAAAGGTGGTGTCGCACAGCCTTCCATTTATGCCACAAGCCTGACTGAGGCTGCAAAATGGGTGACTGAAAAGTAAACCGAGAGCCACATTCGGTGAGCAAAGCCGCGCATTCCTGCGCGGCTTTTTTGTGCCCTGATGTCGCGCCTCCTTGTTGCGCACTCGTCCCACTGGGCGCGGTGAATGCAGGCGGGCTGCACGCACTGTGCAGGCCGCTACCTGTGTCATGGCTCGTTGTTGGGCCTTTGCATGCTGGTGGGCGGTCTCTGGCTGGCCTTGGGGGGTTCAGCTGGGGGCCGCTCATCGCGGCGGGTGGCTTCATCAACGCCACATCACACCGCCCATCATGAAACTGCTTCTGCTCTCTCTCCTGTGCCTTGCCGCCGTCCCCTGTGCTTTTGCGCAGGACATTGATCCTGCGATTCAAGAGGCCGTGACCAAGGCCCTGCCGCCTGCTTATGAGCGGTACGTCTTGTGGATCATCATCCTGCTTGCGGGCGTCCTGCGCTTCAGCACCGCGAAGGGAAACGGCCTCAACAACTGGCAGGCGCTGGGTGCCGTCTTCAAAGGCACGAACATTCCCAAGAGCCCGCTGCTGCTGATTGGCTGCGTAAGCATGCTGATGCTGAGTTCGTGCGCTCCATTCACTGCCTTCATGGCCTCCAACGCAGGACAGGCCACCGTGGCGCTGGCTGAGCTGGGTCTCAATGTGGCCGCTGCCAAAGGCAAGATCACACCGGGTGACAACGTCGCCATTCAGCGCGGCCTGGCCATCGTGACCAATCCCGCAGATCCGACCAGCGTCAAAGTCTTCAGCCTCGCAGAGCTGGGCCTGCAAGCCGCAGTGGCACGCGGTGCCATCAAGCAGGGAGATGCGCTGATCATTCAAGAGGGCGCGGCGATCATCAAGAGCGCCATCATCATACCGCAGCCGCTGGAAGCGAAGCAGCCGGTCAATGTGAAACCGGTGACAGTCTCACATGCTGAGGCCGACGGCCCTGGCTGCATGCAGCTCGCAGAGCGCATTCCTGATTACGGCTACCGCGTGGCCTTCATGCTGAGCACCGTCAACGTCCGCAATTAATCACCCCACATACAAAGGGCCTTCGGCGGGTCTGCTTAAGCCGGGTTGATCACCCGAGACCTGCTGGAGGCCCATACATCCTAAACATCATGACTGCCAATCAACGCATCTATCAGGCCGCGCTCAAGTATCGTGGCGTTTGTGAAGTCCCCGGGCCAAAGAGCAACAAGATCATCCAAGGATGGATCAAGGAGGCCGCATCGTGGCTGGGTGATGATGTGGG
>NZ_JBIPNG010000542.1:0-4117 GCF_044373815.1 Prosthecobacter sp. | reverse complement strand
CCGGCTCGCTAAGGTCTCGGGATGTTCAGCCCCCTGTAATCGCTCACGAATCTGTAAAACCTCTCTGTGATCCTTCTCCGCCTCGGCATGCTTGCCTTGGGCTCGCAGTGCCTCGGCCAGATTCATCATACTGTTCAAGACCTC
Source organism: Prosthecobacter sp. (assembly GCF_044373815.1). Taxonomy (GTDB): domain Bacteria; phylum Verrucomicrobiota; class Verrucomicrobiia; order Verrucomicrobiales; family Verrucomicrobiaceae; genus Prosthecobacter. The sequence continues at coordinate 3,973 of NZ_JBIPNG010000542.1, read as the reverse complement.
GGGATGCTCTATACCCACCAATCGCTCTTGGATCTGTAACACCGCCCGCAATTCCTGCTCCGCCTCTGCATACTTGCCTTGGGCTTGCAGCGTGGCGGCCAAGTTGTGTCGACTGACTAAAGTTTGAGAATCTTGCGCGCCTAACCTGCGGTTCTGGATTTGGAGAATTGCCCGATACTCTGTCTCGGCGCTCACGGCTTGGCCGTTATCATCGAGTGCGCCGGCATAATTCATATGAGCAGCGAGCACAGCTGTGGCTTCTTCCTTTCCGGCTTGTTGTGCGATTTGCCATACTAGCCGAGTTTGAGCGAGTTCTTCCTGATAGCTGCCTTGAAGGTGGTAAAGCCAACTGATGTCGTCTTGGAGTTCAAGCCATTGTAGGATATCTCGTTCCTGGCTTGTAAGGGCGGCTGCTGCGCGATAGTGCTCCATGGCCTGAGGGTAGTGGACCTGCGCCTGAGCGCTCTGCCCCGCAAGGCGGAGCGCGGTGATTGCGTCCTGCATAGGCTTCTCGGCGACGGCGAGGGCGTGGTCCTTGACTTTCAATGCCTCAGCCTCAGCGTCGGCAAATTTTTTGATGCCAAACAAAGCATTAGCTCGATCCAACGCTGAGGTGTCGGGCCGCAGGAGAAGCTTCTGCGCGAACTCGGGCAGCATTTTGGCAAGACTGCCCGCCGGCAATTGCAATTGAGTCTCTAGTACGGTGTAGGCACGGGAGATGCGGGAGTTTGGGTTTTCCTGGGCATCTCCGCGCGGCTGCTCGCTGAGGGTTTGCGGCAGCTCGCGCATGGCTTGGAGAATCTTGTCATTTTGATCTCTGAGCTCGACAACGACAGCTTGGGTCTCGCTGGTGATTTTTGTTTGCTGGTCGATCTTCTTTTCGGTCTTGATGACAGTTCCGTCTGTGTGCTGCTGCCATCGCATAAGGACAAGACCACCAAGAACGAGTGTGACCAGAAGGCATACTACCAGAACGGTGTGCCGTTTGTCGTATTTGCGCAACTCGGCGAGGTCGTCCTTAAGCTTCAATACGATGTTTTCGGTCTGAAGTAGGCTATTGCTGCGATGATAAAGGTGGTCGGTGCCTGTCACCTTCTTGCGGTAGGCGTCTTGCAACTCGCGCAACGCGCTGTCTTCGGCGGAGCAAGAATCCGTAGGATGCTCTGGGCTAAGAATGACATACCAAACTTGCTTGCCTTGCTGCCGCGCATAGAGCGTTTCGTACTGCGTGTAGCTGCAATGGCCCAAGTCGGGATCAGCGTCCCTCGGCGCGAAGCCGTAGGAGTGCCCGACGAGCTGGATGACGGCATTGGAGGCATCGACCCACTTGCGCAGCACGTCGCGCAGGTCACCGGTTTCAGTGGGCGCGATGTCCTGCCACTTGGGCTCGTAACCAAGGGAGATGAGCGTTTTGGCGACGTGATCACGCGCACTGTGCAGCTCCCGGCTGACGGCAGAGATGAAAATGACAGGCCGCGTACTCATTCGTGGCAAAGACTGGCGGGTAGCCTGCGTGACGGCAAGGGGAGAAATGCCGAGGCTGCGATGCATAGAACCGCAACCTCAGCCCCACTTCACGCCCCCAGTAAAAACTGCGCGACGGACACCAAGCCAACTTTGATGCGCTCCTGCTCCTCGGCTGTGCCTTGGAGGAAGGCGGCGGCGCGGGTGGGGGCGGCGGCTTATTCGTGGGTGAAGTATTGCTGGAGGGCCTGGCGGGCGGTGGGATGGCCGGTGTTTCCCTGAGCTTAGCGAATGCCTGGCAGCTCGTCGATGTGGAGTTTTTGCAGAATGAGCGCAGCCACGCGGTCGCTGAACTTGCCTTTGCCATTTTCAGCGGCCAGTTCCAGCGCTTCCTTGGTCTCGGACGAAACATCAAAAATGCAGAAGACATGGTCCGCATCAGGTTTGCCCGGGACGAAGGCTGCCTCTGCCTGGTCCATGGCGGCCGCCAGAGCTTCGATTCCTTTTTGAGGGCCCTTGGCCAAGGCATGCTCAACGATCTCTTCGACCAGTGCGGTCAGGGCTTTGGCCACATCATCCCGGTAGGGCCCGGCTTTCGGCTCCGGCGTGCTGCTCAACGACTGAAACGCAGCCACTGACAGGCTCAGCCCGATGCGCGGCTTGCCTCTGAAATGCTCCGTGGTGATGTATTTGCGCAGGTGATCCCACGCCAGCGCTTTCACCTCAGCGCGCATGGTGAAACTGAACAGACGTGCCACGCAGATGTCGAGCGCGCCGACAAACTCCCAGCCGACCTTGTTCAGCAGCCCCACCAGCTTGTCTTCAGTGCCTTCGGCAAACCTCAGCCACTTCGCATTGAACTCGACCGGGGCGTGGCCGGTGATGTTCAGCGTCCGAAGCGTGTTGGCCTGGGTTTTCCAAAAGTCGATCAGATCGCCGAAAATAGTGCGCGGTTGGATGTAGTCACCTGTGACATTCAGACGCTTTTGGAACTCTTTGAGAAGAGCCTCGCTGTCGTATGAGTGTTGGACCTCTGGCATATTGTCAAAAACGTGACGAACCCACCGAAACTTTGCCAAGTTTAGCAAGTCCCCAAGTTATTCCTATCCTCAGAATTGGCCATATTGCAATCAATCTTTAGGCTTAAGCCCCTGCCCCCATCATGGCGGATGGCAACTCCTGCTAAAGTGAGCGGACCGTAGCCGCCAGCCAATGTCCCAATAAAGCGTGGAAGGGGCAAACAGGGCCGCAGGCGGTGGCAATAGGTTCGTTGGTGCCGCAACTGAGTTTCCCTGATTATCTTGCCAGTTTCAGGGCTTCTGCCGCATGCGACTTCAAGCGCAAAGATCAGGGGTGCTGAGGCTACAGCAAAGCCTCGTTCAAGCCAGGAAAAAGAAACCTCAACAACACTCATTTTGTCATGAAAGTTCTGATTCTAAAATGCTTTGTCAGTTTGTTTGCCGCCTCATGTCTCAACGCTGCGGCAGGGCCGCAGGCCGCGCTCCATGAGCCGGGCCGTATGAGCCATGACACACCCGCCAGCCCGATGTCTGGCGGCGCCCGGGCCGAAGTGCCTGCCCCAGGCACCTTGGTCTGGGTGCAGCTCGTAGAAGATCACAACCGCACACCGCAGCGAGCGGCAGAGGCCAAAAAGCCCGCGAGCGTGGGCGCGGTCTGGATCACCACATTGATCCTTGCGATCTACGTTTCCGTACCTGTGGGGATCGTGCTGCTGCTGCTGCCACATGGCAGCCGTGCCGACGACGACGAGCCTAAGAACATGCCACCGCGCAAGAAGATGAGAAAGCCTGACGATGGCGGCGACCACCCCTTGCCTGCGTGGATGTGGCTGCGACCACGCCATACCTGACCCTCTGCGGAAAGGGCGTCTAGCTGAAGCAAAACGCCGCCCCCCGCTACCAGCCTGTAACAACCGTTTCTTCGACCACGGTTTCCTCAGCAGCAGCTTTCTCAGTCCCCTCTTCCTCCGCAGCATGCTCCTCCATCTGCTCCGCTAGGCAGTTGGTGAACTCGGTGGCTCCGGCTTCGAAGACGAGTTCGTTTTCGACGGGGAGGTTGCGCAGGTTTTTGACGGCCTTTTCATAGGCGGGGCGCAGGGCTTCGTCACGGGGTTCGCCGAGGAGGAGGTAGAGCTTGAAGGGCTCGCTGGAGGCCTGGACGCTGAGCATGCGGCCCCACTTTACATCAAGGCAAAAAAGACCCGCCGAATTACGCATGCAAGCAGAGGCGCGGCGGGTTTGATGGCAACAGCAAGCTTGATTTACCGAGGTTTGACAAGTGTTTTGTGTGTGAACATCGCTGCACCTGTTTGGTGTGTAAGACCTCAGTTTTCAGGCTGGAATCCATCTGTGGCACGCTGGCGCGTGTCAGATTTTCTGCTTCTGATTATTCACGCTCCATCCTCCGTAAAACCTAATGACCGAGTACACAAACAATCTGTACGATTCGAAACACCGATCAAATTTGGACAGCTCTTGTACAGTCTGTC
>NZ_JBIPNG010000006.1:0-42923 GCF_044373815.1 Prosthecobacter sp. | reverse complement strand
GCTGGATCAGCGGCGTGTTTGATCGGGTGGTGGTCGAGCGCGACTCTGTGCGACTGATTGATTTCAAGACAGATGAGGTGGCGAATGAGGAGGCATTGGCCGAAAAAGTGGCGGGTTATCGCCCGCAGATCCTGCTGTACCGCGAGGCTTTGGTGCGGCTGACGGGCTTGAAACTGGAGCAGATCGAATCTGCCCTGCTGTTCACCCGCAATTGCCGTCTGGTGGACCTAAAGTGACTTTTTTTGAATCCAGAGCGCCTTTGATAACGCAAAAACTTGTGTGACCGCATTAGCTCTGGCATGGAATCCGCGCATCGTAGCCTTTTCGGTGCGATCCGTGCCCAAACCCCTCATGAGCCAGCCAGAACTTAGCGAAGATGACCTGCTCCAGCGTGCTGGACGTGGGGATTCGCGCGCTTTTGACCAGCTCTATGACCGGATGGCGCCTCGCCTCTTTGGTCTTCTGCGCCAGATGCTGCATGACGAGCGCGAGGCCGAAGACATCCTGCAGGATGGTTTTGTGCTGTTGTGGGAGCGTGCCTCGACTTTTGATCCTGAGCGCAGTAAAGCATTCACCTGGGCGGTGATGCTGTTTCGTCACAAGGCCATTGACCGCATGCGCATGCTGGGCCGTCGCAACCGCTTGGTGGACAGCGCAGCTTTGGAGCAATCCACTTTGGGGGCGTCCTTCCAAGCCGGCGCGGATGAAGAAGTACAGGCCCACGAGCGGCACCTGGTGGTGGGCCAGGCGCTGAACGAACTGCCTAAAGAGCAGCGTCAGTTGATCGAATTCGCGTTTTTGAAGGGCCTCACACACCATGTGATCGCCGAATCTCTGGGCATTCCGCTCGGCACCGTGAAGACCAACATCCGCCGCGGGCTGCTGCGCCTGCGTGATCTTTTGAAAGGAGGCGCGTGATGGACGACGAACGATTCGAAGAACTGGCCGCCATGAATGCGCTCGGCATGCTGGAGAACGATGAAAAGCGTGCTCTGGATGGTGCCGTCGCTCGCGACAAAGAGGTGCGCTCGCTGACCTTGGAGCTTGAGCAGGTGACTGCGGAGCTGGCCTATCTTGTCCAGCCGGTGGAACCGCCTGCGAACATGAAAAAACGCATCCGTGCCAAGATGCGTGCCAAAGGTGTCAAGGGGGCCGGTGTTTCACGCGGCGTCATCATTGGCGGCACCGGCTGGGCGCTTGCCGCCAGCTTTGCCCTGGCGTCGGTCTGGCTCTGGCAGCAACGTGCCAGCATGACCCAGCAGCTTGCTGCCGCCTCACGCGCCATCGCTCCTGTGAACAATCCTGCCACTCCTGTGGTGGATGATGGCAAGGCCCGCACGCTGGAGGAAGAACTAAAAAAGCGGCGTGATGAATTCGAGGCGCAAAAGCAGGCGCTGGCGAAGGAGATCGAAACACTGAACAAGCGTGAGACGGAAGCCAAGGCACAAAATGCCAGGCTCACCGCCGAAGTGGCTGCGCTCAAAGAGCAGGAGCAGCAGTCCCAGCTTCAGATCGCCACCCTGGAAAGCAAGGTCTGGGAATACCGCCGGAGCGAGATGCTCGTGGTCTGGGACCAGAAACGCAGCCAGGGCGTGGTGATGCTTGATAAGATGCCGAAGGTGGATTCTGACAAAGACTACCAGCTCTGGGTCGTGGATCCAAGCAAGCCCAATCCGGTGAGCGCTGGCGTGGTGACCGTCGATGCCAAAGGTTCTGTGAAGACCATCTTTAAGCCTGTTGAAGCTGTCTCAGGTGAAGCCAAGTTCGCGCTGAGCATCGAGAAAAAAGGCGGCGTGCCGAAGAGCGAAGGCCAGCTCCTGATGGTCGGGCCGTAAGGCAAGATCTGCACTCCCGCTAATCACAAGCCAAAGCTCCACGACCTGCGCCGGCTCAGGCTTTTGCCAGCCTGAGCAAACCTCAGCTCTTCCAGCCTCCGCCCATGGCCTTGTAAATGCGCACCCAAGCGGTTGCGACTCGGGTGCGGCTGAGGGCGATGTCGTTTTGCGCGTTAAGTGCGACGCGTTCCGCGTCAAGCACGGTGAGGAAATCAGCTATGCCATCCTGGTAGCGTTTGCGTGCCAAAGTGGCGGCTTCGCGGGCAGACGCTGCGGAGGCTTCGAGGTGGTGCAGGCGAATGCGTTCACGGTCATAGGACGTGAGAGCGTTTTCGGCCTCCTCGAGGGCGAGAAGTACGGTCTGCTCATACCGGGCGAGCGCGGCATCGGCGCGGCGTCCGGCGGCGGCGATCTGCTGACGAACCCGGCCGAGATTGAAGGCGGCCCAGGTAATGCGCGGGCCCAAGGTGAAGCCATCCGAATTGCGGCCAGTCAGGGAGCCCAGCGTGGAGGCCTCAAGGTCGATGCGGCCGCTGAAGGTGACCCGTGGAAACAAATCGGCGACCGCCACGCCAATCCGGGCGGTTTCAGCCGCCAGAATGTCTTCGGCGACCCGGATGTCTGGGCGACGGCGCAGCAGCTCCTCAGGTTTGACGATGCCAATCCGTGCCGGCACAGCGGGCTGCTTTTTGATGCTTTGCAGGCGGGGGCGGAGTTCGGAGGGGTTTTGTCCGCACAAGACAGCGATGCGATGGATGGACCTGGCGATGTTTTCCTGATGTGTGGGGATTTGCGCCAGGGTGGCGTTCCAGAGCGCGTTGGCCCGGGCGACATCAAGCTGCGTGCCACGGCCTCCTTTGAGCGAGGCCTCGGCGATGTGCATGGCATCGGACTGATTGCCTGCGTTTTCATTCGCCACCGTGAGCTGGGCCTGGGCACCGCGCAGTTCCAGGTAGTTGATGGCAATCTCGGACTGCAGGGAAATCAGCAGGTCATGCAGGTTGGCATCCATGGCACTCGAGTTTGCCTTGGCAGCTTTGACGGAGTTGCGGATGCGCCCAAAAAAATCAAGCTCCCAGTCGGCGTCAAAGCCGGTGCGGTACAACTCGAAATCACGAGTGCGCAAACCCGAGAATGAGGTGGCCCCGTTCCGGACGCTGTCGTAAGCCGAGCCGAAGGTGACGGTGGGTGCATAGTTGAAGCTGGACTCACGCCACAGGGCGCGGGCTTCGAGCAGGCGCGAGCGTGCGGCCGCGATGTCTTTGTTCTGGGCGTCTGCCTGGGCCACCAGTTCGTTCAGCGTGCTGTCATTGAGCTTGCGCCACCAGGTGGCATCCACCTCGGCAGCATGCGCCGCATTCGCCGCATTCGCCCGTGAGGCGAAGTCGGCAGGCATCTTGGGCTGCGGCTTGACGAAGCGCGGCCCCACATTGCAGCTGGAAACCACGCACGTGATGAGCAGCAAAGATTTAATGGGCTTCATGAAGCGTAGATGTGGTTGCAGCTGAGCGGCGTTGTTCACGGCGTTCGACGAAGGCGCGGAGGATGACATAAAACACAGGCGTGAAGAGCAGGCCGAAGATGGTGACACCGATCATGCCAAAGAACACCGCCGTGCCAAGCGCCTGACGCATTTCCGCACCCGCCCCCGTGGCGAGCACGAGCGGCAGCACGCCGAGAATGAAGGCAAAGCTGGTCATTAAGATGGGGCGCAGGCGCAGGCGGCAGGCCTCGACTGCGGCATGGACCCTGTCCATGCCCTGGTCCTGCAGCTGCTTGGCGAATTCGACGATGAGGATGGCGTTCTTGGCCGCGAGGCCCACGAGCACGACGAGCCCGATCTGCGTGAAGATGTTGTTGTCCTGCGCCCGCAGCCATACGCCGCCGATGGCGGAGAGCAGACACATGGGCACGATCAGGATGATGGCCATCGGCATGCTCCAGCTCTCATACTGCGCGGAGAGCACCAGGAACACAAAGATAACGCAGAGCGGGAAGATGTAGATGAGCGTGTCTCCGGCGAGGATCTGCTGATAGGTGAGGTCCGTCCACTCAATGGCAAACCCCACGGGCAGGTTGTCCCTGGCCAGACGCTCGATCTTTTCGATCATTTGGCCGGAACTCACACCCGGCAGCGTGTTGCCGTTGATGTCGGCGGAGTAGTAGAGGTTGTAGCGCTGCACACGGTCCGCACCCCCGGTCTTGATGACTTTGACGAGCGCGGCGAGCGGCACCATCTCACCGGCCTGGTTGCGAATCTTGATGCGGCCAACGTCCGTCGGGTCTTTGCGGTAGGCCGGTTCAGCCTGTGCGGTGACCTGATAGGTGCGGCCAAAGAGATTGAAATCATTCACATAGACTGAGCCAAGGTAGACCTGCAGCGCCTCGTTCAGATCGGCCAGGGAGACCCCCATGGTTTTCGCCTGCGCACGGTTGATTTCGAGTTTGAACTGCGGGCTCTTGGCGCGGAAGCCGGTGATGAGAGAAATCAATCCCGGCTCCTGCTGGGCTGCGGCCAGCAGTTTCTGGGTGGCAGCTTCGAGCGCTGGCAGACCGGCGTTGTTGAGATCCTGCACCTGGATTTTGAAGCCGCCGGCATTGCCCAGACCTCGCAAGGGTGGCGGGGGCAGCACCAGCACCCGGCCTTCTTGAATGGTGGAGAATTTTTTGCGGATGACGGCCAGCAACCCGTCACCCTTGACTTCGGGATCGTGACGATTGTCGAAAGCATCGAAGACGAGGAAGGCGGCCCCGACGTTGGGCTGATTGGCCTGCAGCACGGAGGAATAACCGGAGATCGCAAAGGTGTGCGCGATCCCGGGGATCTCACGTGCCATGGCATCCATCCGGCGCACCACGGCGTCGGTGCGCTCAAAGGCTGCGCCGTCCGGCAGCTGCACCAGCACGATGGCATAGCCCATGTCCTGGGAGGGAATGAACCCGGCCGGCACATCCTGGAACAGCTTGCCAGCAAGGCCGATCAAGGCGGCATATCCGATGAGCACCAGCACGGCCAGACGGATGAGTTTGCCCACCAGTCCGGCATACAGATCGGAGCCGAATTGGAACACGCGGTTGAAGCCCCGGAAGAACCAGCCAAACAGGAAGTTCAAGACACGGCTGAACCAATCCGGCGGCGCACCATGCGGCTGCAGCAGGATGGCACAGAGCGCGGGACTGAGGGTGAGCGAATTAAAGGCCGAGATGACGGTGGAAACCGCGATGGTAAGCGCAAACTGCCGGTAGAACTGGCCGGTGATGCCGCTGATGAATCCTGTCGGCACAAACACGGCGCAGAGCACCAGCGCCACGGCGATGACGGCACCGCTGACCTCGTTCATCGCACGCACGGCCGCCTCATGAGGGGCGAGTCCTTTGGCAATGTTGCGCTCGACGTTTTCAACCACGACGATGGCGTCATCAACGACAATGCCGATGGCGAGCACCAGGCCGAACAGGGAGAGATTATTCAGCGAGAAGCCCAGCCACTGCATCACCGCCAACGTGCCGATGAGTGAAACGGGAACCGCAAGCAGCGGGATCAAGGAGGCACGCCAGTTTTGCAGGAAGATGATTACGACGAGCACAACGAGAAGGACGGCCTCCATCAGCGTGTGCAGCACCGACGTGATCGAGGCGCGGACAAACTTGGTGGTGTCGTAGTTGATTTTGTAATCCACGCCCGGAGGAAAGCGCTCCTTGAGCTGTGCGAGCCGTTTGTAAACAGCATCGGCAGTTTCGATGGCATTGCTGCCAGGAAGCTGGAACACGCGGAGTGACACGGCATTGTAGCCATCCATGTAAGTGCGGCTGGAGTAGTCGCGCGAGCCGAGTTCGATGCGGGCCACATTGGCCAGCCGCACCACATCTCCCTGCTTGCCAGTTTTGAGCACGATGTCGCCAAACTCCGCCGCCTTCTTCAGTCGTCCGGGCGCAGTCAGGGTGTATTGAAATTCCGAACCTGTGGCTGCAGGCGGCTGGCCGAGTGATCCGGCGGCGACCTGCACGTTTTGCTCACGAATCGCGCGCACAATGTCACCTGCAGTCAGACCCAGGCCTGCGATCTTTTCAGGATCGAGCCAGACCCGCATCGAGTAATCGAGCCCACCGAGAGAAGATGCCTCCGCCACCCCGGGAATTCGGGCGATTTCGTTTTGAATCTGCAGCGTGACATAGTTGCTGAGATACGCGACTTCACGTGAGCCGTCAGGACTGAAAAACTGCACGGCCAGCGTGAGGTCAGGTGAGCGCTTGTTGACCATGACCCCCAGACGGCGCACCTCTTCGGGCAGGCGCGAGATAGTGGCGTTCACACGGTTTTGCACGAGCACCTGCGCCTGGTCGAGATCTGTGCCGAGCCGGAAAGTGACGGTGATCTGCACCTTGCCGTCACTCGTGGAGGAGGATGACACGTACAGCATGTTCTCGACGCCGTTGATTTCCTGTTCCAGTGGCGTGGAAACGGTCTCGGCCAGCGTGCGGGCATCCGCACCGGGATAAGCCGCCGAAACCACCACGGTGGGCGGAATGACCTCGGGATATTGAGCGATGGGCAGCGACACGTAGGCGAGGCCACCCAGCATTGTGATGACAATGCTCAGGACGGCCGCGAAGATGGGCCGATCCACGAAAAAGCGGGCGAAATTCATGATGTGTTACTTGGTGGCCGCCACTGGCAGCATGTCCGTCGGTGTCGCCTTCACTTTGCCGCCATTGCGCACGCTCATGAGGCCGAGCACGACCACGCGATCATCTGCCTTCAGGCCGCTGCGCACCACTCGCAGTCCATCGAGCAGGGGTCCAAGAGTGATGGGGCGATAGACGGCTTTGTCTTCCGCATCGAGCACCCAGACGAAGCTGCTGCCCTGATCATCGCCCACGGCGGAATCACGAATGAGCACGCCGTCATATTCACCGCTGCCGGGAATGCGCACCTTGGCGAAGAAGCCGGGCGCCATCAGACGGTCGGCATTCGGAAACACGGCGCGGGCACGAATGGTGCCGGTGGCGGGGTTGAGCTGGTTGTCCACGAAATCGACCTGGCCTTTGTGGGGCCAGCCTTCTTCGTTGATGAGTGACATCTCGGCGGGGATCCGTTCGAACATCGCGCTCACACGCTCGCCCTGCTTGTGCATCTGGCGGTATTTCAGCACCGAACGCTCGTCGGCTTCGATCTCACAGTAAATGGGGTCCAGTTCGACAATGGTGGTCAGCAGCGTGGTGTTTTGGGTGCCGCCGCTGACAAGATTGCCTTCAGTCACTCTGGCATCACTGATGCGCCCGCTGATGGGGGCGCGAATCTGGGTGAACTCGAGATCAAGCTTGGCGGCGCGCAAGGCAGCCTCCGCAGCACGCACGCCGGCCAGTTCTCCCGTGGCGCTTTTCAGGCGGCGTTCCGATTCCTCCACGGAGATCGCCTGTCCTTGACGCAAGGCCGTGGCGTTTTTGGCTTCGACGCCGGCGAGTTCAGCCGTCGTTTTTGCTTGGGCGAGCATGGCCTCGGCACGTTCGACAATGGCCTCATAAGGGCGTGGATCGATGGTAAACAGCAGGTCTCCCGCCTTGACCTCCGTGCCTTCTTTGAAGCTGACCTGGGTTATGTAGCCGGAGACGCGCGAGTGAATCTCCACGCGTTCACGCGCAGTCAGCCTCCCGGTGAATTCGTCCCAGTCCATGAGCCGTTTTGCGATGGGTTTGGCTACGGTGACCTCGGGAGTGGGGGCCTGCTGCGGTCCGCCTGGACCCAGGGCACCGCGTTTGCAGGAGCTCAGGCAGCCCATGACGAGCAGGCCTGCCATGGCATTCCGCCAGGTGAGAATATGGGGAATCAGGTAAAACGAAGCGCGTTGCATGGACAGAGTTACGTACGATGAGGCCTCTAAAATAGTGCATAAGTAACATATAGCTTATACACTAAATGAATGACCAACCTCAATGACCTCCAGCATGTCCGTGAATTTGTGCAGATCGCCGACACAGGCAGCATCTCCCGGGCCGCCAAGGTTCTCGGCATGGCCCAGCCCACGCTCAGCAGGCATCTGGCGGCTTTGGAGGCACAGATGGGGGCGCCTCTCATCCGCCGTGACACCCACACGATGAGCCTCACTACTGCCGGAATGATAGTGCTGTCGGACGCTCGTGAGCTGCTCACTCTGGCGGATCGCATGGGCAGCCGCCTGCGTTCTGAGCGTCTTTCCCTGCGCGGCCATCTGCGCATGGTTTCCGTGGTCGATGTGGGCCAGTGGATCGTCTCCCGCGTTCTATCACGGTTTAAAAAGCTGCATCCGGACGTCACCACCGAGCTTCATCTGATCAATCGCCCGACCAAATTCATCAAAGAGGGCTTTGATTGCGGCATCATGGTGGGTGCGCCCACCGACCGCCGGGTGACAATCCGAAAGATCGCCCAGCTCAATCGGCGTCTCATTGCGGCGCCGTCGTTATTGAAAGACCACCCTCTGCCCGCCCGTCCGGATGACCTGAACCATCTGCCTTGGCTGGGGATTTTGCAGCCGCATTTTTATTCACGAGACCGGGTCGATCTGGAGCGGGCCAAGCAGGTCAAAAAGCTCAAGCTCCTGCCCGCCATGCTGCTGGACACCGTCACCGCTTTGCGTGAGGCCGCCATTGAAGGCGCTGGGTTCACGATTCTGCCGGAGTGGATGGCGGCGCGTGACATCAATGCCGGGAGGCTGGTGCAGCTGCTGCCTGACTGGCATCTGGCCCCCCTTGATCTGCAAATCGCCCATGCCGCGTACGAACACCTGCCGCAGCGGGTGAAAAGCCTCATTGAGTATCTGGAGCAGGAGCTTCCCCTCGAAATCCATCGGCTGGATTTGAATGAGCGGTAGGTTCTGCCCCTATTTTTGGAAAACGCCCCCGGCCCTTCAAAAAAATCCATGCGCAACGAGCACGCTCTGTGCTAGGAATCCGGCCCCATGCCGCCTTGCGGCCCCGTTTACCCCCATCAAAAAACACCATGCCCAAGCAGACCATTCGTGACCTCGACCTCGCCGGAAAACGCGTTTTTGTGCGCGTCGATTTCAACGTGCCTCTCGAAGAGAAAGACGGCCAGATGGTCATCACTGACGCCACCCGCATTCAGGAGACACTGCCTACCATCAATTACCTTATCGAAAAAGGTGCTAAAATCATCCTCGCCAGCCACTTGGGCCGTCCGAAAGGCCAGCGCGATCCCAAGCAGAGCCTCGCCCCCGTGGCTCCAGCTCTGAGCGCCCTCATCGGCAAGCCGGTCGCTTTCGCCAGTGACTGCGTCGGTGAAGAGGCAAAGGCCAAGGCGCTCGCACTCGGCAACGGCGACGTGCTCCTTCTGGAAAACACCCGCTTCCACGCCGGTGAAGAAAAGAATGACCCTGAGCTGGCCAAAGGCATGGCGGACCTCGCGGAAATCTTCGTGAACGACGCCTTCGGCTCCGCTCACCGTGCGCACAGCTCCACCGCCGGCATCGCTGATTATCTGCCTGCCGTCTCCGGTCTCCTGATGGAGAAGGAACTGACCTGGCTGCACGACGAACTCGAAAACCCTGAGCGCCCGTTCGTGGTGATCCTCGGCGGCGCCAAGGTGAACGACAAGATCGGCGTCATCAACCGCCTGCTTGAAAAGGCTGACACCATCATCATCGGCGGCGGCATGGCCTACACCTTCCGCAAGATCGTCCAGGGCATCACCATTGGCAAAAGCCTCTACAAGCCCGAGTGGGAGCCGATCGCACAGGCCGCCCTCGACAAGGCCAAGGAGCGTGGTGTGAAAATCCTCATCCCTGTGGATGCGATGATCACCGATTCCTTCGACTTCGACACGAAGAAGCTCGGCAACATCAAATTCACTGGTGCAGGCGAAAGCATCCCTGACGGCTGGGAAGGTGTCGACATCGGCCCTGAATCCGTGAAGCTCTTCTCCGACGAAATCGCCAAGGCCAAAACCGTCATCTGGAACGGCCCGATGGGCGTGTTTGAGATCAAGGAAAGCTCCAAAGGCACCTTTGACGTCGCTGAGGCAGTCGCGGCCAATTCCAGCGCCAAGACCATCATCGGCGGTGGCGACAGCGTGAAGGCCGTCAAGAAAGCCAAGCTCGGCGACAAAATGACCTTCATCTCCACCGGCGGCGGTGCCTCCCTCGAACTCCTCGAAGGCAAAGTCCTTCCCGGCGTCGCCTGCTTGAAAGAAAAATAATCGCCCCCTCAGCTACCAACCCCATTTAATAAACACCCCATGGCTTTCGTTCCCTTCCGCAAACCCATCATCGCCGCCAACTGGAAAATGCACATGACACCGCAGGAGACGGATGACTTCCTCCGTGCCTTCGCCCGTCTGGTACCTGACAAAGTTCCTGTTCAGATCGTCGTGGCTCCTCCCTTCGTCAGCCTGGCCAAGGCCCAGGACGTGCTCGTCAACGCACGTGAGCAGAGCGTTGAACTGGCCGCTCAAAACATGAGCGCCCAGCCTGCAGGTGCCTTCACCGGTGAGATCAGCGCCCGCATGATCAAGGAATGCGGCTGCAAGCACGTCATCCTCGGCCACAGCGAGCGTCGCAGCCTCTACGGAGAAACCAACGCCATCGTGAACGCCAAGGTGCTCGCGGCTCTCGAAGCCCGAATCCACCCCATTCTTTGCATCGGCGAAACACTCGCTGAGCGTGACAACGGGCAGATCGAACAAGTGCTTGGCAGCCAGCTGCGTGAATCCCTTGCGGACGTGGGGCCGCGCCGCATCACCGACTGCGTCATCGCTTACGAACCCGTCTGGGCCATCGGCACCGGCCGCACCGCCAGCCCTGAGCAGGCTCAGGAGGCACACGCTTACACGCGTCAGGTTCTCGGCGAACTTTTTGGTGACGACGTGGCAGCAAAAATCCGCATTCAGTACGGCGGCAGTGTGAAGCCTAGCAACATGGCCGAGCTGATCAGCCAGAAAGATGTGGACGGTGCACTCGTCGGCGGAGCCAGCATGGAGCCCGGCAGCTTCTGGGAAATTTGCCGCGCCGCCATCGATTATGCGAATGCCAACGCGTAGCATTTTTTGCTACATTTAGGATTAGTCTTGTAAGCATTCGTCGCATTTGTCCATAATCGAACAAATGCGACGAATCATCCTCCCGGTATTCTTGCTCCTTCAGGCGCCGTTGCTGGCGCAAATGGCACCGCCTTGGAAAGCGGGTGCAGTGGATGTCGACATCACGCCTGACTATCCGGTGCGTCTGAGCGGTTATGGCAGCCGCACGACAGAGACTGCCAAGGTGGCGCAGCGGCTTCATGCCAATGCTCTCGCTCTGCAGTGGAAGGATGATGCGCCTGCGATCATTGTCAGCGTCGATAACTGCGGTGTGCCTGCGTCTGTCCGTGCCGAGGTGCTCAAACGGCTTGCAGCCGGCGGCAAGACCATTGCAGACGAGCGCTTCGCCCTGCATTCAACTCACACGCATTGTGCGCCGATGCTCAAAGGTGTGCTGCCTTTTCTTTTCGGCGAGGACCTGGCTGCAGATCAGGCAAAGCACATCGAGCGCTATACCGAGGATCTGACCTCTCACATCGTCAGCATCATTAGTCAGGCATTGGACAAGATGGTGCCCGCCAAGCTCGAATGGAGTGTGGGCAGGGCCTATTTCGCTTTCAACCGTCGGTTGAAAACAGAAGCTGGATTCCAGAATACCCAAAACTTCAGCGGGCCGAGCGATCGTGCCCTGCCAGTCCTGTGCGTCAGATCTGCCGATGGGAAAAAGCTCATCGCCACCCATGCCAGCTATGCCTGTCACTGCACGACGCTTGGTATTGACGAAATTCATGGCGATTGGGCGGGGCTGGCGCATGAGGAGTTCGAACTGCGCTTCCCTGACTCTGTCTGCCTGATCGCTATTGGCTGTGGTGCAGATCAGAACCCTTACCCGCGCAAGGAAAGCCGTTTCGCCGTGGATCACGGTGTCAGCATTGCCAAAGAAATCGTGCGTCTGATCAACGGCCCCATGCAACCTTTGAACGGCCCGCTCAACTGTGCCCACCGGGAGGTGATGCTGCCGTTCGACAAGCTGCCTACAGTGGAAGAATGGCGGGCCAAAGCCACTGACTCCAACAAATGGACGGCCTATCATGCCCGGCAGCATCTCGCCATGCTCGAACGTGGCGAGCAAATTCAACCCGCTCTCCCTTATACCATTCAGGTCTGGAATTATGGAAACGACCTGCTTACCATCAATCTCCCCGGCGAGGTGGTCGTGGATTACAGCCTGCGCTTCAAGAACGAATTCGATCCCGCCCGCACCTGGGTCAACAGCTACACCAATGACGTGCCGTGCTACATTCCCTCTCAGCGGGTCTGGGAGGAAGGCGGCTACGAGGGTGCCGGAGCCATGATCTACTATGGCCGTCCGACTCGTTTTGCCCCTGGCATTGAGAACATCATTGCAGGCACGGTGAAGCAGCTCGTCCCGCAGGATTTCATCTCCCGGCGCATGCAGAATCCTGCGGCGCCCTTGTCTGGGGAGATCAAGCCGAAGTAAGCCGCTGCACGCGGAGACATTCGCGACCTTCGCGCCCCGGATAGGCCGCAGCGGGTACAAGGCTTTCTACGACTTGAAAGCATTCCGCGAACAAGGCGGTGAGTTCATCGGGCGAAATGCCGAAGGGTGGTCCGGTTTCCCCAGGATCCATTTCAGGATTGATGAAGAACACCCCCACGAGCAGTCCGCCCGGCTTTAACAAGGAGGCTGCCGCATCTCGATACTTTGTGCGCCATTCCGGTGGCAGCGCACACAGGCAGGTGTGTTCCACGATGGCGTCATACTGGCCTTGAAACTCAAACAGATCCGCACACACAAAGCGCTCGGCCAGCTGCGGGTAGTGCTTCTTGGCGCGTGACACGGCCGCCGGCGCTATGTCGAGTCCGTAGGCGTCGATGCCGCGTGATACCAAGTGTGCCACATCGTGGCCCACACCGCATCCAGGCACGAGAACCCGGCCTGTGAGCGTGTTGCTGGCCACCCATTCCACCAGCGGTGGTGAGGGCAAACCTTTGTCCCACGGGGTAAAGTTCTCCTGATAGGCCTGATTCCAGTCGGTGATGTTCACTACGGTAGTTTTTCTTTCTGGTGCTTGATCACGCCTTGGAGGGTGGTCAGTCCGGTGTCTCCCGTGAAGGTGACTTGGTAACGGGCCAAAATCCAAGAGACACTTGGAACAGAAGGAAGAAAAGGGCTAGCGTCTAACGGCAGCGGCGCCGTTGGCGGCGTAGGCGGTCAGGGCTTCAGCGATGAGTTCGGCGGCGGCTTCGGGGTTGTGGTCGGCGTACCAGTGGCGGAGGCGGGCTTCGAGGTCGGCGGGGCTGGAGCTGGTGAGGATCAGTTGGCGGACGGGGGCATAGATGCCGCGAAAGGCGGCGGCCAGGGGCTCTGCGCCGGCGGCGGCGATGGAATCAAGTTCGGCGTCGGTTGGCAGGTAGTCGGGGAGTGCCGCGACGCCGGCGCTGAGGGGTTGCGGGGGTGTCGCGGGGCGGAGATGCCGCGTCCAGGCTGGCGTGGGCCAGAAGTCTGCACTCAGGCCGGAGGGCAAAGCGGGCGCGGTGGGCATGGGGGCGCGCTGGAAGGGCAGGCCTGCGATCTCGGAGAACTGCTGGACCCCGGCATCGGTGAGCTGCAGGCCGGATTCAGAGGCGCTTTTCACCACTTCGGCGGCAGCTTTGATTTCTTCAGGTCCGCTGCTGCCGGTGATGATCTTGACGCTGCCGGTCAGGCCGTTGATGGCGAGGAACTGCTTGCAGAGCTGGCCTTCGAGAGTCTTGCCCAAAGTGGTGGCGTCGAACTGCTTGATATCGCCACGCACCTGATTGTGTACCGTGGCCTGTGCCCCGCCAATGCCGGAAGACTGGGCTTCGCTGGTCATCGTCTGCCCGAGAATGAGCTTGCTGATCTCGCGGTTGGCGATCTCATGCATTTTCTGGAAGGCATCGCCGTGAGAGCTGCTGTCCACTTTATGGACCTCGATTTCGGTCTCTCTATTCGTGACCAGTGCAAAGAGCTGGCTGGCGGCGGAGAAGGCGTTCACCAGCGTGTTTTTGTCCTTCACGTTGGCGCTGTTGTATTTGCCGACGATGAAAGGGGTGCCAAAGCGGGCTAAAAAGCGAATCCACCAGTCGCGGTCCATCACGCTGAAAAGCCACCAGAAGAGGCAGGCGCGGAGCGGCCCCCCCCATGAATCGGGCAGCATGGTGAGAAGGTGCCCACGGTGAATAATGAACTGCTCAGGCTCAGGGGTGCTCTTGCAGGCCAGGCGCATGCCGGTGGCTTCGTCGAAGTCCCAGAGCTGCAGACGGGCGCGGTCTTGGAAGGTGATGGCCTGATATTTGACGGGCGAAAGCTCCGCAAGATCGTAGCGGAGTCCGAGTTCGTTGGGTTCGGCGGGCTTGAAGATCTTCTCGACGATGGCCAGCGGGTAGAGTGTGCCGTTCAGGAGATGGTTGCGGCCCAGATCCCAGGTGTCGCATT
The DNA here is from genome assembly GCF_044373815.1 of Prosthecobacter sp. Lineage (GTDB taxonomy): Bacteria > Verrucomicrobiota > Verrucomicrobiia > Verrucomicrobiales > Verrucomicrobiaceae > Prosthecobacter. Next base: position 28,594 of record NZ_JBIPNG010000006.1, on the reverse strand, counting down.
TCTTGAGGCGCTCGCAGGCTTTGGCAGCCAGCACGTCTTCGGGGCGGTTTTCGTCACGCGGGACAAAGGAGATCGGATCTCCCAGCACGGCCAGTTTGCGGGTGTTGAACTCGCTCTGCAGATGGCTATGACCGCCCAAAATATCGCGATAAAGGGCAAAAAGGCGGTCCACATTGCCCATTTCGGCCTCGCGGAGGATGGAATGGAGCTTGTCCACCGTCATCGAATTGGCGGTGAAAGCCTCTTCGTTGAAGCCCACGGCGCCGGTGGTCTTGGTCTGGTTCGGGCGGAAAAGCCTGAAGAGTTTGTCGAGATAGGGAATGTTCATGGTCGTGTGGAAAGGTTAGCAGCCGAGCATGCGGTTCAGCCAGGCTCCGAGGCCTTCGCGGGCGTCTTCGGCTTCGTCGTCATCATCGGCACGGCGTCCGAGGTCTGAGGTGGAGACGCCGGCGGCTTCGATGGGGCCATCGGTGTCGAAACCATCCAGAGCCAGACCGGTGGCACAGAAAAGGTCAGCGTGCGCGCCGTCTTCAGCCACGGCAGCGTTGAAGCCGCCTTTCTCACGAATGATCTGGCGGAAGTCCTTTTTGATCCATTCAGCGGGGGGCAGGATCAGCCGCCCGTCTTCCAAATGGGTGACAACGAGGCTGGAAATGTAGGTTTTGAGGCTGACTTTTTCGCCATAAACAATGCGCGTGGTGCTGAGCACGGCGGCACGCATGGAGACGCGTCCGCTCAGATCCTGGGCGATGTCCCCGGCGGTCAGACGCTCGTTGCTGGCGTCCATGATGATAACGCGGAGCTTTCGCTCGCGGCGATCGAGCAGGTCCAAAAGGCGGACGATCACGCCCTCAATCACGTCCCGCTGGCCCGTTTTAAAGCGGGCAGCCAGACGCATGTAGCGCTTCAGGCCGATCTTTTCGAGCAGGGCGAAGGCCGTGGGATTGCTCTTCTTGTTCTCCGTCGTGCCCAAGTCGATGCCAAGGGTCAGCTCTCCGTCCTGCAGGAAGTCGAGGACGGAGGCTGGAAAGGCATCGCGGATGGAGAGGAAGTCGTTCACGGTTTGCGTTTGGCACTCTGCAGGCGGCGGAGGCTCCGCTCTAGTTCATTAAGATTATCTTCAATGATGGATAGCCGCCGGTCAGTATCCTCAGGGTTTTGAACCGTGTAAGTGAGGAGGGCTTCATTGACTTCGACCCTGTTTAAAATTGTGCGTGCTGCTTTCATGACGGTATCGCGACAAGCCTTTCAGTGATGTCCAAAGCCACCCCGGCGCGGGGATCGGTCATGGCGCGGTTGATGTCGTTCAGGCTGACGGCCGCCTGACCGCCGGTGATGAATTTCAGGGCGAAGTTGCGGTCCCAGGCTTGTTTGTCGTAGGCTTTGGCGCGGTGCTCTTCGGGGCTCAAAGGCAGACGAGTGATGTCATCGTACATCGAGATCCCGGCGGCGGCGGCGTCCCAGGCGTCCACGCGGTGTACTTTGTATCCGGCCTGGCTGATGTAGTAGTTGCCGCGTTCGTTGGGGCGAAACTCCTGGCCTGCGGTCGGGGCGAAGAGTTCCCAGGAGTAATGATCATCCTCCGGAGGTGGCGTTGTGATGGCGAGAAGGCGGAAGATTTTGTTGCTGCTCATGAACGGCAGCACGGCTTCCAGCACCTCTTTAAACATGGGCATGCGCCCGACTTCATCGAGCCAGATGTCACCGGTCCAGCCAACGGCGGTGTCTGGGTTTGGGGCGATCACACGGCTACGGCTGTACGTCGTGCGGTCGTGATAGATGCGGGTTTCGAGCTTCTGGGCCTCAAAGATTTCGCTCAGGGTGTCGATGTCTGTGTGGTCAAATTCGAGCAGCTTGCCTTTGTCCTGGGCGTAGGTGTGCAGTTCCTGACCAGCCTCTTTGGCGCGGCGTTTCATTTCACTGAGGACTTTGGTCCAGACCTCGGATTCTTTGCGGACAAACTCGGTGCCCAGGGAGACGGAAGCGGAAACAAAGAAGCTGCTCAGGCCCGGGACTTCCATCATGCGGCGGAGGGCTTTGTTGGCGGCCGTAAACGATTTACCGGCCTGCCGGCGCCAGAGCCAGAACTGCATGCCATCCGTGTCATTCCAGAAGGGATCTTCCGCGTATTTGCGGAGGGCGATCAAAGGAGCTGGAATCTCGGCGGACATGTCAAAGATTAAGCAGCGCTGAGGTACACGACCAATGAAGAGCCACACACGACCCCGGGCGGGATCACTCCCGGCCCTACCTCAGCGCTGAAGTTTTAAGGTGGCGGTCCCTTGGAGTTCAGGGCGGCGGGTTGGTCGGGGCGTTTGCCCCAGATATGGAGAATGAGCTGATCCATCTTCACCGGCTGGCTTTCCTTGCTGGCGGCGATGCGCTGTACTTCGGCGTCGGCGATGTGCTGCAGGATCAAACCGGCGGTCTCAAGGCGGAATTTGTCTTCAGCCAAAACGAGCTGGCGCTCTGCCTGCCCCACTTTGGTGCGTTCAAGGCCGATTTTCTGGGCGTCGATGTCGCCTTTGTGCAGATCCTTGATGGCCTTCACGGTGTCGAGCAGGGCTTCGAGATCCGTGCCCTCTCCCATGCTTTGCAGCCGCTGCATGATGCGCCCGGTGGCGATGGCTTTGGCACCGGCACTCATGTTGCCGCCTGCGGCTTCAGCGAGGCCTTCGGAGAACTCCGCGAGTTCTTTGGTGGCGGCGATTTCCTTGCGCTCAACGATCCAGATTTGATACTGGCCGGTGCGCCAGGCGCTGAGGTTCATGCTGCTGATGGGCTCGCCATTGAAGCGGGCTTTCATGCGCTCCTGGACCACGGGCATTTCATTGAGCCATGGCAGGATTTCAGAATCGACCTGGCCGTCGAGAAGGCGGTGGTTTACCTGCTCGCGAAGGCGGTGCGGCAATGCGCCGATTTTGGAGCGCGAGGGGGTGGTGTCAGTCATGATGATTGAAGGGAATTTCGAGGCCGACTTCAATGTTGAGCCATGAAAGCAAAAGGCAGATCCCTGCCACTTTGCCGCACCCTTGGCAGCGCCCGAGCTGCACGATGACCGTGGGGATCAGGACGAAGTTGTCTTCATTATCTCCGAAGAAAAAGCGCATGAGTGGGGAGAAAGGAAAGAGATCGTGGGCGGCGCATAGCGAGGGAAACCATAAAAACCTCCCCGAGCCTTGCGGCGGCGGGACACCGCCCACGAAAGTTGTTTAGGAGGGCAAAAGGAGTTTCATGAGGGCCGCACATCCGGCCTGCTGGCTGATGGCTTTGGGATCGTATTTGCCATCGGCGGTGTATTTCCCGGCCTTGTACTGATCGGTGAAGGACCACAGATAAGGCGAGGGCACGCCACGGCGGCGATACCCGGGGCCGTTATAGAGTTCCAAGGCGATCAAGGCACTGCCAGGGCTCCAGTCGGTGACAAGATCCAAGCCATCGGTGATGATGGCATCCCGGGCGCTGGCTTCCCAGGTGAAGGGGGCTTTGCCTTTTTTGGGGTGGCCTGCAGGTACGTTTACGGTGCGGGCGGTGAGAGGGTCGCCGTTGTGAAGGTGCTGATCAAAGCGGCCATTGCACTCCAAAGAATGCAGGATGCCGACTACCCACCACGGCAGGCGTGTGAAGGTCTGGGCCAGAGCTTCGTAGCGGGCGCGATTGGCAAGGATGCGGGCGGCGGCTTTCTGCACCACGGCTTTTTTGCCGGGGAGGATGACGCAGGCCTTGAACTGCTTTTCGTATTGATCGGCCAAAGGGTTCATGGCGTGATGCGTTGGGGGTTTTTGCTGCTGTGATTGCGGATGGCTTGAGTGCCGCCTGCGATGACTGCGCCAGCCGTGCCGCCGGTCGCATAACCCGCACCGGCCGCCAGCAGGGTTTTGAAGCCGTTGGTCTCGGCGGTGATGAGCTGCTCTTGCTGGGCTGGTGTCAGGTTTGGCGGGGCGCAGCTTGTGAGGGCCAGCGAGAGCGCGAGGACGAAGAGGATACCGGTCCGAATGATGAAGAAGGCTTTCATGCGCTGCGGGTGATGAATTGAAGGGTGTGGTCGAGTTGATCGGCGGCAAACCAGTCGCCATGGCCAAAGGCGGCGCGGCGGACGTTCACGGGACGGCGGGCATTGATGGGGCCGCGTCTGCCAAGGGTGCCGTAACCGAGGAGCTTTCCGGGGAGGGTATTGGCCAGAGCCAAAGCCCAGTCGTTCTCCGCAATCCAGACGTTCAGATCGGCGATGCGATCGAGGGATTGATTGAGTCCGTTTTTGTTGAAGTCGGCTTCGTTGGCGGCGCTGATGAGGTGCAGGGCTTTGATCTTGGGCCAGGCGCGGGACTTCAAGGCATCAAGCGCCACATCGGCCCCGTTGCTGTGGGCGGCGATGGTGACTTCGAAACCAGCTTTGAGGTAGTAATCCAAGGTGGTGGCGAGCTTTTCGGCACGGGCTGCGTTGTTGAGCGGGCGCTGCAGCACAGTGGTGAAGTATTCGATCTTCTCGGCTTTGTGCGGCGTGTTGATGTGGGTCCACGTCACAGCACGCGCTGTCCAGTTTTTGGACTCTCCGGGGCGGGTCAGAATGCCGTTGATGAAGAGGAAGACTTGCATGGTCTTATTCCCCGCGTTCATCGGCCACGATGCCGGCGGTGCTGATCTGGTAGCTTTCGATTGAGCTATGCTTGCGCTTGTGGCCCATGACCTGGGCTGGCGTGTCATTCATCCAAAAAGTCAGCGCTGCACTAAGATCCGCTTCCTCCACGTTGATACCTTTCAGACGCAGGCCGTGCCTGATCATATCGAGGGTCAATGCCGCTTGTGGGCGCGCCGCGAGGTAACGGCGGACGGCATAACGGAGTTCTTCGCGGGCTTCTTGGTCTGTGAGAGGCATACGCGGACTCTCCGCGTGGCAGCCGCGCCATCACGGCGGCGTGGGCGCGAAAGGTCAGCGGCGAGGTTTGGCGCGGGCTTCAGCATCGTCCCTGCCTTCCACCACTCCGACTGCATGATGCAGGCTGGGCATGTCTCCGCGCACCTGCCGGAGATCTTTGTCGAGGTTGTCCATGGTCTTGCTGACGTGGTCGATCTTGATCGTGAGCAGCTCAAAGGTGGTCTTGATTTGCAGGTCTCGATCGCTCTTCATCGCCGCGAGCTGGGCTTGCGTGACGAACTGGGAGAGGTCGAAGCTTTTGCCCTTCCAGTATTCGAGGACTTTGATCCAGGCATGCAGGCCCATGCCCAGCAGAAAGAAGAGCAGGAAACAGCCCAGCAAAAGCAGGGCGAGAATGAGCCAGGGGGAGTCAAACATATCAGAGCAGAGAGATGAGATTGATGGGCACCCAGCGTATGAGGGGATAGCGCCAGAGCTGAGTGCCATCGGTGTCAAAAACGGGCAGCTCTCCGGTGTCCCAGGAACCGGTGGTCAGGTCGAAGTCTTGGAGGTTGTCGGGGTCGGCATCATCACCGTTGTCATTGTGGTAACTGGCCACGGTGAGCTTGCCCGGGATTTTGCCTGGCTCTGCGGAGATGCTCCAAAACTTGATGCCGTATTCATGCCCGCCGCCATCGGTGAGGAGCTGGTTGCCAAAGCCAAGGGCGTCCGGAAATGGAAAGGTGAAAGCCCCTTGCGGCCAGTCCATGTCTGCCGCTGATCCTTTGAGCGTGTGATAGGCGGTCTGGGGGCGTCCGAGATTGTACCAGGCTTCGAGGTCCACATCGTCCGCCGGATAATTGGCCACGGTGTAGCTGATCTTCAGGCATGAGACGCGGGAGAAGAGCATGTCATCCGTTTTTGTTGAAGTGGCCGGCAGCGGCGCCGGTCAGGCCTGCGTCTGCCCAGGTTCCAAAGATGTTCCCTTTGGCGATCTGAACGATCACATCGTCTTCGAGAATGTACGCGATCAATGCCCGGGCCTGATTACCAGCGGATGTGATGCCGCTGTCCACATCGCTAAAAATAGAGGTGCTGGTCTCCAGCACGGGGGCATACGATCCTGATCTGACCGCCATGGTGTTGACGAAAACGCCCGAATCAATGCCGAGGGTGTACTGCGGGTAAGCGAGAATGGAACAGGGCCGCGTTGAACCCACGTCGATTTCTTCCGTAGCGATGGTAATGCCTTCACAGGTGCCCGACTGCACGGTGAAAAGATCGGTGCCGGTTTTGGTGACCTTGAAGGGATGGGTGCTGTCACCACCGCCGCTGCCCTCTGGCAGGTACCAGATGTCTCCATCACTGCCGTAATGCCTGCCAAGGCTGACACCGGGTGAAGGGATCAAACGCACCACGCGGGCCAGCATGGCGCGCAGGGTGCCCATTTTGACAATGCTTAAATCGTCAGCGGCATCCAGCCGGGTGCTGTTCGTGCCGCTAAAGCGGGAGAGCCATGCGGGAAGCCTCATAGATAAATGATGTGGCCCGGCACACCGTCGCGGTCTTCATTGCCCGGGTCATAGATCCAGGTGTCAGTGACCAGGCAGGCTTTGGAACCGGGGAGCTGCTGGGGCACACGGCTTTCCCCCATCCAGCCACTGGCGGTCCAGTTGGTGGCATCCACCCAAGTCATGTACCACGAATGGTTGCTGATGCCGAAAGTTTCAGGTGGGGCGTAAGCGATTCCCACATGCCCGTAAATGGAGGGCGTTGTCAGACTGACCCACAGCTTCGTGACACGCGGATAGGCCTTGCGCCAAATCGTGGGGAATCCCGCATCCCCACTGGCCAGGCTCAAGTCTTCGCTGATGCTGGCGCTGCCTTCCAGTTTGTAATCTTTGCCGTCCTGCAGGGCGATGCCGATGGAGCTTACTTCCACAATGGGCCTGCCTGCTTTGTAGCCCGTCACGCGGCTTTCCTGCACAATGAAGGTACCGCCTTCTGGCGCCGGGCCTTCGCGGATGTCGCCACGCTTGAACCAGTAAGGATGCGGCACCCAAAACTTTTCCTGCAGCATGTCCCAGCCTGTGGCGGGCTGTTCGAGCAGCGGGCATTCGATCTGAATGGCCTGATCGGTCGGGGGCTGTTTGCCAATGACGCGGGTGAAACTCATGCGGTGCGGATGCGGGTCAGTTCAGAGTGGATTTTTCCCAGCATGGTCAGGTTTGGATCCGTTGCGGCGCGGTCGTTTTCGGTGGTCTTGTTTGGGTTGGAGCCCAGGGCGCGGTTGAAGCTGGGGCCGACTGGGATGGCGCCACGATTGGAAAGGCCATCCATGAATTTAGGGATGGGCCTTTTTTTGCTGTAGCCGTCCGGGATTTGATCCGCGCTGGTGGGCTCCCAGATTTTTTCCTGCAGGCGGTCAAAGCCTGCGAGCCCGCCGCCTTTGGTCAGTGATCCGCCTTTGGAAAGGGAGCCCGTTTCCCCGCCCATCATGCGCCTCTCACTCACGCCGCCGATGCGGGAAATTTTGCCATTGAGGCGGTCTTCGAGTCCGGCTTTCTTCTTGGCCAGCTCCAGGGCTTTCTCTTCACTGGCGCCGGTCTGGCGCATGATTTCGAGCTGGTATTTCTGAATGCGTACGGCGCGGTCGATGGCGTCGGCTTTGGCATTGTTGCCGGTGACAAGGGACTGGAGCATGGCGATCTCTCCCATGATGCCATTGCGGTTTTGCGCCATGTCCTGAGCGCGCTTTTTGCGGTCGTCATCGCCTTTGGCGGAAGACTTCGCTTTGCTCTCTTCTTTGGAGTCGAGCTGTTTGGCCCAGTCCGCGCCGGCGGCGGGTTTATCCGCTGTGGATTTGGCTGACTTTCCAGTGATGGATTCAATGCTTTTGTTCGCCTGATCGGCAGCTTTCGCGCCATTGATCAGACCTTGGAAAAAATCCTTCTGCTCCGTGGTGTCGAACTGCATTTTCGACATGTCGAAACTGCCGAAGAGTGTCTTGGCCAGGTCAAACTTGCCGCTGAAGGCCGCCTGAATCGCCTGGCTGATCTTTTGCAGCACCCCTTTGATCTTGCCTGGAATGGAGGCCACGAACTCGATCAGCGCATTGATGCCCAGTTTGGCACCGAGAATGAGGGCGTTTTCCAGCGCCTCGCCGCCTTTGTTATTGGCCATCGCGTATTCGATGACTTGCGCTGCCTGAGTGGCCACACTGACGGCTGTACTAAGCCAGGCTTTGATCGGCCCGTCATTGATGGGCTGGGCCAGCAGGCGGGTGATTTTATTGACGGAATCCCACAGGGAGGAAAGCAGGCCGATGGTGGTGCGGCTTTGCTCTCCCATGGCTTCACCCCATTTGCCGCCCGCGCCCGCGAGTGATTGAATGGCCTGCTGAAGATCGGAGAAGCCGACTTTGCCTTCGCTCATGAGGTCCATGAGTTTGGCGGTGGTCACCCCCATGGATTGAGCCACGGCCTGGCGGAGCTCGCCCGCGCCCTGCTCCACAAACTGCTGCAGCTCTTCGGCGTAGAGTTTTCCTTTGCCCGCCACCTGAGCATAGACTGAAGAAAGCCGCTCAATATCACCCCCGGTGGCACTGGCGATGTTGCCCATGGCGAGGAGTTCGCCTTTGAGCTGCTCTGCCGGCACACGGGCTGCGAGCATGGCTTTGGCCGCGCCTTGAAGCTGCCCTTCCTTCATGGGCGTGTCGATGGCCATCCTGCTAATCTCCTCCATGACCTTCTTCGCCGTTTCGGCGCTGCCGGTCAGGGTTTTAAAAGCGATGGATGTCTGCTCAAATTTGGCCGCGCCTGAAAGACCATTCACTGCGGCCAAGGTGGCTGAGGCCAAAGCAGCAAAGCCAGCGGCCAGAGCTGCCGATGCGGCCAAAGCAACGCCCGCCGCCGTGGCCCAGCGGGACATGCCTCCACTGGCTACGCCCGCGCCTTTGCCCATGTTGCCCATGTGGATGTTCACATTCTGGGCGGTGATCTGAAAACGCTCCATCGCCGCCACGGCTTGGGTGGAGTCGAGTTTGATGGCGTATTCCAGAGCGTTCATGGGTCAGGGCAGAAAGGACCACTGTGTCAAACCGGAGCGCGTATGCGTGGCGGGGTGGGGATGATTTCAAAGCGCTCTTCATACCAAACACGCACCGCAGCACGGGCGTGCATGATGGCTCTTTCCACATACCCGATGCTGTGATCCGGGGCGATACGGGCCGCGCGCGCTTCCAGCAGATGCAGACCGGCGGCGAGGCGCAGTTTGAGCATCACGTCTGGCAGCGTGAAATGGTGCTCATGGATCAGGTTTTCGACATAGGCCAAAACCCAGCCACAACCGGGACTGCCCGCACTGGGCAGGCCGCTGATCAGCGCCGCGAGTTCACCGGCTTCGCCCTCGCCCTTTTTTTTTCAGCGGCTTTGGGCAGCGGTGGATTGGCGGCTTCGAGCAGGCCCATCTCTTTTTCGATGTGCCGGGTCAGAAGATCGATCTCTTCCGCGCTCTGGAAATGCCGCGCCAGAGCGAAGCTCTCACGGTCAAAGAAGCGGCGTTTGTCGTCGGCTTCATCGGGCTGGGTCAGAGTCTCAAAAGCTGCCTCGGGGTCCGAGAAGCAGTAAGCCAGGCGGGTGAGCTGTTTGAGGCCGTAGAGCGTGTCGAACTGAGTCTGCGGAGCGTCCGCAGACTGATAAAGCTTCGTGTGCTCCATGAGGCAGAGCTGCACCTGCAGGGAAAGCGGGAGCAGTTCCAGCTCATCATTGATGCGCGTGGTTTTACCGTAGCCGCCCAGGGCGCGCATGGCCTCGGGGTGATAGCCCGTGGCTCTGGCTTCCTGGCCGGCGTGGAAACCTGCGACGGCTTCCATTTGCTCGACTTCAGCAGCTCTGACGGTGGGTCGTGAAGGTGTGGTCATGTGTGTGTGCAGGGTCTGGGGTCAGAGATTACGAACCGCAATCAATGGTGCCCACGGCGGGCTCGCTGCCGAGGCTCTTCCAATGGAAGGCTTTGAGGTCCATCTTGACGACGCCGCCCGCTTCCCATTTGCGTCCGCGTTCGGTGATCTGGCCCGTGATGCCGGCGGTGGGGAAGCTGATGTCATCAGCCAGTTCTGGCATCACCGCTGTACTGCTGAGGATGACGGTCATGGACAGCTCAAAGCGCTCATTGAGCAGGAGCACCGTCTGGTTGCCGCCGCAGCAGTCTTTGATGTATTCGAGATCCGCGAGGAGCTGCTCGTTGGCGCTTTCGATCTGGCCGAAGGTTTCGCCCAGGGCGCAGGTGCCGAGGAGGATGTTTTGATTGCCAATGGCTTTGATGGGTACGGACATAAGAGGTGGGTGGGGGCGGGGTTGGGATGAGTGGAAAGGGAAAAAGCGGGGCGGTTATTCGATGGCAAGAATGCTGTCCCAGACTTGATCAAGATCGAGATTAAGGGCGGCAGCGACGGCGGTCACCAGCGGGTGTTCTTTGGGAAAAGTGGGCACCTCAAACCAGCGCATAAGGGCCTCTTCACGTTCAGGGCCTTCAGCCGTGACCGAAGCAATACGCCCGGGGATGCTTTCCAAGGGGATGCCGCTGCGAATAAGAAAGCCTTTCACCTTGTAGCGCTCCGCTTCAGGCACTGGCAGTGGGGTGTTTTCAACCACGTTCCAGCCGCGCTTAATGGTACGGGTTTCGTGGTTGATTTCCTCCGTGGCTTCCAGGTGGTGGCCTTCTGGGACCGCTGAAGGAGGATCACTTTGGGCAAGTTCGTAAACGCGATAGATGGGATCGAGTCCGACGATTTCCTCTCCCAAGCGATTCGTGTAGGGCTTAAAAAGCTGCGTGCTGGTATCGTAGAGCAGTTTCATGAGTCGGGGAAAGCGGCAGTGGGTGGTGTAAAGTTGGACGTGTAACGGCCCACGCCTTTGGTGATGCGGATGTCATCCAGCCAGCCGTTAATGTTTTGCCCAAGGGCTCGAAGCTCGCCAATAGTCAACGAGTTAGTTGAGTTGTAATTGGTGCTGTCCGTTGCTGTTGCCCCGCTTTGACCTCCATCGACAAAAATGCGCAGGCTGGAGCCACTTCGGCAGACTGCAAAGTGATACCATATTCCGGTAGATAGTGAGAGCGAGGCTGAATAAAGCGAGCTGCCGTTATACCAATTGATCTTGTTGGACGTGTCAGGCCGGTATTGCAGCGCCCACGTTCCAGGGTAGTTACCTATAATGGTGCCTGAAGCGGCTGGAAACGCATTCCATTTGATCCAAAATTCAACAGTGAAATCGCCGTTACCAAAGTTCCAGTCAGTGGAAGAGGGGGCGGTGATGTAGTCGCCGGTGCCGTCAAATTTGATGCTGGCGGTGCCATATTTATACTCGGCGGTGTCGAGTTCAGAATTGCCAAATTGCGAGATGGGGCGAGCGCCCGTACTGCTGTCCGTAAAGGTGGTGCTCTGATCCGCTCCTTCACCATGAAGGAGTAAAACGACGCTGGCGAAAGAGGGATCTGTGCCACCGCCGCCGCCAGCGGTCACAAAGCGGTAACTATTGATGATCACACCGCCATGGAGCGTGGACGCCATGCCCATGGCAAGCCAGAGGCAGGCGATGGATTGGAGAAGGCAGGACAGTGTTTTCATGGACGCGTGCCGATGAGGGTGACTTTCAAACCTTTACCGGCAATGGTGCTGCCGATTTGATCGAGGTTGATGGTGATCTCGGCATCGTCTGCCAGAGTCGTATCAGATATCACACCAGGGACTGCACCGCCGACACTGGTGAATGCTGAGGTGGCAATCTGCGGCTTGGTGCTGAAGATGGTCGTTCCCGCTTCTTTTACATCCACGATGATCACAGAGCCTGTAGGGGCGGTATTGACCTGCAAACGAACACTCGTTAAAGTCATCGCATGCGGCATGCGGAAGGTGACTTTGGCTGTGCCGGTGGTGAGGGCGGTGGCTTCGTCAGAGCAAGCGACGACGATTTCAGCTTTGTTGTATTGCCAGTCCCCAGCGGTGGAGCTGGTGGCAGTGAGGCGCATTCCTGCAGAGGGAGCCGTGGCGGAGGATACTGCAACGGTTGTGCTGGAAGTCTGCAATCCACGGGCGGCGGTGGCGTAGCCCGCAACAAGGCTTGAAGCAGTGCCACTGGCATTGGTGAGTGTGATGGAACTTGGAGTGCCTCCCGCTCCATTGAACAAAACGGGACCGCCTGCAGATCCCACATTGATGGCCAAGGCATCTTTCACTCCGGTGCCGAAACCTGACAAGCTGCCAACGGTGAGATCACTTGTGAGTGCGAGCGTTCCGCTACCCTGAGGCAATGTAATACCGTAACTGGTAGTTGAATCGGGAACCGTGATTGATGTGGTGCCCCCCCCGACCGCATAAAATGTAAGGTCGGCAGAAGTATTCAAACCACCATATCCATTAAACTTCACAACCTTGCCTCCATCGGCTCCGCCGTTTCCGCCGATGCTCGTTGATCCGGTGATGTAGGTATTTGTATCTATGACCAAAGTGCCATCACTGCCGCTGGTTTTCACGAAGCCGTTGCCGGTCAGATTGACCAACCTGCTAATGTTCTGCGCGGTGTTGACTGTGATTGTGTTCGTGCTCCGGGTCAGCCCGGTGGAAAACGTGAGGGCCGATTCTTTGGCATCCAGCGCGGCTTGCAAGCCATTGGTGCGGGCGATGGTAAGCGAGCCATCGGTGATGATGGTTTGGTAGGTGCTGGCAGCAAGAGCAGCGGTGATGGAATCGGTGATGCCATAGCCTGCCAAAGTCGTGGGGGTGCCTGTGATGGTTGACCAGGCCTGGGTGCCGGTGTGATTGGCGCGGGCCAGAGGATCCGTGGCGAGCTTGGAAAGCGCCAAAGTGCCGGTGCCAATCAGAGGCTGGTAGGTGCTGGCAGCCAGTGCGGCGGTGATGGAATCGGTGATGCCATAGCCTGCCAGGGTCGTGGGCGTGTTGGTGATGTCGGGCCAGTCGGAAGAGCCAGAGCCGCCGGAGATGGAAATCGGCCCAAAGACACCGCTGCTATTCCAGCCCAGGGCGCGGCTGTTGGTTTTGGTGATGGTCACGGGCACCAAGGCCCCCTTTTCTCCAATGACGCCAAGTTTGACATCTCCCACACCTGCGAGGGCAGGCAGGCAGAGGCCGAGGGTTAGAGTCAGGAGGGCAAACGCGAAACGCATGCCGGGAGAGTGCCAGAGCCTGGCCGCGAGAAGCGGCGGGGTGGTTCACTCTGCTTCGAAGCGCTCAATGCGGCCATCGGGCACACCCGAGAGATGCACGACGTAGAAGGTGGGGTCTACGGCCACAGCGCCAATGCGCCAGCCGGTGCCGACGCCGGCGGGGTCGGCTTCATCGGTTTCAAAGCGGGGCACGCGGCCCACGGGAGTGCCCTGCAGGCAGACGATGTAGAAGCTGCCGTCATCACTTACTCCGGTGATCTGGAAGGCGTCGGGAATGGCGATGTTTTCGCCGTCTGGATCTGCATCGCTGGCGGGATCATCGAGGGCGTAAATCAACTTGAAGTCCATCCGGCGGACGCGCCAGGGCTTGTCTTTTTGATCGGTGCCGTCCACCCAGCTCGCGCCGGTAAAGGCAAAGTGGCTGTGGTCGTCTTTGGCGATGTCGTCATTGTCGGGAAACTGGATGTTGCGCATCCATTGCCGGATCTGGCCAGTCATTTTCGTGAGGCTGACACGGCCTGCGGGGGTCGTTTTATAAATGGTCTCGCCTCGATTGCTGGCAAAGCCTTTGTGCATCTGCACGTAGAGCGTGAAGAGTCCCGATGTCCAGCCGCCGCGATTGAACTGCTCAACGCTTTCCTCGTCCTCAAAGGAGAGGATCAGCCGCCACTTTTCGGGGGTGACTTTGAGGAGGTCCACGACTTCCCAGGGGTTGTCACAGATCTGCAATGATCCGCCGGCCGCTGTGACTTTGGGTCCAAGATAAGCCTCAAGCGCGAGAAGGATGCGGTCGGCTTCCATGGTTTGTGTGTGCGGGGAGCTGGCGGGGGCTTAGCAGCTCATGTTGGAGCTGTGGGCGCGGTTTGGCATAGTGATGGCCACGGCGTCAGTATTGGTCGTTTGCAGCGTGGGAAAGAGGGCGATGTCTCCTTTGGCGATGGCTTGAAGGTCATCACGTATCCGCTTGAGCTGATCGGTCCAGGGGAACTCCGCCTGCATGCCACGGCGGCCGTAAGCGATGGCAGCGGCGAGATAACGGGTGATGTGCCGCAAGGTGGGCACGGCATTGGCCAGAGCGGTGGTGAGATCCAGCGGCAGCGGGTATTTGCGGGAGACGTAGTTGTTGACTTCGTCTTCAGCGGTCTGGATCACATCGGCGATGGCGTCAGAAGTGCCCGCGTCTGAAGTCGCGGCAATGAGCCATTCTTCGGGGATCAGGCCTTTGAGATCGTCGGCGACGGCGTACATGGTTTGGCCTTACTGAGTGAGGGCCAGGGTGGATTCGATACCGGCGCGGAATTGGGCGATGCGTTCGAGGTCGATGCCTTCGGCTTTGAGAAGCTCTGCGTCCACACCTTGAAAGAGAGCGGTGGCGGAGCTGATGACCTTCAGCGTGGCTTCGCCTTGATTCACGGCGTTGATGAGCTGGCTGCGCAATTGGGCGGCCATGGTACGCACGGCGTTCTGTTGGCTGGTCAGCGGGGCAAAGCTGGGATGACGGATGACGACCGGAGCTGGGAGTGTCTGCGGGGTGTTGATGAGATCCTCCATGCCCGCTGGAATGCCGGGGGGCAAACTGCGGCGGGTCGTGGTGATGGGAGTGCCTGCCAAAGGCCCCGAGGGCGAAGGCTGAGGCCTGACCGGCACGCGCCGGGAAGGTGGCCGTCCAGGCTTTGGGGCGGGGGCGGGTGTCGGCAAAACGGGAGCGGGTGGAGAATCTTCAGGCATGGCGTGCGGTCAGTTTGGAAACGTGAAACTTGAGACTCAGGCAGGATCAGAGCGCGGTGGCACTGCGGATAGGCCGGGCCTTGAAGGCGATCTTGGTGCTCGACTTCCCCACGGCAATGACGGTGGGATACCAGCCGGTGGTCAAATCGGCTACCGGGGCAATGCCGCCCGCAGTGGCGCTCAGGACGTAAACGGTGCCATTGGCGACGGTGGCTCCGATGGTCAGATCATCGTCTTCGATGACGTAGGCGATCTTGGAGCCAATGGCGCCGGTGACAATGGCGATGCCCACGGCATCACGCACGGTGGCGGTGGCACTGTCGCCATCGGCCAGGTAGAGCTTGCCATCCGTGGAGCTTTTGTACACCACTTTGCCCGCCGTGATGGCCGCGCCTGCAAAGGCTTCGCGGATGACCGCATTGGCTCCGGGCGTGACGCTGGTTGAAGTGATCGTCAGATCCGTGGCAAAGCACGGCGGTGTCAGGCTCAAAGCCAGCAGGCAGACGGCGAACAGCAGACGGGAGATCGAGGGGAATTTCATGGGTGGGTGAGGAAGAGGTGAAAGGCTTGGCCTGTACTGCCAAAGGCCGTGTCTTTCGACACAGCCGATGGCATTGGAATGATTCAGACGATTCCGGCTTATGCTGCAGCGTCAGCACCGGTGGAACCGAATGCGTACTCTGGCAGTCCATAACCGAGGGCCATGCGGCCACGGGCTTTCCACTGGAACACGTCTTCATTGAAGACACGGTCTCCGGTGAGCTGGAAGCTTGGGGTCAGCTCAAAGGCAGTGCGGGGCTGATAGATCAGCGGCTTCACCGGCTGCGAGCAGTCGAGCAGGAACCATGGCAGGGCATCGGCATCATTGATGACGGCGCTGGTCTGCGCGAGGGTCTTCAAACCTGGCAGCACGACGAGCTTGGCCTTGTTGTAGTTCGTGTTGTTGGCACCGCCCGCGAGGAACTGGGCTGCCACGATGCTTTCAGCGAGGGACTGATCGTCCGAGGTGACCACGAGGTAAAGCTGCTGCGAGTTCTGCCCGAGGAAGAGCGGCACGCCTTCGGCATCCTTGCGTTCCACCAGGGCAGCCAAAGCCGTCTGGAAGTTCGCGGCCGAAAGCTTCTTGGTGTCCAAGTTGGTGAAGGCCGTGGCTTTGCTGTGGGCTTTCTTGCCGGCGGCGAAGAAGGCGCTGCCGGTGTAGTCCTTGCCCTTGGTGGCACTGAAGGCGTTCACGAAAAGCTGGAGAAGCTCAAGGTCAGGCACCTGGGCGGCACGGGCACCCCACTGGGAGGCCACATTGCCAAACATGCCGTACTGATCGTCCTCGATGCTTTCACGCTTCACTTCGAGGATGCCGCCGAACTTCTCATTGGTCAGGCGGTAGCCCAGCGTTTGCAGGCGCTTGCGGATGTATTCACTGGTGACTTTGCTGATCTGCGGGAGATCGGCCAGGTAGCCATAAACGTTTTCGCCGGCGGTGCTGGGGCACTCCATGCAAAAGAGCTTGTAGAAGGCCGTGACAGCGGCCCGTGCGGTGTTGAACTTGGCCTGGAATGACTTGTTGATTCCAGCGAGATTGGCGGCGGTGACTTCCATAGGAGTGGGGTGGCGTTAAAGTTAAAGGGTGGACGTTTCGGAATGTGGAGAGGGTTTACTTGAGGAGGCCTTTGGCCTTCAGGCGGGTGATGACATCCGTGAGGGTGGCGTGAACGGCGCGCACATCGTCGCCGATCTTCTCGCCTTCGACTTTCACCGCTGCATCGTCAGCAGCAGCGGCCATGACGCCATTCGTGCTGGTGAGCGCGGCCAGAGCGGTGATCGCGGCACCGGGTTCGATGACGTTTTCAGCGCCCACAGCGACCCAGACGCCGTCCGAATCCACTTTGACCACACTACCTGCCACGACACTGTAGGTGCCCGCGACGGAAGCGACGGTTTGATTGTCTTCCACGAAGCAGGCGAGGCCGATGTGGGCATCGGTCACGGCATTGCTTCCGCTGTTCGCCAGTTTGAAGATGCCGGTTTCGACGACGCAATCGAGAGCACCGCTGGCGCCATCGGTGTTGTCGGTTTCTTCGGCCCCGATGCCGACGACCTTCAGGCCGGTGGCATCTGTGGCATGGGTGATGTATCCCGCCGCTGTGCGTGCCCAAAGGACGCCTGCGAGCAGTTTGACGGCGGTGAGAGAGGCGGCAAGAAAGGCGATCTTCTTGCCCTGGCGGGAATCAATGGTCTGGGAGACGGTGGCGGCGGACATGGCGGAGGAGGTGAGTTAAGGGATGGGGACTGGCTTCTGAGAGGGCTCGCGGGGCCTCGCGGGGGCGTTTTGGCGCGTTGAGGCGTGCGGGAAAGGTGAGGACAGCGGAAGAGGGGTTTTTAGGCGGCGGTGGCAGTCGGTTTGGATTTGGCTTTTTCAGCCTCGATCTCGGCTTCGCTCAGGCCGCAATTGCGCATGATCTTGATCTCGTCCGCGCTCAGGGCTTCCGGCTGGCCGGCGTCTTCGGTGATCTCTTGGCCGTCCACGGTCTTCTTTTTGAGAGGCACCGCACCGGGCTTGAGGTTGCCGACGAGTTCGGTCAGGGCGGAGAGCGGCGTCGCTTCGATGCCCGCAGCGGAAAGTGGGATCACTTTGCCTTCCTGCGTGGCCTTGGTGATCAGCAGATCTTTGCGTCCCTGCTCCAGTTCTTTTTTGCCCTGGGCGATCTCGGTGCGGAAACCTTTCATCTCCGCGCTCATGCCTTCGGCTTCACCGGCAGGCGTTTCTTCTTTCTTGAGCTTGCCCATGGCGGAGTCGAGAGCGGCAGAGGTGGTGGCTTCGTCGGCGTTCGGATCAAGAGTGACACCGAGGGCGGCGAGTAGTGCGATGAGCTTCAGTTTCATGGGTGGAGTGAGGGGCGTGGATGTTGGAAGGGTGATGTCGGCTGAGAGGGCATCAAAGTAAGCGGCCAGGGCTTTCGGCGCGGCGGCGTGGTCGATGGTTAAGCCTTCAAGCTCGCCATGGCGGCAGAGCGCGGTGGAATGCAGGGCGATGACGGTTTTGCCATCCTTGCCACGCACTGGTGCGGGGCTGAGGTCTTGGTAGAGCTTGCGCTCCCAGGCGCTCAAGCCATCGGGCGTCCATTCGATGTCTTCATAGACGATGCCTTCGCCTTCAATGACACTGCACAGCGCCCAGGCGGCAATAGGCCTTGGCTCGCTGCTCGATTCATAAGCCGGAGTGCCCGGCAAAGTGTTGTGCTCAAAGTCGAGCGCGACTTTGCCGTCGATGCGGTTGCGGTTCTGATTCTCCGCGAAAACTTGGGCCGTGAGGGCATCGACAATGAAATCGCCCCGGCGGGATTTGTTCACCCCCCAGGGCAGCACGACCAGCCGCGAAGGCGGAGCCTCACCACCGGCATAAAGCGGAGTAGCGGAAACGCGGAAGGTGTGGAGCGTGAGTTTGGACACGCCGCGAAAGTGCCGCGACCCTCACGCGACGCGCGGCGGCGTGGGGTGAAGGATTACTTCACGCTCACTTCAGCCACTTTCCCATTCTCAAACCGGGCGCGAAAGGTCTGGAACTCTGCCCAGCCCGTTTCCTTGCTCTTCGTGATCGCCGCTCCGTGCGTACCTTCGATCTCTGCGAAGGTTTTGCCTTTCATCGCCACCAGCGCGGCGGCATCTTTGTCTTGTTGTTTTTGGATCGTTTCAGCCATCACCCTGGCCAGATAAATTTCTGGAACTGGCCCACTATCCGCCCCTTTGGCGTAGATCTCGTTTCCCCAGTAGATGGCGCATTCTGCTTCTGTGAGACCGCTGCGTAGGCGCCAAGCATGAGCCAAAGATTCCGCCTTCACCCTGGCCTCATCTTTGGAAGCCCACGCCTGGGTAAATTTTACTTCGAGAACGTCCCCATTAAAGCGCGCTGTTTCTGCACCTGCGTTGCGTTGCAGCCATGTGATGAACTCAGGTTTCAAAGCGTTGACGCGCTCCTGATCGTCCTTGTTTTTCTCTGCCTTGACTGCCAACTGGGCCTCTGCCGTTTTGGCTGCGTCTTCCGCTGCGAGAGTCTCTTCTTTTCCCACCAGCGCAGCGTGCTCCCTTTCAGCCTGCCTCTGCGTGGGAGTCAGCATCAAGTGGTACCGGGCAAAACTTGCGCCGATGATCAGCACGGCAAGAATGACGACGAATTTAAAGCAGCCTTTCATAACGATGGAGGGAGAAGTATTTTATAAAACTCGGGTCACACTGGCGACGGGATAGATCCACAGGAAAGCGTCGCGTGGGAAAGTCATGGGTGGGTACGCGGGATTGTAGCTGGAGAGGGTCACGGAGTTTCCGGCTTTTTGGTAGAGCTTCAACATCACGTCTCCGCCATTGTCTTCATTCAACCGGGCGATGACCACGGTGCCATTGCGGGGCTCAGTGGAAGGGTAAATGATGGCGGTATCCCCTGGGCGGAAGTCGGGCACCATGGAATCTCCGGCCAGCGTGACGGCGAAAGCTTTGCTGTCTTTGGGGTTTTGCGCAATGAAGCCGCTGTGATCGTAGGCGTCATCATTGTAGGCCATCATGCTCCCACACTGCGCCATGGAGAGCAGCGGCACAAAGCGCGCTTTCTGCCCGGGCGGCATATTGAGGTCTGGCGTCTCGCCCACCGTGCCATGATGTGTGCCGTTGGCGGGCGGGTGATCACTGCCATTGAGCAGACCGTCCACCTCACAGCCGAGAGCTTGGGCCACTTTCTCCGCCATCTTGCGGGACATGTTGGAGTGGCCCTCTTCGATGTTCTGGTACACGCCCAAAGAATAGCCCACCAACTCCGCGAGCTGCTTTGGGGTCAGGCCCTTGGCCTCCCGTAGCTGCTTCAGTTTGGCTCTTCCGCCGGTATTGTAGGAAGCCAGGGTTTCCCAGGTCCGAAAATCCGATTCAGTCGGATTATCCGAAAACTCCGATTCAGTCGGAGTTTTCGCTCCGTGCCCAAAAGCGGACTGCCAAAGCTGATCAAAAAGCAGCTTCACCGCCCGGGACGGAGGCCGGTTTTGCCCCGGGTCTTCGTTCTCCATCATGCTCACGAGGTTACGTGAAACGCCAAGACGCTGCCCCATTTGTGACTGATTCAGCCCTAAATGTTCACGAAGCGTGCTTAATTTTTGAGGAAAGTTCACAAATGAGTCATTTTCTTCTTGCATGCTTTGCACGATTTGTTACACATAGCGACCGAACATGGCAACCGCTAAGTCACAAACCAAACATTTGCAAGGCAATTTCACATTGTGGGCCAAGACACGCCTGCTGAGGAAGAAGCTGAGCGTCACAAAGCTGGCATCCCAGTTGGAGCTTGCTCGTAACACGGTGAGCATTGCCATCAATCATCCCACGATGATGCCAGCCGTCCAAAAACGCATTCGGGAGGCACTGGCATGAAGCTGCTCACTCCTTTGATCGCCGCTGCCATCCGTGGTGCTGAATCCCTGCCGCCTGTCGAGCGTGCGGATGTCTTCGAAGGCATTGCCCAGATTACGGCTGAGCAAGATCCCGAGACCAGCCGCAACGCTCAGGATCTAGCCAAGGCCATCCGCGATGCCGAGGGCCTGCAACTCCACTTCCGCAATCTCTTCGCCAACGCCGCCTGATCCCTTTCCCCGCTGACCCCGGGGAGAACGCAACGACCCACACACGAAACATGAGAACGAACACGATCACCCTGAGAAGCCCTCTGCGCTCCACGCGCTCCCAACTGCCCGCTGCGTCTCTGACTCTGCGCCGCATGCGGACTCCGGCCCCTGCTGTGCTCCCTGACCTTGCGGTTGAGGACGCGCAAGCGGCCCGGATCAAGCAACTGGAAGCCGAAGTCGAAGCCGCCAACCTGAAGCTTCACAACCATGCCTCCCAGGTATGGCTTGAAGCTGAAGCACGGCTGGCGGTGGAATCCAAGCAACGCCTGGCTGAACGCCAGCACTGCAAAGAGACCAAGACGGCCCACATCCGCGACCACACCACAGGCTTTCAAACGCCTGCCGTCGTGGCCACGACCGATGCCGTGCATCTGCGCCTGCCGCTGGACCCACGCAAAGCCATCCCCATGAAGCTGCCGGTCATGAGCCAGATTCGCAACTGGCTGCACCTCAAATGGTAAACCCCAGCTCCGGGCCGCAAGGCCCGGAGCCCCTTTCCCCACTGATGACCATGAACGTTCCCCAAGTCACCCCGGGCCGCATCGCTTTTCTGAAGCGGGGTCTGAACTTTCTCGGCTGCAAAGACTGCGCCCTGACCGCCCTCAAGCGTGGCGACCGTGAAGGTGCCCGCTTCTGGGCGTCTCAAGCCCGCGTTGACTGGGCTCTCCTGGCCAATCCGCCCACCACCCGTTTATCCTAATACCATGTCCTACCACTCTATCTTATGCGCCTTGCTGGCGGCGAACCCTGCCACGGGTGAGCAGACTGCCGTCTGGTTTATCAGCCTGCTCATGCTGGCCGCGCTTTTCATCCTTCTCCCCAACCGCTGAACGCCATGTATTACCTCGCCCTTTTCCTCACCTTCGCGCCGCCTGCTGCGCTGCTCATCTGGTTCTGTTTCTGCACTCATGAAGCTGACTGGCACCGCAAAGTGGCCACGCCGAAAAACCACCTGCGTGACCGCAGCGGGTTCATCACGCCAGAGCTGCTTCAAGCCATTCTCGGCATCGGCCTCATGATCGCCCTGGCTCTGGTCATGGCTTCTGGCTTTGCAGACGAACCCCGCTGGTAAATCGCTTTCCCCCTCACGACCATGCCCAAATCTGACACCGCTTTTCCTCCGACTGCACGCATTCTGCAGGTCGATCCCAACCTTCTGGTTTTCTCTTCTGCACTCACTGCTGTGCCGATGATGAATGACGTTGCCTCCCGGTTCCTGGAGTCTGCCAAAGCAGATCTCCGCCAGGAAGGCAAGACTCTGGCCGATGAAATTGACGCCCTGCATTTGCACCTTGATGACATTGGCATTCAAGAACCCATCCCGGTCACCTTCACCAATGGCAATGATGCCACTGAGGGGGTTACCGCCTGGGATGGCCGCCACCGCACCGCCTGGGCTATTGAGCGATGCCTTGACACCGTGCCGGTTCGTGTGGTTTCACGCAAGGAAGGCCATGCGCTGCTGGAAGGCACCGTCATTGGCCGCCGGCATTGGACCAAAGGCCAGCGCGCCTGGCTGGCGGTCACTCTTCATCCCCAGGTAGTTGGCAATACCAAAGGCAGGCCCGGAAAATCCGATTCAGTCGGAATTACCGCCCAAAGCCTCGCTGATCGTTTCGGTGTCTCCGCCGATCTCATTGACCAAGCCGTCAAGATCCACCGCGTCTTTGAGCAACTCCCCACGCTCCGTGAAAAGCATGAGCCGGGGATCTGGATTGGCCATGGTCTGGGCGCGGTGCTGGCGGGAATCCCCGGCGCCACGACCACGGAAGACAAGCCGAAGAAGCAGATCTCCTGGACCACGATGCAGGGGCCGCTTTCCACCCTGAGCAATGTGGCGAAGAGCTTTGGCAAATGGAGCACCGAGGAGCGCGACTGCGCCCGGGATGCCTTGGGCATGTGGCTCAAGCAACTGCCTGCCGACTTCAGGCTGACCCTGACCGAAGCCGTGGCCCAAAGCGCCGAAGGCGAAGACGACGAATAATTCACGACCCACGAACTAATTTTATGACCGCCCAAGAAATCGCAGAAAACGAACGGCTGGAAAAAAAGTGGAAGGACCAAAAAGGCACGCCACCTGCCAAAACCTTCACCGCAGCCGAGCTGCAAACGGCTGCGAACGTCTTCATCCAGAAGAACGGGCGCAATCAGGAATCCGACTGGCGCTGGGAGCGCACGGAGATGCTGAACCAATTCATCGCGGGGCTTTTCGCTGAAACGGCCTCTTCGGGGATCGCCATGCCGGAAGTGCTTCCACCCACCACGCCGCGCTGAACTGACCGCCCACTTCTAACCTTCATCCCTCTTCATGCCTGACCTTGAACTGACCGATTATAGCCTCCTGCTCCCTGCGGATCTAGGGTGTGCTGGAAAGCGTGTGTCGCAGCGTATTCACACGTTGCTGGGTGCCAATTATGGGACTGCCAGCAAGTCACCGCCCGGGCCTTTGAACAGTCTGGTTCTGGCGGGTCTGGCCGAAGTCCGCCCCACGGATAACGGCTACAAGGTCGAGATCACTGACAAGGGCTTGATCGTGCAAAGCACGCTGATGCTGGCCCTGCGCGACGCTGTGAAAACCCACGCCTAAAACTGCCATGCCAAAGCCTGCCTCCATGCCTGCCAAACGTCTCGCTGTTGCCAGCGTAGACGCGTTTGTTGCGGGCGGTATGCAGGTCGGGGCGGCCTGTCTGCGGGCGGGGGTTTCCCGGGCAAATTATTACAAGTGGAAAGACGCTGGGAGCGAAGAGCCCCGTGCCGAAAAGCAGCGTGGACGGCCGACGCTGGTGGAACTGACGCAGGAAGAAATCCGCAGGCTGCGCTACTGGCGCCTGGTGCGTGATTCGGTGCCGCTGGCGCTGCAGGAGTTTCTCCGAGATGAACTCTGCCGCCCGGAGATCGCAGAAGCGGTGCGGGGTATCTGGGAGCGTGCGCTGGCCCGGCATAAGCGCCCGAGCTGGCCGATGTCCATCCGCCGTGCTTTGCATGTGACGGATGCGGAGCGTGCGGTTTTCCGTGGCGAGAAAGCCATTCGTGAAATCGAAGTCACGGAGCGCCGTGGCAATTTCATTGTGCTGGAAGACGGGAGCCAATGGCCGAATACGCCGGGCACGATTTACAGCAGCGATGACGAAAGCGAGAACCAGCCTTTCCGCTACTTTGACCCGAGCACGGGCACGGAGCGTCTGGGACGCCAGAGCCTCAAAACCATTGAAAACGCCAGTCACAAATGGCTGGGCTTCACCCATGTGGGCCGCGAGCGTGATGCGTACCGCGTGGAAGACATTGCCGATCATTTCCGCGATGTGGTCACGGAATTTGGCCTGCCTTTGATGTGGCGCGTGGAGCGCGGCGTGTGGGACAACAACTGGCTCTTCGGCGTGGAGTGCGACAACGGCAAACGCTGGGGCAGCATGGAAGAACTCTTCCACATTCGGCAGAAGTTTTCCTCCCGTGGCAAAGCGGACATTGAAGGCGCTTTCAATCATTCGCAGGATCGCAGAGCCCACGGCCCGGATGGTGGAGTGACCAGTATTGGCCGGTATCGCGGTGAGTTCCAGATGGGGACGAAAGAATACCTGCGTGCCCAGGACGGGGATGTGGCGGATCTGCGCAAGTTCTGGAGCATTCACGAAAGCGCGGAGGCTGTGGCGAAAGCCTTGGCGGAAGAGAACCAGACGCCGAAGCAGAGCTATCAGGCAGGGAACAAGTTCATCACGCCGGACGCTGCTTATGGCACTCCGGTGAAGCGTGAGGTTCCGGCGGACAAGTGGTGGCTTTTTGCCCCGGTGAAAAAGCAGGCGATGGTACGTCAGGGCGCGATTGAAATCAAAGTCCCGCATTACGCCACGTCCTTTCGTTTCCGTGTCAATGGTGCTGAAGGTTTGAGCCATCACCTGGACCACGGGCACCGCGTGCTGGTGGCGTTCCACCCGGGGCATCCGGAGCAGGGCTGTCATGTCTTCAACAATGACGAGTCCGCTTTGAATCGTGAAGGCTTTGGCTGGGCCGAATTGATCGGCCTGGCTGAATGGCTGCCGGATCGCCCGCAAGAAGATTTGAGCGGCCAGGGGAACTTTGAAGGCCGGAAAAATGAGCGTGCGGCCGTCCGCCGAGAGTTCCGCGCCATCGTCGCGGGGACAGCGCGGGCGGTGCGCAAGAGTCACGCGCAAGACGGTCTGGGCAATACCTTGCGCACGGCCAGCGGCAGCTCTGGCACCCCGGCCAAACCGGCCCGCAGCACACGCGGCGGCATGCTGCTGCCTGATGATTTTAAGACCACGCGTCGCGCCAGCACGGAGCCCGTGATGGACCGCCGCACGCCTGATCCCGAGCCCTTTGATCCTGCCGAAGAACGGCGGAAGGCCGGAGCCATGATTTTCTGACTTCCTGACCCGAAGACAGAGACAACGAAACGACCAAAACACACACGACAATGAGCATACCCAAAAAGAAAACATCGACTGCACTGGCTCTCCCCACGATGGCCCCTCCAGTTAAAAAATCTGAAGTGATCGAAGCCCTTTATCTTCTCGCTTTCGAAAAATTCACGGCTGAGGAAAAAGAAAAAGCCACCCGGCGGGCAGAGCTTATCGCTCAGTGGGAGGATGCTTTGAAACCTCTCCTGGCCAAACCCCGCAGCATTGCTTGGGGCCGCCCAAATTGTTGGGATAAACACGACATCAAAGTCGAAGTTACTTTGACCCTCCCTCTCAAAGAAATCGGCAAGCAGTTTTATAAATGCGCTGCTGTTGCGTGGAATGAAAAAGAGGAACGGAAGCGCATCGCTGAAAGCATGTCCGCTGCTGGTGGAAGGGCAAAAGACCTTCTTACGGACCCAACGAGCAGAGCGGCTTTGGAGCAAATGCTCGCGCAAATCAACGGCTAAAACTCGATCCACGACCACTACCCACACACACGCTTATGACCACGACCAAACCCACACCGACCGAAGCGCAAAACGAGCTTCACACCCTGGCTCTGATGATTCAGGAGATTCAAAATGCCAAAGGCTGGAGCACGGGCGAACTGATGCGCCGGCATGCGGCGGCGGGCCTCGGCTCTGACAAGACTTTCGGTAAGATTCTGAACCGCGACTTTACCGAAATGAAGGTCGAGGACCGCGTGGAGAGTTATCGCTGCGTTTTGAACGTGCTGAATGATGCCGGCGCGGAGGAAGGGCCGGAGCCTGTGTTTCCGGATCTGGTCGGGCCGTCCGCTGTGCGTCGGGGTTTGACCCGGGCGATGATGACGAAGACGATTGCCCGCGTGGGTGTGATCGAAGGGGAAAGCGGCAGCGGTAAATCGTCCTGCCTGGCTGTGGTGCGCAACATCTACGGCAAGCGCATTGTGGAGACTGAAGTCCGCGCGGCGTGGAAGGACAGCCCTTGTGCTTTTCTGGGGCAGGTGCTGCGGGATCTCGGGGAAGAAGAAGGCCCGCGCAATGCGGAGCGTCGCCAGCGCAAAGTGGAAGAGACGCTGCGCACGACACGCCGCTGCCTGATTCTGGAAGAAGCCCACCACCTGGGCCCGCGCTGCCTGGATGTGGTGAAGTCTCTGATCAACCAGACCCAGACGGAAGCGATCCTCGCCGCCATTCCCACGCTGCTGAAGCGGGTGGAGCGTGAAGCGTTTGAAGAAACGCTGCAGCTCTTCCGCAATCGGCTGGCTTTCCGCGTGAAGCTGAAGCTGCACAGCGCTGACATCACGATGCTGCTGGAACGCCGACTGCCTGCGCCGATGTCCAAAACGGATCTGGCCAGCGCGGCGGAGCTGCTGCGCCTCAATGGTCCCAAGCACGGCTTCTATGCCCTGACCCGCGAAGTCTGCCGCCGCCTGCGGGATCAGTGGACGGAGGAGAAGTTTACGCGGGCGGTGACGCTCGAAGATTTGACCTCGGCGACTCAGACGGAAATCGAAGGGAGGACAGCAGCGTGAGACCTGCCCCTTTCCAATGGGTGCCTGGTATGCACCCAATTTATTCCAGCCGCTTTGACGACATCGAACAGGAGTGCCGCGAGAGCGTTATCCGTGCGGTGAAAAAATGGCGGGCTCTGGGCTGGGTTTATAGCCGCCAGATCTACAACACACGCATTCCTGACGAGATGGTCGCTGCCATCGACGCCAACCGTTTTCATTCCGGCTACTCCCTTACGTGCTGCATGCATCACGCGCTTCTGATCATCCGCCATGGCTGGCGCTCCTACGTGGCCATGTCCAGAGCGCAATACAAACGCAGTCAGAAACTCCGCCGCTAAATCACATCCCTACTCTCTTTTTATTTATGTCCGACTCAAATACCAAACGTACTGCCGCCACCAAGCGCGCCAAGAATGCCCGCCTCCATGAACTGCTTCGCGATGAAAAGGCTTTTGCTGAAGCGATCTCCCGCTTTGGCACGGCGGAAATGATCCTTGCGGGGCAGACGCTGGAAGCGGAGGCTGAAATCAAGGCGGTGATGGAACGCCACGCGGCGAAGATGGAGCGCACGCGGCTGGAAAAGGAGGAACTCTTCGATGCCATCGAAGACTATGCCCGCCGCCACCGCAAGATGCTCTTCAAGAGCGATGCCAAAGCGACGACGATCAACGGCCATGAGATCGCTTTCCGCACGGGGAATCCCACGGTGACGACGGCCAAAGGCACGACGCAAAAGGCGGTGCTCATTGCGCTGCTGGAGCACGATAACGCGGACTGGGCTGATCAGTTCGTGCGCTGGAAAGAGAGCCTGGATAAGGAGTCGATCCTTGGCCAGTGGAACGCCGAAACGGGCACCTGGAAAACCGAGGGCGAAGGCCTGGCAGATCTGGGTGTCGAGATCGAGCAGGTGGAACGCTTTCACCTCAAGACCGCCCGGGCTCTGGGCGATGCGGTGACCACCAGCGGGGGGGCGTCCGCTGTCGCTTAAACTACGAACTGGAGATTTGTTTTATGTATTCCTACACTCTCACTTTATCGGTCTTTCAGATCGTGTTTGTGCTGGCCTGGCTGGCGGTGCTGCTTTGGTTGACTCACAAGGGCAGTTACTATTCGGGGCGCAATTCCGGCCTCGACCTGGCCCGGGAAGGTTTCCTGCAAAGCTGTGACGCTGTGCTGGAGCAGATGCGTGCGGAAGAAGCCAAGCAATCCGCTGCAGACGAACCCACGACTACGGAGGCCCGGCTATGATCTTCACTTTCACCCACACGCGCGGCAGCATCATTTTGCAGGCCATCCTTTGCCTGATTTTCATCATCAACGTGGGCGTCATTTCATACGCTCGCGGCTTTTTGAACGGGGCCAAGGAGATGCACCAAGAATGGAAGAAACAGATCAACGCTTTGGAGGCCAAGCCATGAGCCCCGCGACTCTCCGCGCCATTCGCGCCAGCGTTCGACGCTCGCGGCTGCTGCTGAAATCTCCGGTGGCGAAAAAGCGCCGCTGATTTGGAACCTGACCTCTCGCCCTCACACACACGCTTATGAAAAAGAAATTTCCTTTCCCCAGTTATCGCGGTTCCCAGCGGCCGTTGACGGGTCAGGGCTCCAAAGGCCCGGGCCAGAAGGGCTACCTTGCGCAACTGGCGAAGGAAGCGTTTGTTTTTCTGACGGCCAAAGGTGCGATCGAGGGCGAGACGGAGAAGGAGTTTCGGCAGCGGGAAAGCATCGAGGCCTGCGGGCGGCGGATCAGTGAAGCGGTGAATGGTGACTTTGAGCTGATCGAGGCGCGGTTCCTGATGCTGATGGGACGCACCAAGAGGGCTTTGGAGAGTGCCATCAAAGCGGACACCAACCCGGAGCGGCAGGCACGCTTTAAACTGGCTGAGCTTTGCAAAGAACGCGGTCTGGATGTGCCTGCGCTGGAAGGGGCGAGCGTGAAGCGGATCTGGGCGGTGTTTTTCAACATCAAGAACGCGCCCAAACGCAAGGCCTCTGCGGCGGATACTTCGAAGCTGACGGCGGAGATGGCCAAAGCGGTGAAGGAAGAGCGCTATGAGGACGCGGCGGGGCTGAAGAAGAAGATCGAGGCGCTGCTGAAACCGGACGCGGCTGATGATGACGACATTCCTTTTTGACTTATGACTACACTGGACCTCCGCAATGCTACTTGGGATCAAATTCGCGCCACGCTGCGGGGTCGGCGTGTGGCGGCTTATGAAGCGTGGAAGCTTTGGGGCCCAGGCACGACGCATGAG
>NZ_JBIPNG010000541.1:0-4126 GCF_044373815.1 Prosthecobacter sp. | reverse complement strand
AGTGGACGGTTTTGGGCGTTCGCCAGCTTGACGGACGTTCATGAATTTGGACAGCAGATCAAACCAGAACGGCGCGCCGAGGGTGGCGGCGAGGGCCGTGAGCAGCCAGCCGATCCCATGCGTGCACATAAGCTCCACCATGGTTTTCCAGGCGGCGGGATCGAGATGCAGGAGGCTGGCGCCGGAGGGGCGCACACGGAGCTCGGCGTTGGCTCGTGGGCTCGCCGCCTCAGAGGAGCCGGGGGAGACCCAGCCGATGGGCAGCCCAAGCTCTTCCAATTGCTTCCGGGCATCCTGAAAATGCTGACTCGGCTCATCTGCAGTCGGAGACGCCTTAGTTGCAGCAACGGCTGGAGGGGTGGGTGTATCTGCTGGATCCGCAGGTGGGGGCGGCGCGTCTGCCGCAGATGCTTTGTTCGCGTGAGCAGAGGCCTCATTCACGAGTGCGGTCCGCAGGGAGGGGTCCGTGGAAAGGCGTTTCAGCACCAGCAAGGCATCCACGTTCAGCAGCACTGCCAGCACCGCCCCCGTGGCAAAATTGACCCAGGCCGTCTGGCGTTTGTACCAGCCGCTCACACGTTTCATCGAGGCATCGAACCACTCCCCCACCTTGACCTTGAAGGCATCCGCATCATTTCCGGCTTCGTGCTGCAAAAGCAGGAGCGTGCGCTTCAAGTTGCTGTCTGGCAGGCGCTCCAGCGCGGCCCTCATGTCCGTCTGGCTGGAGGTCAGAGATTTGGCTCGTTCCAAAGCCAGCGCGTAGGGCAGGGGAGCCTGCGCCAGCCTGTCTCGCCACATGCGCAGGCGGTTCTGGAAAGCCGCACCACCCGCCCCGGTGGTCGGGATTTGTACGATGAGATCCTGCAACGCCTGCGCCGTTGGTTTCATGGCGATCTCTGCCAGCGTGGGCTTCACCCAGCTGAGCATCCCGGAGCTGATTCGCGCATTGATCTCCGCGAGTTTTTGCTGCAGCGCAGGCACCGCCGCAGGGATCTCGCCGAGGTCTGCCACAGCCTTTTCCAGGCTGGCACGCAGATCCGCGCCATCCAGCGCCTCCGTCAGCTCTTCCAGCAGTCCTGACACCGCCGCTTGGAGTGGTGCAAGGTCCTCCCCCGTGGCAGGCAGTGCCGCGAGCCGTGACTGCAGCTTCTGCAGCCATTCGCCTGAGCTGGGACGCAACAGCCCTAGAGTGTCCAGCAGGGCTGAGGAAAAGACCTGTGTCGGGATGTAGGAGGGCCCGCTGCCTTTGCCCGGCGGCTTGCCTTTCGCCACGGCATCTGCCGAAGGCACCGCTTTGCCTGCCACCAGCGGATGCTGTAGAATCTCCATCTCCAGCCCGCTGATCTCCTCACGGGTCGAATTCCCCGGCGCGAGCATGGCCGAGAGCCCCTTGCGCAGGCAGCGCGCCCGCAGCTGGAGCGCATTGGCCAGCATTTCACTGGCCGCCGTGACCAAAATGCTCACCAGCAGAAACACAAAAGCCATCCCAATCGCCGTCTCCAAGACCATTGATCCAAACATAGCATGTAAAGGCCCAGCACTGCCCCATGGGCGGGGATTAATTGATAATATCAGAACTTTTATACATGCAGGACGCAGGATTACATCAATCACAAAATGAGGCGATGGCAAAAGTTTTTCTAAATACCATGCGAATGATGGCGTGCTGGCCAAAATTGAAAGTGTAGGATTTACTCTCGGTATCACCCGGTACAACGACTGAATGCGTGCACCCGTTGTCCAGCCTGCCGTCGCTTCCTCATCTTTGGACAACCACACCAGCCAGCCCGAACATCTGCTTGGAACTATCGCAGGGTTCTTGCCTGTGACGCAGCGCGCTGAGCCAGGCTTTACCGCCGCCCTTTCAATTGAAGAGGCCTGTAAGATCGGCGTCAGGTTCAAACAGGATGCCCGGATCGGCAGGGGCAGGGCGCGCGTTGATTCTTATGCGCTCACTGCGACCCCGCAGTCTGCATCAGACTATCCAAACAGCCCCATGACCGGTTTCCCGGTGGAGAAAGGCGGACGGGAGAGGCCGGTGTTCATGGTGAGATCGTTCAAGGGCACACCCAGGGCATGAAGCACGGTGGCGTGGAGATCCTGAACAGTGACGGGATCGCTCACCGGAGCGGAAGCCGTCTTGTCGGACTCGCCGTAAATCGCGCCGCCGCGAATGCCACAGCCGGCGACGATGGCGGAGAAACACTTGGGCCAGTGCTGGCGTCCAGGAGGCCCCTGCGTCAGAATGATGGGTGTGCGTCCGAACTCGCCGACGGCGACGACCAGCGTGTCTTCGAGCAGGCCGCGCTGCTTGAGATCAGTGAGGAGAGCGGAGAGCGCCTGATCGAGACGCGGCAGGCAGAAGTTCATGCCATAGGAGCCACCACCGAAGGCATTGCCCATGCCCATGTTGCCGCCATGCATGTCCCAGCTGGAGCTGGGCGGACCACCACCTTTTTCGTCCGGTGCGGCACCGACCCAGCCATTGACGGTGATGAAGCGTACGCCTGCCTCAACCATGCGCCGGGCGAGCAGGAGATTCTGGCCGAGCGGGTGCATGCCATAGCGTTCGCGCACAGCCAGCGGTTCACTCTTCAAGTCAAAAGCCTGCCGGCCTTCCGGGCGGGTCATGGAGTCGTAGGCTTTCTCGCGCAGTTCGTTCCAGTCCTTGCCCTGCGGATTGTCCGCGAGGAGCTTGGACTCCAGATCGGCCAGCAGCTTGCGTCGTTCCCACAGACGCTTGGGATCGCCCATGTTATAAATCTCCGGTGGCGTGAAATTCGGCATCGCGGGATGGTTGTTCTCGGAGCCGATGAACACCGGCGCGTGCGCAGACCCCAGATAGCCGCCGGAGCCGATGTTAGGCGCGCAGAACACCGGCGGCCCCACGCATTTGATGAGCCATGCATTCGAGACGAGGTTCTCCTCACTCGGCAGATGCTTGGCCACCACGGAGCCGAGATAGGGCAGGCCGTCGGGCTCGCCCTGCTTCACGCGCTCGATCAACTGCCCGCTGAGCAGGTTGTGCATCGCGTCGAAGTGATTGTTGATCGGCCCCGGGTGCGTCATCGAGCGGATGAGACAAAACTGATCCGTCACCTTCGCCAGCATCGGGTGCAGTTCGCTCAAGTGCATGCCCGGCACCTTGGTGCGGATGGGTTTATACGGGCCGCGTATCTCAGACGGTGCGTCCGGCTTCAGATCCCAGGTATCAAGCTGGCTCGGGCCACCGCACAGGAGCAGAAAGATGCAGCGCTTCTTCGAAGCCACCGCTTTGCCCGAGGCGTCCAGCTTGTCCTTCCCGACGACCAGTCCCGGGATGGCGAGGTTCAGAGCGCCGATGCCACCGGCTTGAAGAAACTGGCGGCGCGAGGTCGGGAGGATGTTCATAAACAGTGGCTGTTCGAGACGAATGGAATGTTGCAGCAGGCAACGTGCCCCGTGCAGACCCCGGGGCTGGATAGTTACGTCATCACGCAACGGGATTTCTCAATACCGGCACGAATGACCAAAGATGAAAGTATTCACCGGCTTCAACGAGTAACAAGAGGAGGCGCGTCTTCGTAAGCGGTTGTTGATCATGACGCTCACTGCCGCTGGCTGGAGCCGCACGAATCAGCTTCGGTTTTTGAAACATAACAAGCTTCGCATCTGTAGAACTCAAACCATGAATCTCTGATTCTTCAGCGCACTTTCAACACCGCCTTGTGACTCAGCCTGCACGTCAGATCGGTTAACTTCAGCTTTTCCAAAATCATCCACCCTGGCAACCACCGGAACGCTCTCGCATCCATGCTCGAAATCATGCGTCTCCTTCGTTTTCTTCAATTGCTTTCTCTCACCTTCGGACGGCCATGGATGGCAAAGGGGAGGAACTGCCCAGCGGGAGAGTGGTCGTGCTGGAGGACACGGACCATGACGGACGCATGGACAAAAACATGGTGTTTGCCACCACCGCCGACCGCCGCGAAGCCTGGGTGCAGGACCAGCTTCGTGCCATCCCCTGATCTCCTGTTTGCACATGCAGATAACTCCAACCGCTAAGCATCTAAACCATGAAGACCTTCCTCCTTTTTCCAACTTTGATCCTTGCGATTTCCAGCATCGGATCCGTCCGGGCCGATCT
>NZ_JBIPNG010000540.1:0-4144 GCF_044373815.1 Prosthecobacter sp. | reverse complement strand
CGCGAATGCGTTCGTTAGCTTCGCTGTCCACGTAGAGCTGTCCGGCGATGAAGAGGAAATCGTAGCAGACGCCGTGCAGGAGGATGGCCCCGAAGATGAGCACGGTGCCGGTGCTGTCAGCACTGGCGCTGAGCATGAAGTAGCGCACGGCCCAGGACAGGATGCCGAGGAAGATGGTCTTCTTGTAGCCGAGCTTTTTGAGCATCAGCGGCAGCAGCAGCAGGAAGACGATGTCGGAGACCTGAGCCAGGGTCATCTTCTGCGCCATGTCAGTCCACTTCAACTGCGTGAGGTAGGTGCCCATGTTCACGAAGTAGAAGTACAGCGGGATGCAGATGAGGAACATGCACAGGATGAAGATGGCAAAGGTGGGCTTCTTCAGCAGCGCCAGCGCATCCAGGCCGAGGACTTCGCTCAGAGGCACGTTCTGGCCTTTCTTCCTCGGCGGGGTGTGCGGCAGCGTCAGGGCAAACAGGCCAAACACCAGCGAGGTGCCGCCTGCGAGGTAGTATTGCAGCGATGACTGCTCGCCCTTCAACTGGCTGAGCACCACGCCCCCGGCGATCCAACCCAAGGCGGAGAAGATCTTCACGAAGGGGAAGTCCTTCTTCGCGTCTGCCAGATGGGTCATGGAGATGGAATTGCCAAGAGCCAGCGTGGGCGCGTAGAGCGTGCAGTAGAGGATGAGCGTGGGATAGACGCTGCCAAAGGTCTTCAACTGCGGGACGTAGAACATCACCAAGCCCCCGGCGATGCCGAGCACGGCGATGATTTTCTCCGAGGCAAAGAAGCGGTCGGCGATCAACCCCACGATGAAGGGCGAGAGGATGGCACCCCACGCAAACGCGCCGTAGGTCGCGCCGATCTCGGTGCCGGTGAAGCCCAGGGTGCCGAGGTAGCTGCCCAGCGTCATGTACCAACTGCTCCAGATGAAGTACTGGAGGAACATGAACAGGGAGAGCTTGATCTTGAGGGAGGATTGCATGGTGTGCGCGTTGTGGGTAAAGATTCACTTCATGCCGTCGGCGGCGGACCAGGGCTCGATGAGCTGGAGGTTCTGCTTCTGAAGCGCCTGATAGCAGGCAGGTAAATCAAAAATCTGCAATACCTGCGGCAGCATGAAGGCCGTGGGCCACTGCTGGTCCTCGTGAGAAGCGAGATCATGGAAGGAGGTGAGCGCATGTTTCAGCGTGACCTGCTTCACGCCAGGGCTGAGCACTGCGGCCAAGGCGGCAGGCACAGCGCCCCAGCCCTGACCGGCGAGGTAAATCTCCGTGTGTCCCGCTGCAACGAGAAGCTGGATCACGCGCAGTACATCGAAGGCGCGCTGGCCCAGCAGCGGGCGGTCGAGCATCTGACTGTAGGCGGCGTAGAAGTAATGGCTGCCGTAGAGGCCGAGGAATTGATTTGCGCCGCAGGTGTCGGGCTGGGAGTCGCCAATGCCGCGCACATCGCAGGCAAAGAAAGCGGCGTCGGGTGCGGAGGCGATGAGTTCCTGCACGAAGGAATCGCTGCGCAGTTCGGCATCGGCCGAGCGGTGGGAGATGTACAGCACGGCCTTGCTCTGTCCGCGTGGCAGGCGCGAGGTGAGGGCTTCAGCGCTCAAACGTGTGACCAGCGCGTGAATCATCGGCTCCGTCTCCACGGCATAGGTGCAGTAGCCTTTGGTGGGATACTTGCGTGAGCCCACGCTGCGCAGGATGCGGTAGTCGGGTGGTGCATCCGCGAGTGCAGGCAG
This sequence comes from Prosthecobacter sp., assembly GCF_044373815.1. Lineage (GTDB taxonomy): Bacteria > Verrucomicrobiota > Verrucomicrobiia > Verrucomicrobiales > Verrucomicrobiaceae > Prosthecobacter. The sequence goes on along the minus strand of NZ_JBIPNG010000540.1, from coordinate 2,406 downwards.
CTTCAACACTTCACGCACGGCTTTCTGCAAAGCTGCGCCGCTCAGTGTCTTGCGCTTGGCAGCCAGATCGTCCGCTTTCTCACGCGTGAAACTCATCAGCGTGCGAGAGCCAGACTCGGCCACCTGCCCCTTGGGCGTGCAGAGCAGGTCTGCGTCTTTCTCGATCGTCATCGCCGGTTCGGCGGCTGCGGCGGGAATGCCGGTGGCTTTGCCAAAGAAGCGATACATCGCCTCGCGGTTGGACTGCGTGTAGCCGTGTGGATCAGGGCCGATGTGGAGCTGGATGTTCTCCGGCTTGCCGAGGAGCGTGTAGAGTTTCTTCAGCCGTTCGTAGGATTCCGTGGAGCCGCGATTGTCGAAGAAGTCCTTCTCCTGCGCCAGGATGATGACCGGCTTCGGCGCCATGGCGGCGAGGAAGTCGCAGTGATCGAGATCGTTTGCGAGCACACGCGGCGGGCACTGCTCCATGTCCTGGGGGAGTTCGTTTTCGGCATCACGGCGAAAGGTGGTGATGAAGCAGGAGGGCGCGCCCATGGTGAAGCGTGGCTCCAGACCGCAGAGCCAGGTCGTCTGCGTGCCGCCGCCGGAGTTGCCGGTGATGCCGAGATGCTGCGGGTCGATCTCCGGCCGCGTGAGCAGATAGTCCAGCGCACGAATCCCATCCCACGCGAACCAGGTGCCGAGAAACTCGCCGACGAGCGTCTGCGGTGCGCCCATCTGATTGTGCTCCGTGGTGCCACCGCCGAGGCGGGAGCCGAGTTTCTCATTCAAATACTGGAAGCGCTCGCCCTGGCCGACGGGATCGATGAGGAAGCAGACCTGCCCCTGCCGGGCGAGGCCCTGCGCAAAGCTCTGGTAAGCCTCCGCCGCCTTGCCATTGAGCGAGTGGCCGCAGACGCCGATCACGCCGGGGACTTTGCCCTTGCGATTCGTGGGCAGGTAAAGATTTCCCGTGACCAAATAGCCGGGGCGGCTTTCAAAGACGATGTTTTCAATGCGGTAGCCATCGCGCTCCAAGGTCTTCGTGACCTTCGCATTGAGAGGTGTTTTTTCCGGCAGCGGGCCGAAGCACTGACGAATGCGCTCCTGCACCGACTTCACGTAGGCCTCGGCATCCGCCTTGGTTTTGAGGGCTTCGCGGCGTGCATTGCCACGCTGCTCGGCGGCGCGCACCTCGGCCACCAGCCAGTCCTGCATCATGCGGGGGAAGCGGTTCAAAGCGGGAACGGCGGACGCTGGAACTGTGGCTGCCTTTGCGGCCGTTTGAGCCAGGGCGGTACCTGTGCTGCCGAAGAAGGATTGGAGTACTGGCAGGCTCATCAGGCCCAGACCGGTGGTTTGCAGAAAGTCACGACGGCTGGGAAGGTGGGAGGTGTCCATGAGAGGTAGCGTGATGAATATCGGAACCAATGTGCGTTTCTTTCCCATGCACACGCCTGCTACTCCAAATCGTCGTCAATTTCTTAGCACCGCCGTTCCTTTCATTGTCTCCGCCGCCACGCTTGGCCGGGCGGGAGCCGTCTCTCCGAATGAGAAAGTACGCCTCGCCTGCATCGGTGTGGGCGGGCAGGGCACGAGCAACCTGCGGGCGCTGATGGCGGATGAACGTGTGCAGGTGGTGGCCATCTGCGATGTGGACTCCCAGCACGCCGCCGCTGCCGCGAAGCTGGCCGGACTGCCTGAGGGAGCGATCTTCAAAGACTTCCGCGAGGTGCTGGCGCGCAGCGATGTGGACGCCGTGATGAACGCCACGCCTGATCACTGGCACTCCAATGTGGCCATCGCTGCGGCGAAGGCGGGGAAGGATCTGTATTCAGAGAAGCCCCTCGGGGCCAGCATCACCGAAGGCCGCGCCATCTGCCGGGCGGTGGAGGAGAACAAGCGGGTGCTGCAGTGCGGCACCTGGCGGCGCTCCGGCCTGAAGGTGCGCATGGCCTGCGAGCGCGTGCGGAACGGCTACATCGGCCAGCTCAAGGAAATCGAGATCGGCGTGCCGGGGAAGTTTGCCATCCGTGGCGGCTACACCGGACTGGAGGCCCCTGAGGCCGTGCCTGCCCATTTGGATTACGCCATGTGGCTGGGCCCTGCCGCCGAGCAGCCGTACACGGCGGCACGCTGTCATTTCAACTTCCGCTGGATCGAAGCCTACGCCCCGGGCTACATCACCGACTGGGGCGCCCACTTCCTGGACGTGGCCCAATGGGGTGCCGGCATGGACGAAACAACGCCCACCGAAGTCAGCGCCACCGAGGTGAAGCGCCGCGACAAGGGCATCTACGACGCCGCCGAGAGCTTCCGCATCGAGTATCAGTACAACAATGGTGTACGCGTGGTCATGACCAGCACGGACGACAAGACCAAGTGGGGCACCCGGTTCATCGGCAGTGAGGGCTGGATCTACACCGA
>NZ_JBIPNG010000138.1:0-14072 GCF_044373815.1 Prosthecobacter sp. | reverse complement strand
CGCTGAGACGATGGTGATCGATGACCTCGATGATTTCAGCCTCATCGGCACCGGCCACGGCCTGGGCAAATTCATTGTGATCCACCAGCACGAGCTTCATGCGTGGCAGATCGATCAGGTCGGACTTGGAGAAGACACCGAGGAGCTTCTGGGTTTCTTCATCGACTACGGGGAACAGCGGCTGGCCGGAATGCTGGGCCGCTGGGACGATTTCGCGCAGCGGCGTGCGTGAACCGAAGGAAAGGAACTCGTGTGTCAGCGCCTCACCGATGGGACGTGAGAAGCGCAGCAGCTGTGAGGTGCTGGCGGTGTCGTAGGGTGAATAAATGATGGCGACACCCTGCTGTGCGGCCCGCGTCAGGATGCTGGAGGTGGCTTTGAACTTGCCGGTGATGATGAGGCAGCGCGCATTCATCTCGATCGCCAGTTCGTGAATCTCCGGGCGGTCGCCCGTGATCATCACAAGGCGGTTTGCCGGGAACTGCTGGGTGCGTTTGTGCGTGGTCTCCAAGCTGGATGCTGCGACGACGAGCACGAAATCCTGAATTGTTTCCAGATCGGCGGCGGCACCACCAAGGATGCCGTCGAGAGCGTTGACAATGTTCAGCAGGCTGCTGCGGACTTCACGATTGGCCTGATCAGTTTTGTCATTTGTCTGCGCCGGCAGAAAGAGCTGCGCGAGCTCCTGAATGGCCGGCATACCGAGCAGGCGTCCTTCGTCATCGACGATGGGGATGCTGCGGAAGTTGTGATCCATCATCATCCGATAGACGGAGAGGAAGGTCTGGTGCGGGCTGGCAGTGAACACATCACGCCGGCAGATGGAGGCGGCGGTGGGCCGGACATCGAGCAGGAGCTTGGGGCCGGGAACGCCTGCGGTTTGCAGCACCCAGTTGGTACGCACGCTGAGTTCGCCACAGCAGGCGGCTTCGGCCTTCATGCCGCGAACATCACGCAAGAAGGCTGCGTAGCCGATGGCGGAACAGATGGCGTCCGTATCGGGATTGCGATGCCCGATCACATGGATCGTGTCCGGAGAGGTGGTCGGACGCAAGGCCGAGGAAATGCGGACGATCAGCGACGAATGATCCGTCGCGGCTGTTTCAGTGGCGGCCATGCGTCAGGCGGTGAAGAGGGGACAAGCTCAGGCAAAACCCAGTGCCGTGATGCGGGCATGCACTGCGTCCTTGTTTTCAAGAAGTTCGGCGATGGGGTCCCACTTGCCGGTGGTCAGTGCTTCGAGCGCAGTGCCTGGCAGGGTGATGGCGAATTCCTGGTCTTCAAAGAACACTTTTCCGGCAGCGACGTCGATGGTGACTTCGAGCTGTGGGTTGCGCTCGATCTCGTTGGCCAGCACGCGGATGTCTGCAGCGCTTGCGCACACGCAGGGGATGCCCAGTGTGGTGCAGTTGCCGAAAAAGATCTCTGCGAAGCTCTCGGCGATCACGGCACGGATGCCGAAGCGATAGAGGGCCTGAGGGGCGTGCTCACGGGAGCTGCCACAGCCGAAATTGGTGCCGGAGAGCAGGATGTTGGCGCCTTTGAAACGAGGATCGTCAAGGGGGTGGCCGGTGGGCTTGCCGTCCTTGTCGAAACGCACGTCGTAGAAGGCGAATTCACCGAGTCCGTCAAAGGTCACGCATTTCATGAAGCGTGCCGGGATGATGCGGTCAGTGTCGATGTCCGAGCCAGGAACGTAAACGCCGCAGCCGGTAACTTGGGTGATTTTTGCGAGTGCCATGAGGGGTGCGACAGTAACGGAATTCGGCGTGAGGGCAATGCACATCTCAGCGTCCTTGCTGCTTGATCAGGGCGGTCCGTGCCTGATCGGCCTCCAGGGCGGTCTGGCGCAGGAGTTCGCGGTAGCTGTCCAGCCAGTTGGTGGTGCCTTCGGGGTTCAGGGCTTTCGCTTTTCCGGCCCAGAGGTAGGCAAATTCAGCCTCCTGATAGTGTTTCATGCGGTGATAGTGCATGCCCAGGGCCAGGCGGGGCTCTTCGTAGAGCGGGGCGAGGGTCAGCGCCCGCTGGATGGCCTGAAAAGCGGCGTCGTTTTTGCCAGCGGCATCCAGGGCATCCGCCAGGGCGAGCTGGTAGAGGTAATTGTAGGGATTGAGCGCGGTCGCACGGGTGAGTTCTTTCAGCGAGGAGTCCACGGTGCGGAGGTAGACATCCTTGGTCATGTGGGAATTGATCGAGTCCATCAAGGCCACCCCGTGCTGATAGGCCAGCACGGCATTACGTGGGTCCATGAGCGTGGCGCGAGCGAAATGACCCAGAGCTTTCCCTGTTTCGCCATCCTTGATTTGGAGCCGGGCATAGGCCGCATAACCATCCGCCGTTCCGAAGATCGCTGCGGCAGCGAGCAGCGCGGCGGAGGCTGCTAGCATGGCGATTTTCATGAGGAAGCGCAGCCCCCAGATGCGGCGGGATTTGAACACTTCGCTCTCAATGCCGGGATTGGCGAGCAGGCCGAGGAGGATGGCACCGACCAAGGCCGTGATCGGGATGTGGCCTTGAAATTCAAACACCGCCTGCACCAGCGTGGCCAGCAGTGCGGCGATGCCGCCGATGGTGAGCGCCAGCGCATTGCTGCCGAGCATGCCGGTGGCGGGGAATTTTTCTGCCGTGTACCAGCGCAGGAAACGCTGGCCGTTGAGCAGGTGTGCCAGCACTACGAGCAGCACCAGAGCCAGCCCGGCCCAGCCGTAATCCGCCAGGGTCTGCAGGTATTCATTATGAGCGAAGAGGGCATCTCCCATGTGTGGGGAAGACTCTGGATCCCGATGCGTGATGCTGCCTTCGTAAAACATGCGTGATCCCACGCCGATCCAGGGTGACTCTGCATTCTGTGCCAGCGCGGCGCGCCAGATGTTCACGCGCATGTCTTCGCCCAGCGGGCTCGTCAGCTGCCGCCTGACCATGGAGTCCTCATTCACTTTGTAGAGAGCGCCGCCCGCAGCGCCCCCCACCAGCAGCAGGGCGATGATCAGCCATTTAAAGAGCGACCGCTTGGTGCTCCATACGATCCAAAGAGTGAGCAGCACAAACACCACTCCACCGACGGCAAAACCCAACATCGCCGCCCGGCTGGCTGTCAGGGCCACTCCTGCGAGCATTGATAAAATGGCAAAACCCAGCAGCAGCCGCGAGGCGATGTGAATGCGCGCAAACAGCATCAGGCCTGCCGACAGGAAAGCCGTGAAGGACAGGAATGCGGCGAGATGGTTGGGGTTGTTGAAAAAGCCGCCGATGCGCCCGGGCGGGAAGGAGCGCGAGAAGCCCGGCACCAGATGGAAATCCCAGCGCCCTTTGAAATGCACCCAGCCGGCGGTCAGATTCCCTGCCACCAGCACCAGCAGAACACACACGATGCCCAGCCGCCATTTCGAGTCGCTGACAGCGGTCACCGTCAACAAATAGGCCACGAAGCCTGCCAGCAGCACGGCGGCGTCCTCACGTGCATAGATTTCCACGGGGGAAGCCCAGGCGCGCCAACCCACGTAGCCTGCCAGCATGAGCACGGTGAGTAAACACCAGTCACTCGGTTGAAAACTCACGCGCAATTTCCAGCGCAGCACGGCCACCAAGCCTGCCAGACCCAGCAGCAGACACCCCGGCCAGAAGAACAGAAGGCGTGTCTCCGTGCCGAGCAATCCGGTCACGAACAGGCCGAGGAGAAAGAGAATGAGGGCGAGTTTCTGCATGTCAAAAGACCGCCTACGGACGGAACAAGCGGAAAATGAACACCTGTTCTCCAAAGTTGGACACTGAAAAGTTATCTGACTCATATTAAACGTAAGGCTGGTGGCAGTCAGAGGCGCACTGTGGCTGGACAAGAATCTTGCGTGCCAACCGGGTCACGTCTTCTATCTCGGATGACTGTAGCCGAAAGCCTGTTCATCGAATCAACGGATGTCAGCCGAGAGGCTAAAGAGGTCTTCAAGCGTGTATTTCGTTCCGACTGCAGTCAGCCAGGCTTTGCCGTTTTGGTGCTGACGGCGGAGGTGGATTCGCACGAATTACGATGCCTCATGACGGCGCTCAAGGAGCGCCTTTCAGAGCTCCACGCGGCGCAGTGGGGCGAACCCCTTGAGTATCTTTCTCTGGGCCGTTTCGACCAGCAGAACAGCACCAAGCTGCACCTCGACGGTGCTCCAGAGCGGTCGTTTCTCATGCTCGGCTACGAGCCCACGAAAGTGCGCAGCGAGTTTCAAATTGCAGACTTCAGCCGCTGCGCGTCTGACATGGGGCTGTCGCCTGCGGAGTTTATGAGGCAGCACAATCCGATGTTCAATGCTGGCGCTGAACTGTTACGCGGCCATGTCTCCACTATCACGAACTGGCATGAGGACTGCCCCCGCATTGTCATCATCAACAACAGTATTGCAGAGCCAGGAACGCATGGAGCGACTTATGGTGTGCTACATGGTGCTTTGATTCCGGTGCCTGATCCGCAGGCATCTCGTATCATCAACTCAACGATGATTGCTCCCGCATGCTTCGCGGGCACTGACCCTGCGATGCAGGTGCGGGAGTTTGTCTCTACAGATCAAATTTCCGGTCAAATTCTTGGGTGAACTGGATTACAGAGGCAAAGGCTGGTCTTCGCCGATGACCTTCACTTCCATCTCCAGAATCACGCCGCGCTCGTGCATGGCGGTGTCTTTGATCTGGGACACGAGGTCGAGGACTTCGCGGGCGGTGGCGCCGCCTTGATTGACGATGAAGTTGGCGTGGACGTCGCTGACGATGGCTTTGCCGACGCTGCGGCCTTTGAGGGCGAGATCGTCGATGAGTTTGCCTGCGCCGCAGATTTCGGGGTTTTTGAAGGTGCATCCGGCGCTGGCACCGACGGGCTGCGAAGTGCGGCGTTTTTGGTGGGAGGCGGCGAGCTTGGTGTCGATTTCGGCCTGCGGGGCAGGGGTGCCTTTGAACACGGCGGAGACGACGTAGCGCTCTTCAAACTCCGGCACGCTGCGGTAGTGGTGGGTGATTTCGGCCAGCGGCTTTTCCTTGATGCTGCCGTCTGTGTCGATGAAACGCACGCTGACGATTTGGTCGAAGGTTTCGGATCCCATCGCGCCGGCGTTCATACGGATGGCGCCGCCGAGATTTCCGGGAATGCCTTCCATCCATTCAAAGCCGCCGAGTCCTGCATTGCGGGCCGCGCTGGCGATTTTCTTGAGCCGTGCTCCGGCTCCGGCGGTGATCAGGTCACCGTTCACGGTCACGTTTTCGAAGTCGCCTTTGGTGTGAATCACTGCGCCGCGGATGCCGCCGTCTTTGACGAGGAGATTGGAGCCGCGGCCGATGACGCGGATGGGAATCGAGGCCGAGCGCAAGTAGCGCACGACTTCCGCGAAGGAGGCTTCATTGCGGGGCTCGATCCAGTACTGCGCGGGGCCGCCGATGAGCCAGGTGGTGTGGCGGGACATGGGCTCATAGAGCTTGGCCACACCGCCGCCGTTGGCTTCGAGGATAGCGCAGAGTTTTTCGAGGACGGGCAGATCGCGGGCGATGCAGCGGCCGACTTCGTGGACGTTGCCAGCACCGAGGGTGATGAGCAGATCGCCGGGGCGGAGGGCATTGCCCACCTTGTCGCGTGCGATGGGCATCGTGGGTGTGCTGCCAGTCTTGGTGTGATCGTTTTGCAGCTTCACCTCTTCGAGAATCGTCTCGCCACTGACACCGGGGAGGGGCTTTTCGCTGGCGGGATAGACATCGGTGACGAAGAGTTCGTCCACGTCGTTAAAGCTGGCGCCGAACTCTTTTTTCAAGAGCTGCGTGCGGCTGTAGCGATGCGGCTGGAAGAGGCAGACGATGCGCTTGGCGTTCAAGCCTTTGGCGGTGGCCAGAGTGGCGGCGATTTCGCTGGGGTGATGGCCGTAGTCGTCCACGACGGTGAAGCGCTCCCCACTGTGGCGGATTTCGAAACGGCGCTTGGCACCGCGGAAGGTGCGCAGTGCGTGCTGGATGGCCTCAAACGTGACACCACAGCGGGTGGCGAGGGCGATGGCCGCGAGCGCGTTGCTGACGTTGTGCTTGCCGGGAATACCGAGAGTGGCCGTGCCGAGAAGCTGGTCTTTTTGGTACACTTCGAACTCGGAATGATCCGGCTTCATCGAGAGGATGTTGGCCGAGAAATCGTGCGAGCGGCTCCAGCCGTAGCTCACGCCTTGGGGCCCGGCACAGACTTCGCTGGCCACGGGATCTTCGGCGCAGTACACCCAATGGGTCCGTGTCTGGCTGAGGACCTTGCGGAAGACGGTCTTGATGGCCTCGATGCCGTCATAGAAGTCGAGATGCTCAGGCTCGATGTTCAGCACGATGGCGTGCTCAGGATGGAAGTTCACCAGTGTGCCGTCGCTTTCATCCCCTTCGGCCACAAAGAGCTCGCCCTCGGTGTCCCAGTGCGCATTGGAACCGAGGATGGGGATCTCCGCGCCGACGTAGTGGCTGGGCTTGAGGCCGCCCTGGCGCAGCACATGCGCGGTGAGCGCGGAGGTGGTTGTCTTGCCATGAGTGCCGCAGACGACGACGCCTTTTTTGTTCGCCATCACAGCAGCCAGAGCTTCCGCACGACGGATGAGGGAAATGCCCTGTTTATAGGCGGCTTCATAGGCCACGTTGCCCGGCTTGATGGCGCTGGAGTAGATGACCATGTCGCAGTCCTCGACCTCTTTCTCGGTGTGCCCGTGGAAGAACTGGAGGCCGAGCTTTTGCAGGCGGTCTGTCTCCACCGTTGTCGCCTTGTCGGAACCGCTGACCTTATGGCCTAGGCCCAGTAGCAGAAGGGCCAGTCCACTCATGCCCGAACCAGCGACCCCGATGAGGTCGATGCGCATGGGGTGACGGCTTTCTTTGAGGAGGCTGAGGACGGCGTGGGTCATGATGGGATGAGCGCAGAAGCTAGGCCGTGATTCGCGTGGGGGCAAGATTTGTGGTGAGTCTGCTTACTGAGTTTTTAGCAGGGATTCTTCCGCTCAGTGTTGGTCCAGCATCTAAATGATGCGCGTCTGAGCGCGCTGGATAGATCTTAGCAGGCTCCAGCTTTTTTGCGCCGTTTTGCCTTGGAGATCAAATCCTTTGCATTCAGGGGCAAAAACTCCGATTCAGCAGCAGTAAAACCTGCGCTCAATTCATTCCTTAACCAGTTCCATTTGCGTTTTTCTGCCTGCTCGTTCTCACGATGTTGTTCCTCGGCGAATGGAGCATTGATGCTTTTTACCATGATGGACGAACCGTGCGTGACTCCCTCAAGATTGTCAAATTTGTGGGACGGAAGAGAATCCAACCAGACCTCCCGGTCACTGACAAATCCTCCTGCATTTTCCAATCGCTCGAATCGCGTGGTTCTGCTCTCATGGTGGCGGGATTGAAAAAATCCCAATCATGAAACCAGACATTCAAATCATTCCGAAACTTTGGGCCAGCATTCCGGAGGCCATTCGCAACCGGGTGGGCCGGGAAGCAGGGACGCAGCGTGCGATCTATGAGGAGGAGCACCTGCTGCTTATTCTCCACCAGCTGCCCGGGCCCGATGACATCACCCGCCGGCCCGCGCTGTTTTGGCGGCAGCCGGACGGTGCTTGGAAATCCAGCCCGGACAACGGAGGCAGTCTCGCGCTGCAAAATCATTTGACGGCGTATGTGGCGAGGCTGGATGAACTGGACAAGCAGGAGCACGCTGCTCAAACGGCCGCCGAGTACCACAAGGTGCTCGAAGCCATCGCACCTGTGCTGCGCAGTTCGCGCGGCCTGCATCGTGCGCTGCAGCAGGCGCGTGAATTCATTAAAGCAGACCGCGATGTGATCAATCTGCGAGATCAGGCGGCGAGTGTGGAGCGCACTGCTGAACTGCTGCTGCAGGACGCGCAGTTTGGCCTGAACTTCACCGTGGCGAAGCAAGCCGAGGCGCAGGCGCAAAGCGCGAAGATCATGGCGAACACCTCACATCGCCTGAATGTGATGGCCGCGCTGTTTCTGCCTCTCACGGCGCTGACGGGCCTGTTCAGCATGTATGTGCGGGCGGATGTGGCCGATACGCCAACGAATTTCTGGCTCATCGCGGCGGTGGGGGTGATCATCGGCCTGGTGATGAGTTCGTTCGTGGTGGCCAGGCGTTAAAGTCTGGAAACCCTTGCGCGGTGGAGTGGTCATGCAACTGGCTACTCTCCGCTCTTTTTTCGCGCCTCGAAGTAATTCGTCATGGCGTTCATGTGTTTGACGAATTCAGAGCAATCGATGGCGTCGTCTTTGATCCACCGGCCCTCGCTGTCGAGGGATTCGGCGGCTTTTTTAGCTTTTGAGGCGGCACCTTTGGCGCGGCTGGCCCATTCCTTCGGCGTCTGAGGTCCGGCGAAGTGGAGCTGTAGTTCTTCGCGGCCTTTGGCGAGCTGCTTCTTGAAGGTGTCGAGCTTGCTCTGCTGGCTGACCTTGAATGAGTAATGCGTGGGCATGTTGCTGTCGTCATAGGTCAGGACGTAAGTGTCCTTGACGAAGAACAGGGGCTTGTTGGTCTGCAGTTCGTAGAAGCGGGCATGGGTGCCGTCAGGCAGGTTGGAGCGTTCGAACCATGCGAGGGCGGGCTGGATGGGCTTGAGGTATTTTTCATCTCCCGTGAGCACCCAAAGGTGATGCAGCACTTCCAGAGCGCCTACGCTTTCATTACCTGTGACGGATGGCGGCTCGAATTTGCGCGCCCAGACCGGATGCATGTCGCGGTCATACTGCTGCGCCCAGACGGGCTGCGGCTCCGGCATTTGCGCCAGCAGGAAGAAGTCGCCTAGTTTCTTCAACGCAGCGAGGTAACGCTCGTCCTTCTCGAGTTCGTAGGCACGGAACAGCACCCTGGCGATCTGCTGCAGGTTGTCGTCGTTGAGCGTGTAAAAGCCGGTGTATTTGATGGCAGGGAAGGTGCGGCTCCACGTTTCAGGATAGCTGGCTTTGAGCACCGGAGCGGTTGGGTCCGCCGGGCCGGAGAACTGCTGCGGCCAGGCACCGATGGGGGCCTGGGCGGCGAGCAGGGCATCAAAGGCAAACTTGGTGCAGCGCTTCAATTCGGCATCGTCTTTGCAGGCGGGCTCGTGGACCATTTCGAGGAGGAAGAGCAGAGCGGACTCGGTCTTGTTGTCATCGAGGGTGGTGCTGTTGCGGCGTTTGCCGGGCTCCTTGTCTCCGGCGTCGAGATCGCTGCGCAGGTGGTACTTTTTGGCCTTTTCAGGATCGAAATCGAAGTCGCTGTCCCAGCCGCCGGAGGCGAGCTGGCATTTGAGCAATGCCTTGGCCGCATCTTTGGCCGCGTTGAGGAAAACTTCATCCCCTATGGCCTGATAAGCTCGGAGAATCACCAGGCCCATCGTTGTCGTGCCGGGAGGCTGGATGGAGATGATGGTGGGTGATTTGGCGTGCTCGACTTCGCCTATCTTACCCTCTTTGTCATAGGAGGATGCATAGCCACCTTCGCGGGCGAGATGGGAGTGAGCATAGGTGACGGCCTTCTTCATTGCCGCCGTGATGACGGCGGGATCAGGCAGATCTGCAGCGAGAGCGAGCGACGAGGAGAGGGCGAGAACGAGAAACGAGCGCATGGTGGACGCCAAAACGTCGGCTTTAGCTCCACTCCTTCAATCTTTCCGGAAAGGGGCAGTCGGCGCAGGCTGAGTCGTCTTCGAGGCAGAAGTCCTCATAGATCTGCAGCAGGCCTTGCTGCTGGTGCAGTTTTTTGGTGAAGTCGCGGCTGCGCGGGTCCTCACCAAAAAGCCGCTGCACGGCGCGGCGCACCTTTTGATTGTCCAGTAGGGCGGGGAGTTCGAGATACTCAGCCCACAGGCGTGTGCGCTCCGGCACCAGCAGCGGGTAGGCGACGTTGGCGAGCATCTCCTGCACTCGTGTCTCGCCAATCAAGGCGACGGGTTTCTCCGCCGTTTCGGAGAGGAGAGTGTAGTGGGTGGCCCAGAAGTCATGCGTGAGGTTGAGCAAGGACTCGCGCCATGCGGCCTGGCTCCAGCGTGTGGCATCGGCGAGCGGGGTGACGATGGAGGACCAGGAACGCAGCAATGCGGTGAGCGCGCCGAGTCGCCGCTGCGGATGATTGCCGGGGCGGATGGCATTGAGCTTCCAGCGCAGGAGCTGGCGGTCGTCCAGCCAGCGCTCCACGCCGCTGCGCAGCTTCCACCATTCGCTCCAGAGCTCGCGCAGGTAGGAGCGTGTGGCGGACTCGGTGTCGTCACTGCGGACGCTTTCGAGGAAACCGGAGACGCCGAAGAGCCATGCCTCGCGCTTTGCGGCATCGAGCTGGGTGATTTTCTTCAATGGCAGCCGCTGGGAGAGAATGGCGAAGGGCTGCTGGTTTTTGCGATAGCCCAGTGTCTGCGCCAGCGCCTGATAGATCGCCTGCTCGCGACCTTGAGCGGCCACGCTGCGGTGCAGACGCTTTGATTTGAGCTCAAGTCGATGCTGCGCGGCGGATTCGATGATGGACTGCACGCGTGCTGCTTCCATGCCCCGCAGGGGGACGGCGCAACGGCCCAGCCTGGCCTCAGCGAGGTGGCGTTTGGGCTTGATGCCCTCCGGGAGCATGCCGGCATTCAGAAGAACTTGGGGCACAGCGTGGTGCGCGCTGTTACGCGTGTAGAAGCGCTCTTCCGGAGCATGCAGGAAAAGGTGCAGGACGACGCGGTTGAAGTTCTCGTTGGCTCCATGCGTATGCCGTTCCCAGTCTCGGGCATCGGGATCGAGTTCGATGTCGCCGCGGATGGTCTGTCCGTCGATCACGATGGCGCATCCGTTGAAGTCCGGGCCCGCACCGGAATTCCAGACACCGAAATCGGCAATGCTCACGGCCTTGCCATCCGTGGTGGTGAACTCACTGCCAAAGGCGCCGGAGAACCATAGGCTTTGCAGTTCCATCTCCGTCATGGGCTCGGCAAAACCCGGCAACGTTTCGGCTACGCCGGTAAATACGGCGTCGCGAAAACGTGCATAGCGGTCGGCAAGCGGGAGCGGCGTCATGGCGGTTGGGCGTGAGGGACACCAAGGAGGGTCTGGCGCGGAATGCCACTGGATTTATGGTTTCGCGATCCCGCCGGATGAGATTGATTCCACCGCCTCCTGAAACAAGGCGCCGTGGTGCTGGTGCTGTGCCTGCTGATGGCGGCTCTCTGGCTGATGCTCGGCAGCGTTTTCCACGAGACCGATGAGTTGTGGCGAGCTTTGCCACTGGAATTCGCCCGTGCTCAACCAAGCTTGATCAGCCGCGTGAAGGGTGCTGATGAGACACAGGGAGAGCAGAGCGTGCAGCTTCATGCCATGAGTTCCATGAGTGAGAAATGCGCGAGGGAATCCACGCGTTTCCACGCACCGGTAAAATCCAAGTGCCGTGTCATGGGCCCCGGTGCGACGATGCAGCGGATGCCTGCGGCCATGGCGGCGCGGAGGCCGTTGAGGGAGTCTTCGAAGATGACGGCCTCCTCCGGTGCGACACCGAGGTTTTCGGCGGCATGCAGGAAGAGGCTGGGGTCGGGCTTCACCTTGCCGGTATCATCGACGGTGGAGATGTGATGGAAATGAGCATGCAGGCCGAGCTGATCCATCCAGGAATCGATCCACACGCGCGGGCTGCTGCTGGCAATGGCGATGCGCAGACCGAGTGCGGCTGCTTCCTGAAGGCGGTCCGCCACGCCGGGCAGCAGATGCAGATGCTTGCGCAGTTCACGCTCGCGGGTCTTGCGCTGCACCTCAACCGCGTCCCAGTCAAACTCGCGACCGGTGAGCTGTTCGAGGTCACGCTTGGGATCGTAGCTGCCGGTGAGGAAATCGGTGCCGACCGCCTGTGCGTAGCGCTCCACGGGCAGATCATGGCCATGCTGGTCGAAGATTTCTCTCCAAGTGTGGTAACCGGTGCTTTCAGTGTCAACGATGAGGCCGTCGAAGTCGAAGATCACGGCGCGGATGGGTGGGGGCATGCGGATGGATGGCCGAAAGTAGCGAAAGATGCAAAAGATTCGAAAGCTGTGAAAACTGGCAGGTCCACTTTTTGTGCTTTTTCGTTTCTTTCGTCCCCAAGGCCATGGCAGCGTGCTGCCACGATGCTCAGCCTCAGACAACCAGCCCCCGAACAACTGCAAGGATGGCTGGAGTTATGGAAAAATGAGCCCTTGAGCTATACGCCGCCACTGGCGGATGGATTCATCGCCGATGAGCATGCGGCGAGGCTGGGCAGTGGAGAAGAAGCCTATCGCACCGCATGCGAGGCTCTGGATGCGTGGGTCATGTTTCCAAAGTGGGCGGAGGTCAGCCGTCTGGAAGTCAAAGGCCAGGAGGTGGGACAGATCGTGGCGATGATGGTGCAAATCTGCGGACTGTGGTGGGTGAATCCCTGCCGCATTCTGCGGCGCTGTGACTCAAAGCATACGCACGGCTTTGTCTATGGCACCCTGCCGGAGCATGCGGAGTGCGGCGAAGAGCAGTTCATCATTGAGCAGTGGACGGATGGCAGTGTGTGGTATGTGATCCGTGCGTTTTCACATCCACGACATTGGATGGCGTGGCTGGGGTTTCCGCTGGCGCGCTGGTGGCAGTGCCGGTTTGTGCGGGATTCGCAAGCGAGGATGAGGGAGGCTGTGGCATGAACAGGTATGCGTATGCCTTCCAATCGTGGTTCAAACCGCTTGTCTTGCTTATAGCGGTGGGCCTGCTGCCAGCGGTGAGCCTGCTGCCAGCGGTGAGCCTGCTGCCAGCGGTGAGCCTGCTGCCGCTGGACAATACTTTTTTTGTGCCGGCGCTGCTGCTCTTCTCTCCGCTGATGCTGATGCCCTCGTGGTCTGGCATGTCGCGTCTGCAGTACAAGCTTGAATATGCGGCTGCAGTTGCGATGGCCGGATCGTTTCAGCTCGTGCCCGGCATTGGGGCAACCTTGTTAGCATTGCCCTGGCTCGTGGCACGTTTGTATGTGGTGAAGGATGTAGCGATGGAGTGCCGCAGAACGGGACTACCTTCGGCTGCCACTGCTTGCGTGTATGCGGCGGCGGTCTTCCCCGCCATCGGTGCCGCATGGATTGTGGCACATCGTGCCAACTGGGCACCGTGGGGATTTGATCCGCTCATCGTGCTGCTCACGGCGGCGCATTTTCATCATGCGGGTTTTACGCTGCCGCTGATGGCAGGACTGAATGCCAAAGCGAATCCGGGATGCTGGACGCGCTTTTCATGTGTGGCGATTTTACTCGGTGTGCCGCTGGTGGCCGTGGGCATTACCGGCACGCACTTTGGGGTGCTGAAGTTTGTGGAGCCATTTGGCGTGGCGATTTTGGTGCTGGGCGCACTGGGAGTCGCTGTTTCACAAGTGTGGCGGGGACTGGAACGGCAGCGCTCGATTCTGGCACGGATCGGCTTTCTCATTTCAGGCGCATCGCTGTTCGCTGCGATGGTTCTGGCTCTCGGATTTGGTCTGCGCTACGTGATCCCGAACTTCGCGCTGACGATGCCGCAGATGTGGGCGATCCATGGGACGCTGAATGCGTTTGGCTTCGGACTGTGTGGCATTCTGGCGTGGCGAGGTGCGGTCACACGTTCTGAGCGCCCTTGAGCAGATCAAACAATGTGATCATGCCGAGGAGGCGTTTTTCCTCATCGACGACGACCGCCTTGCTGACGCCGCTGCGCATCAGGGTGCCGACGAGCACAGGCACGGGGGTGTCTGCGGTGATGCAGAAGGGGTTGGTCAATGGCAGCGCTTGCAGCTTGTCCACGCAGGTGAGGCCGTGATTTTTAAGCCATTCATAGGCAACGGAGCGGCGCAGCAGGCCGATGACGCAGCCGTTTGTGGTGACAGGGTAGGTGCTGTGCGGATGGGCTTGAAACTCCGCCACGGCATCTTGTAGGGTTACGCTGGCGTCCAGAGAAGCGATGTTGCGCGTCATGACATCGGCGGCACAGGCTTTGCGGGTCGCTTCTGGAATCATGTCCACCGTGTTCTGAATTTCCTCCGGCAGATGGTACTGCTGCGCGGTGCCACGGAAGAGGGCATCCAGTGAGCCGATGCTTTTGGCGAGGGTCTTGAAGGTCTGACC
>NZ_JBIPNG010000137.1:0-14077 GCF_044373815.1 Prosthecobacter sp. | reverse complement strand
CACGCTCAAGCCACGGCTGCGGCCTACGGCTTCATGCAGCAGCCGGTGGTTCTGAAGAGCTCCTCCTGGGATGGCGAGTATGACGACGGCTTTGGCGGGCACGTGAGCATCCGCCGTGCGAAGGACGGCAAGCTGCGTGTGAATCTGAACTGCACGCGGGTGAATGAAAACCAGGGGTCCGATCTGGCCGGCCAAATACCGCCTGAGTCGGTGACATCCAAAAACGACGAGACCACCGCCACTGCTGTCTTCATCGAGACGGATGTGCCGGAAGCCGCCAAGGAGGTCAGCATCACGCTCAAGCGCAAAGGCAGCTATCTCTGGGTGGAAACCAAACGCAAAGCGACCCCTCCCGGCAGTTTGTCATGGTTCGACGGCATCTACCGCTGGTCGCCGGTGCCGAAGGAGTGAGGGCGGGGAGTTGTCCGAGCGTAGGTTGGGGTGTGTTTGGCGAACAAGACACTCTTCAACACGCGAAGGCCTCTTCGCCAAACCGCCCGACTTCGAGGGCGTTCGTATGCCATGGTGCGTTGCCGTACGCTGATGGACACGCGGGCTGTCGCCACACCCATCCTGCGACCACGTCGAAGCCCTTAGGCTGCAAGGAAGCGCACAGAGGATGCTCGCTTAAGTGCTCAGTGATCGAGCGAAGATAGGGGTGCAAATCCACAGGCTGGCACCCTGTGGCACCTCTCGCTTACGCCTTCTTCACTGGCTGCCCCGGCGTTTCAAAGAACGAGGCGAGCGCCAGCAGGACCGCCGCGCATACCACACACGAATCCGCCACGTTGAAGGAAGGCCACGGATGAAACGGCCAGAAGCCGAAGTCGAAGCGCAGGAAGTCCACGACGTAGCCGTCGAAGAACGTGCCGTCGAAAAGCTTGCCGCCATCGTGATTGCGGAAGAGGCGGTCGGTGAGATTGCCGAAGATGCCGGAGACCAGCAGTGCCACGGCGGTGCGGCTCAGCTTGCCGGGAAAGAGGCCTTTGCCATGCATCACGTAGATGAACACGAGCGCGGCCAGCGACACGGCGGCGAAGGCGTAGTTCGCATACTGAGTGCCGTTGAACATGCCAAAGGCCACGCCGGTGTTGGATGCATGATGCAGCCAGAAGACGCCAGGAATGACTTCCTGCTCGGTCTCGTAGAGCCTGAAATGCTGCACGATCCAGCTCTTGGTGAGCTGGTCGAGGATATAGAGAGGCAGCGAGAGGAGCAGGAAAAGGCGGATCATGGCGGTGTTCAGGCGGGCTGCAGCACGACCTTGAGGAGGCCTTCCTTGTTGTCATGCAGGCGCTTGAACCAGCCTGCGCCCTCGGAGAGTGGCACCACGGCGCTGAGCAGCGGCTCCACCTGGATGCTGCCGTCCTGAATGCGGCGGATGGCTTCGGGGTACTCACCGGCGCAGGAGCAGGAGCCCTTGATGGTGAGCTGGCGGGTGACGACTTCCTGCAGAGGGAAGGGAGTGTTGGGCTGGAGATTGCCGATCAGCACCACCTGGCCGCCTTTGCGCACGCTGCGGATCGCGAGATCGAGAGGGGCACCGGCACCCACGACTTCAAAGCTCGCGTCAGCGCCGTCGCCGCCGCAGATCTCACGGATGTGCATGGCCAGGCCTTCCTGCTTGGCGTTGAAGGTTTCTTCGGCACCCAGCTTGCGGGCGAGTTCCAGTCGGCTGTCATCGAGATCCACGGCGATCACTTTTTCCCAGCCGCGTGCTTTCAGCGCCTGAATGACCAGCAGGCCGATCAAGCCAGCACCCACCACGACGGCGACGCCGCCATTCGCTTCGTCCGTGTCGTCTTCGACCTCGGCTCCATGGTTGTGCTCGCAGTCATGGCCGCAGCCTTCGGTGTGGACGTGCTGGAAGGCTTCGCCCACTTCGATGCCATCGGCCAGATTCACCGCGTGCAGGGCGATGGACACGGGCTCAGCAAAGGCGGCCTTCTCATAGGAAAGGTCATCCGGGATGCGGTAGAGGATGCGGGTTGGCAGGGCGATCTTCTCAGCGAAGCAGCCATGGCGGCGGTATTCGCCGGGGGACACGCCCAGCACCTTGCGGTTCGGGCAGAGATTGACGTAGCCCAGCTTGCACTCCTCGCACTCGCCGCAGTATTCGGTGGAGTCAAAGGTCACGCGGTCGCCGAGGTTCCAGTCGGTCACGCCTTCGCCCACGGCGATGATTTCACCGGCGGCTTCATGGCCCATGACGATGGGCATCTGGCGGCGGCCGCTGCGGCCGTCCATGCCGTGGATGTCACTGCCGCAGATGCCGCAAGCGGCGATTTTGACCAGCACTTCGCCGGCGGCTGCGGTGGGTTCAGGGAATTCGAGGTCGTAGTTGAACTCGGAGGGGGCGGTGAGGACGAGCGCTTTCATGGGGAGCGCGGATCATGCCCCGAGTGTGGCCGGAGGCAAGAAGGTTCGCAGTTCAGTCGTCACCACCCTGCTTGCCGCGTCCCTCTTTGATGCCGGCGCGGTGCCGCTTGCCCGCCACGTAGCGGCGCTTCAGGCCCCGGGGGCGGGCACGGGTCTGGCGGCGGACTTTTTCGCGGTCGTTCTGGATTTCCATCTGCGCGCTCTTGAAGGCCGCCACCAGGCGGTCGCACAGCTCCTGGCGGGCGATCAGGCGGTTCTGCGACTGCGAGCGCTCGCGCTGGCAGCGCACCTCGAGGCCGCTAGGCACATGGCGCAGCACCACGGTGGAGCTGGTCTTGTTGATCTTTTGGCCGCCCGCGCCGCCGCCGCGAATGAACGACTCCTCCAGATCCTCTTCACGGATGCGGAGTTTCTGCATGCGGGTGCGCAGCGCGGGGTCATCAGGCAGATCGGCCATGCTTGATCATCGGGGCAGGGGAGGTTTGGTGCAACTGAGGATACGGAAGTAGAGATGGCCGCAAAGAGACGCAAAAAAGACGCAAAAAGCTGGGGTGGTGGAGGGAGTTGATGGTCCCTCCGATGACTCCGGTTTTTGCGTTTTCTGCGTTTCTTTGCGGCCATCCCTCCGGCATTCCGCATCCCCACTTCTCGCCGAAACCTTTGCATCCTTCCCGCACCCCGCTATGGCTGGACGATGGAAGAATACCACCGCCTGCTGCGCAAAGTGCTCGAACACGGAAGTTACCGTGAGGACCGCACCGGCACGGGGGCGTACTCCGTGTTTGGCGAGCAGAGCCGCTACGATCTCAGCACCACCTTCCCGCTCGTCACCACCAAGAAGCTGCACCTGCGCTCCATCATTCATGAGCTGCTATGGTTTCTGAAGGGCGACACCAACGTGAAGTACCTGCGCGACAACAAAGTCACCATCTGGGACGAATGGGCGGACGAAAACGGCGATCTCGGCCCCGTCTATGGCGCGCAATGGCGGCGCTGGCAGGGCGCACCAGGGGCTGAGACACACGATCAAATCGCCAGCCTCATCCACGGCATCAAAACGAATCCCTACAGCCGCCGCCACATCGTCAGCGCCTGGAACGTGCCGCACATCGAGAAGATGGCGCTGCCACCCTGCCACTGCCTGTTTCAGTTCTTTGTGGATCGCGGCCGGTTGAGCTGCCAGCTCTACCAGCGCAGTGCCGACCTCTTCCTTGGTGTGCCCTTCAACATCGCCAGCTACGCCCTGCTCACCCAGATGGTCGCGCAGGTCTGCGACCTCCTGCCCGGCGAATTCGTCCACACCTTCGGCGATCTCCACCTCTACAAAAACCATCTGGATCAGGCGAAGCTGCAACTCACCCGCGAGTGCCGTGCGCTGCCGGTGATGAAGCTGAATCCTGACGTGAAGGAAATCGACGCCTTTAAGTATGAAGACTTCACGCTGGAAGGGTACGATCCCCATCCGGCGATCAAGGCGGAGATTGCGGTGTGAGGTGAAAATACCGGTGGGTGGCGTTGTATTCACTTCCAGCCCTCGGCCCATTCCCAGCTTCAGGCGGCTTTTTGCATTTTCTCTGGGTAGAAAGGCGAGCAGCGGCGGATTGTTTCCCGTTTCCCCTCCTAGGGGGTGCTGGATGGAAACGAGGAGGCGTTGGGTAAATGATGAGACAGGCGCGCCCTTGGGCTGGGACTGCGGGTCACAAGGAGGGGACTCTGCGGCGGGTGGTTTGAATGATCAGGTGCTTCGCCAAACTCATTGCTCCTTGGCAGACCCTGACGCCGATTCTTTCCAAGGAGGTCAGGGGCTTACTTCTTCGCTCTCCTGCGTCGATCTACGAAGGACACGTCGACGGCGGCGGGCTGAGGACTGCCCGCCTTGCCAGCGCTGGGCATGCGAGCGCCCGGCGCGAGGTAGGGCGCTTGGTCCTCCAAGCGCCGCCGAGCGTCTCCACGCTCGCTTTTCAGAAATCAGTTTCGCAAAATGCGGGGGAGCTTTTGCGGATCGCGGCACCCACAGTCGGCATTGCTCGCGCACGGTCGTGTGCCACAACCTGACCAAACATTGGCCCCTAAGGGTGTTGGTGAAGGCAGCTCTTCGTACATTGACCAACATGTACAGGCGCATCCCCCCCCCTGGCTGACCCCAGGATTTCAAGTTTGTTGATGGCGCCTGCGTGGCGTACGCCTGATAATAGATCAGGCTATGATGTGGTATTGTAAGCCACGGCTGGCTGAATGCAAATGCTGTGTGCCGGGGATGGGCGGCGCTGTCCGTGCGGCCTACCCAGGGGGGGGCGGTGTTCCTTCGTTTCCACATTTGACCCCCCTGGGAGGGAAACGGGAAATGAAGTCGAAAGGGGGCTGGGAGGCAGGCAGGAACCAGAAACCGAAGCGAAGCGCAGATAGCCCGCCGCAGGCTGCCTGCGGGGCGAACGCGGTGAGGCAATGCCTGTCGTGCGAATCTACAAGCCCCCAACGATGGAGCGTTGCGCCGGTCGTTGGATGGGTGTGGCGACAGCCCGCCCGTCTGCCAGCGCGTGATGATGCCATGCAATCTCGGTGCCGCCCAAAGTCGGGCGGTTTGGCGAAGAGCGCGTTGGAGCATGAGAAAGCATGGCGCGCCAAACACACCCAACCTACGTCACGCCGCGCGCGTGCATTCGTGCATTGCACGATGCTTGACAACTCGGTGACTGCCTTGACCGCCTGCGGCTCCTACCTTCCCGTCTCGATCATCCGGGCGAATTCGGCGAAGAAGTACTTCGCATCATGCGGGCCCGGGGCGGCTTCGGGGTGGTATTGGACACTGAGGACGGGGGCTTCGCGGTGGCGCATGCCTTCCACGGTGCCGTCGTTGAGGTTGATGTGCGTGACCTCGACGTTGCCGGGCAGCGAGGAGGGATCAATGGCGAAGCCGTGGTTCTGGCTGGTGATGGACACCCGGCCATTGCGCAGGTCCTTCACGGGCTGGTTGCCGCCGCGATGGCCGAACTTGAGCTTGAAGGTCTTGCCGCCGTAGGCGTGGCCGAGGATCTGGTGGCCGAGGCAGATGGCGAAGATGGGCTTCTTGCCGATGAGTTCCTTCACTTCCTTGTGGATGTATTCGAGCGCGGCGGGATCTCCGGGGCCGTTGGAAAGGAAGACGCCGTCGGGATTCCGGGCGAGTACGTCCTTGGCGCTGGTGGTGGCGGGAACCACGTCCACACGGAAGCCATGCTGGCGCAGGCGGCGCAGGATGTTGCGCTTCACGCCGAAGTCATAGGCCACGATGTGGTGCTTTGCTTCAGGAAGGGGATGGCGCACGATGCCGTCGGCACCAGGCTCGCGGTTTTGCGAAGGGCTGGGGATGTCCCAGTCGCCGCTTTCGAGGCCTTCGGGGTCCCAGAGGTAGGGGGCCTTGGTGGTGACTTCCTTGACGTAGTCGCTGCCTTCCATCGGCTGGCTGCTGGCGGCCTGTTTCACAGCTTCTTCAGCCGTCGCGCCGGTGGTGATGACAGCGCGCATGGCGCCACGGGTGCGCAGGTGGGCGGTCAAAGCACGGGTGTCCACGCCCTGGATGCCGGGGATGTTCCACTGCTTGAGGTAGGAGTCGAGGCTCTGGGTGCTGCGCCAGTTGCTGGGCACCTCGCAGAGTTCTTCGATCACGAAACCGCGCACGTGGGGCTGGTCACTTTCCGTATCGAGCGGATTCACGCCGTAGTTCCCGATCATGGGATACGTCATGGTCACGATCTGACCGCGATAGGAGGGATCGGTGAGGACCTCCTGATATCCGCTCATGGAGGTGTTAAAGCAGATTTCGCCGGTGTGGGTGGCATCGGCGCCGAACGCCGTGCCTTCAAACACTCGGCCGTCTTCGAGGGCGAGGAGGGCTTTCTTCATCAAGGTTGCGCCGCTGGTCATAGCCAGAAGGGCGGGGGGTGCAAGGGGTAAGACTGGTGACGGAATGGAATACGAAGAGGATGGCCGCAAAGGAGCGCAAAAACTGCGAAAAAGAGGGGGGCGGGTGCTGCGCTTACTTCTCCTCCACAATCTCCAATCGCGGAAACAACGGCACGGGTGCGCCGAGTTGGTGGCCGCTGGGGAGCAGGCCCCACTTGAGGTCGCTGACTTTGAAGCCGTCGGGCAGCGTCCAGCCGATCTGGGCACGGGCGGTGGCCATGGCGGTGGGCATGATGGGATTGAGCAGCACGCTGACGTGCGTGAGCGCCTCCGCCAGGTGGTAGAGCACGCTGTCCAGGCGGGCGGCCTGTTCAGGGGCTTTGGCGAGGGAGAAGGGTTTTGTACTGTCCACAAACGCATTGGCATGCGTGACGATTTTCCACGCGGCGGCGATGCCTTCGTGGATGTCCCAGCTGTTCATCTTTTCAAGGTAGAGCGGCGTGGCCTCGGCGACGGTCTGACGCAGGGCTTGATTGATTTCGTCATCGTAACTGCCGGGCGTGAGCAGGCCCTCGCGATACTTCTGCGCCATGTTGATGGAGCGGTTGAGCAGATTGCCCAGACCACCGGCCAGCTCCTTGTTGTAGGACATGGAGATGCGCTCGTCGCTGAAGTCGGCATCGTAGCCGGTGGCGATGTCGCGCATGAGGTAGTAGCGCAGGCCGTCCGGCGTGAAGGTGTCTGAGAGCACGTTCGGGTCGATCACGTTGCCGGTGCTCTTGCTCATCTTGGAACCCTTCACATTCCACCACCCGTGGACGATGAGCTTGGGGATCTGATCGTCGGGGAATCCGAGGGCGTGCAGCATGATGGGCCAGTAGACAGCGTGCGCAGGCACGAGGATGTCCTTGCCGATGATCTCGGCATCGGCGGGCCAGATTTTTTCAAACTGCGGCAGGCCTTCATTGCCCACCTCATCCGCCATATAACCGGCAAAGCTGATGTAATTCGTCAGCGCATCGAACCACACGTAGTTCACGAATTTCTCGTCAAAGGGCAGGGGGATGCCCCAGCTCAGGCGCTCCAGCGGGCGCGAGATGCAGAGGTCCTGCGCGTTGCCATCGAGGGAGTTGAGCACATCGTTGGCGCGGTGCGGCGGGTAGATGAAATCGGGATTGCCACGGATGTAGTTTTTCAGCCACTCCACGTGGTCGCTGAGGCGGAAGTACCAGTTTTCCTCCTGCAGCTCGACGACTTCGCCCCACTCTTCGCCGAAGTTGCCATCCGGGCCGCGTTCTTTATCGGTGAGGAACTGCTCCTGACGCACGGAGTAAAATCCGCCGTAGCTCTTTTTGTAAAGCTGGCCGCAGTCGTGCAGCTTTTGCAGCATAGCCTGCACCACGCGCTTGTGCTTGATGTCGGTGGTCGCGGCCCAGCCGTCGTAACGCACGTTCAGCTTGTCCCACAGCGCGGTGAAATGTTTGGTAACGCCATCGACGAATTCCTGCGGCGACTGCCCGGCTTTGTCGGCGCTTTTTTGCACCTTCTGGCCGTGCTGATCCACGCCGGTGAGGAAGTACACCTCACGCCCGTTCAGCCGCTGGAAGCGGGCCATGACGTCTGCCAGCACCTTCTCATAAGCGTGGCCGATGTGCGGCGGCGCGTTGGTGTAATCAATGGCAGTGGTGATGTAGTAGGGCTTCATGGGTTGGCGCAGCTTTCCCATGCCTCCCTTCGTCCTGCAATTCAAGTGTTCCCTGCGCCACCCTGGGTGGCGTGGCTCAATGAACCCGGGTGACGAAGAAGCTCGCGATTAAGAGCAGCAGGGCCAGAGTGACGTGGATGATCATGAGGATGCCGGTGAACTTCCAGAAACGACGCTGCTCATCGAGTGCTGCGGCCAGATCACTGAACGACCGCGAATTCCCCAAGCGGGCAATCTTGGAGGCATACTTGCTCAGCTTCAGCGTCGGATACATTATAACGATGGCCACGAAGCCATAGCCAAGGGTGAAGGCGAGGGTCCTGATGGGAAGTTCAACCAGCTTGGCGTCTGTCTGGGCTGCAGCAGCGATGAAATAGATGCCGAATGCCATGAACAGCAGAAGCAGGGCGCAGGCTGTCCATAGCACGATGGAGATGCACCGCACCCATCCCTGAGTGTGTGCGAGTGCCACCATGGCCTCCTGCGGCACTACTCCGCTGCTGCCAGCCTGAACGCTGGTGGAGGGTGTGGCGTATGGATTGACGCCGTCTGGCGAATTCTGGTCGGTGAGGGGCATGAGTGAAGCGCGTGATGGAGCCGGGCCGACAATTTCTGCCAATCCCTGCCAGCCGGAGGCTTCACGCCAGCCCAGATCCGACAACCGAAAAAAGCCGGTCCTCAGACCTTTTTCGATCTTGGAGGTTTTGAAGGTGCCAAGTTCCTGACCTTCGCGGGTGACCAAATAGACGCTCATGTGTGCCGGTCTCTGAGCAGTGACCATGCCCAAGTGGTGGAGTGTTTTGAGCGGAAGGCTGGGGCCAAGACCTCAGCGCACGGCCAGCGACCAAATCAATATCAGAAGCCCAAAGCCCAGATTCGCGAGCAGCACGATGCCCTGAAACCGCCAGAAACGACGCTGCTCAGAGAGTGCGGCTGCCAGATCGGTGAACGATTCTGACTTGGTGAGCCGGGCAATGTTCAACGCATAGCGGGTCAGCTTCAGCGTGGGATAGATGATGATGTAGGCAAGCCCGATGGCGATGAGATAGCTGAATATTTTGGCCAGACCGCCAATGACAATCGAGTTCCCTAACGAGGAGTTTCCGAACAACAGACCAAACAGCATCAGCGACACAAAACCTCCGCCGATGATCCACATCACCACGGCGATGAACAGCACCCAGGGCCGGGTGTTCTGCAGTTCCAGCATGACGTCAAACGGCAGCTCTCCGCTGCTGCGAGAGATCACCCTGTTTGAAGCAGGCGCGGCATAGGGGTTGATGCTTTCGGCTGGCTTTGAGCCTGGGGATTTCCGTACCAGAGCGCTCAAGGAAGATGCAATGGCTTTGGTCTGCGGAGCCGGAGAGTCGCCGAAAATTTCAGTCAGTCCCTTCCAGCCGGACATGCCTTCGCGCCAGCCCCGGTCGCTCTCCAGAAACTGGCCGGTTTGCAGGCCTTCCTGAATTTGGGAAGCTTCAAAGGAGCCAAGATTCTGACCTTCGCGGGTGACCTGATAGACGCTCATAGGTGCACGGCCTGTAGCAGCGCCCACTCCCGGATGTCTAGATGTTTTATCGAGGGCGATGGCATAAAATCGCTATTTGAGGATGGGAAGCTGGACCAGCCTCCAGCGGGCAGGACGAAGCGGCTTGGGTCTGCGTTTGCAGGAACGAGGCGTCCCGCAAACCTGGGCGCTTTAAAAACGCGCCAGCGTCGTGGAGTGCGGTGGCAGAGATGCCCGGCGCAAGCCTGCATCGGCGACACCGCCTTCGCCAGCCGGACGGTGATCTTTGGCCGCTCATCTTTCCGTCACCCCTTCGAAAGCGGTGCCGCGCCCAGGCTTGTCACCGCAGTCCAAGACGCTCCGCGCGTGCGCTTTCGACGCCGCGCTCAAGAACGCTTCTCGGTCTGCCAATCACAGGTGCCTTGAGATCACTTCGGCAGCATCGTGAGATACTGGTCGTTCATCTGCTTCACCTTGGTCCGCATCGGGTCGAGCTGCGGTTGCAGCTTGGCGAGTTCAGCGGTGGCTTCGGCGATGATCTTGTCCTTCTCGGGGATTTCCTTGATGGCGGCGGCGATGGTGGCTTCGGCGTCGGTTTTCTTCTTCTTGGAGCCTTCGAATTCACCGTTGGCCTTCGCGACTTCGGCCTTCTTGGCGTCGAGCACCTTCTGCTCGGCGTCCAGCTTGCCATGGGCGGCGGCATAGGCCTGCTCCAGCGGTGGCAGGGCGGTCTTGGCTGCGGCGATGGCGGCATTGAGCGGAGCGATCTTGGCGGCGAAGTCTTTCTCAAGCGCAGCCGGTGCGGCCTGCTTCTCGGCAAGGGCCTTGCCCTGGGCTTCGATCTCCTTCTGGATGGCGTCGCGCTGCGCACGCGGCGATGCGGCCTGTTTCTCGGCGGCTGCGAGTTCGTTTTTGGCCTGGGCGAGCTGCTGCTCGGCGGTCTTGATGGCGGCCAGGGCTTTGTTCACGCTCTGCGGATTGTTGGCGGCGTGAGCCACGTCATGGGCTTTCACAGCAGCGGCTTTGGCCGTCTTTTTCGCGCCTACGTCGCCTTCAGCAGCCTTGATGGCATTGACGATGTCTGCCACGGCTTTTTCAGCTGCGGCGACTTTCGCGGTGATGGCTGCATCGCCAGCTTTCGCGGCGAGTTCTTTCTTGGCAGCAGCCACGGCGTCAGCCGCAGGCTTCTGCTTGGCGCGGGTGTCGGTCAGGGCTTTCTCAGCAGCGGCCTGGGCGGCAGTCGCGGCAGCCAGGGCGGCTTCGGCGTCTTTGTCGGTCTTCGCTTTATTGGCGAGATCAGCGGTGGCGTCAGCGTGGGCTTTCTTGGCGGCAGCCAGGGCAGCGTCTTTCGGTGCCACGGCATCCTGCCTGGCCTTCACGGCTTTCTCCGGGGCGGCGAGTTTGCCATTCACTTCAGCGAGGCTCTTCTTCTTCGTCTCGATCACCTTGGCGATGTCTTCAGCGGCTTTCTTGGCGGCGGCGATGGCTGCGTCCTTGGCTTTGGCGGCAGCGGCGATTTCAGCCTCCTTAGTGGTGATGATGGACTTCTGCTCGTTCACCTTGGCGGCGGCGGCGGCATCGGCGTCACGGGTGGGTTTGATGCTGGTTTCGAGACCGGCTTGTTCGCCCTGCACTTTCTTCAGCGCGGCTTCCAGTCCGGGCTGGGCGGCGGTGGATGCGGCGATGGCCTTTTTGGAATCCTCGATGCGCGCTGCGGCAGAGACCTTGGCGGCTTCAGCGTCTTTCTTGGCTTCGGTGAAATCGGTGAAGTCAGCTTCGAGCTTGGCGAGTTTTTCTTTCTCAACGAGCACGCCGGTGTTGAACTGGGCGGCCTTCAAAGCAGTCGGCACTTTTTGCAGGATGCCGATCTCGGTGCTCGCGGAATTCGCGGCGGTCTGCGCGGCCACGAGGTTGGTTTTGCCGGTGACGGCATTGGACTCGGCATTCTTGATGCGATCCGGCCCGGCTTTCACCAGCGCGGGCAGCTTCGGCAGCTCGGCCTTCTTCGCTGCGATGCCAGCAACCGTGGCTTTGATCTTGGCGTCGGTTTCGGTGATGAGCTTGTCGAGATCTGCCGGAGCGGCAGGTGCAGCACCCAGCTCGGCCTTGGCTTTGGCGAGGGCGGCGGTGAGCTGATCGGCCTTGGCTTTGACTGGGGCGATCTTTTGCTGCTCAGCCTTGGCGGCGGCGAGCTTGCCTTCGCTGTCTTTGACCTTGGCGGTCAGGGCGGCATCACCGGCCTTGGCGGCGAGTGCCTTTTTGGCAGCTTCGAGCGCGGTATTGGTGTCTGCCACGGCCTTGTCAGCAGCGGCCAGTTTGGTGGCTTCAGCAGCCACAGGGGTGAGCTCTTTTTCCTGCGCGGCGATCTTGGCGGACTTTTCAGCGTAGGCTTTGATGGCGGCGGTACGTGCGGCCTTGTCTTGATCGGCCTTGGTGCGGGCGGCTTTCAAAGCAGCCAGAGCTTTCTCGTCGTTGGCGATCTCGCCAGGGAGATTCTTGCTGCGCGCTTCGTTGGCGGCGACTTCGGCACGCACTTTGGCCAGGGCTTCATTACGCGCTTTGGCATCGGCCTCGGCGGTTTTGATGGCTGCCTGCAGCGTCGGGAGCTTGGTGGTGAGCTCTGCCAGGCGCTGCTCGGTCTGCACGATTCGCTGGGCGATCAGGGAAGGATTGCTGGTGTAGCGGCCGCTCTCATTGAGTGCGGTGACACCAAAGGTCCACTGAATGATATCACCGCGCCAGTTGGCGGAGATGGCGTTTTTGGAGTCGAAGAGCGAGACCACTTTGGTCACGAGATCGCCCTGGCTGGGGGCTTCACCGACTTTGTTGCCATTGATGTCCCAGACGCGGACGAGGCCGTCGTTGCCGGAGGAAACGATCTTGCCATCGGGGGTGAAGGAAACGGACTGCACGCCGCCACCGTGAGCGGCCCAGTTCTTGACCAGCTTGCCTTCGTTCATTTCCCAGGTGCTGATCGTGCCGTCCATGGAGCAGGAGGCGAGGATGTTGGAGTCGGCGCGCCAGGAGAGGTCCACGCAGGAGGCCTTGTGCTGGCCTAGGATGTAGAATTCACCGCCGTTTTCGGCTTCCCAGACGTTGACGTTGCCGTTGCGGTCGCTGGTGGCCAGCAGCACGCCATCCGGGCTGAAGGTGGTGCTCATGACCCACTCGGTGTGCTTGCTGATGACGTATTCCTCTTCGCCGTTGGACGTGCTGTACACTTTGACCTTTTTCGAAGGGCTGCCGATCACGATTCTCTTGTGATCGGGGCTGATGTCCGCAGACATGACCTGATCGAACTCCTTGCCGACTTCGGTGATGCGCTTGCCAGTTTTGACGTCCCACACGATGGCGTGGCCGTTTTTGCCGCCACGACCACCACCCATGATGAGCAGGGAGCCATTCCGGCTGAAGCGCAGGCTGCGCGCGTAGCCTTCGGTGTAGGGGAAAATGCCGACGAGCTGCCTGGTGTCGGTGTCGTAAAGAAGGATCTGCTTGGGCGCGGCCAGTGCCATCAGTGAAGTCCACGGGCTGGCGGCCATGGCCGTGATGGCGGTGGTGTGCTGGGTGACGATGACGGGCTCCAGCAGCACGTGCTCCGGCTTGGCGATGGGGCCTTCCGGCTTGCCGCTGGTGACGCTGACCGCCATATCCACCTTCGGCTTGGCGGATTTTTTGGCGATGCTCGACTTGGTGTCGAGGATGCCGCCTTTGATCCATGAGGCGATGAGATCGAGATCCTTTGGCCCCAGCGGCGCGCCTTCCGGCGGCATGAAGGGCTCTTCCTTCTTGGCGCAGGTGCTCCAGATGCGGCTGCTGTCCACATTGCCGGGATCGACCACGGACCCGCCGCCGCCGCCGTTCATGAGGGCACCGAAGCTGGTCAGATCCAGATCGCCCTTCTTTTTATCAGGATTATGGCAGGAGAAGCATTTGTTCTCCAAAAGAGGGCGGATGTGATCCTGATAGGTAATTTTTTCGGCAGCGTCCTGGGCATGAAGGGACACTGCGGCGAAAGCCGCGCAAGTCAGCGAAAGGGTGGTTTTGGACATCATAGATGGATGATGGTGTGAATTACGCACGTGGGGGGTGAAGACTTTCGTCAGAGGGGCGGTGGCCAAGAAATGTGTCAAGAAGGGCAATCTTGGCGTTCAATCTTCCTGGCGGGGATAAATGCGCTAAAGGTATGCGTAGAATGGCGGGGGGCGCTTCCTTATCACTGGGCTGTTTCCAAGTCCTGTGAGAGTGCTTTCTTTATGGGAATGATGAAAAACGAGAGCCAGCCCATCACCTTCTTCAAGCCGCTGTTTTACGTCGCGGCCTTTTTGAAGGCCGGGTTTTTGCTGCCTTTTGTCTGGCTGCGTGAGACACCGTACTTCTGGACAAATGCCGGCGGGTATCCCCTCTGGCTGCGGGATCTGGTGCTGATCTCTTACTATCCTCTCCTGCTGGTGTACGTGGGTTTGCTGTCTTTTCTGAGCTGGCTGCTGCTGTGCCAGCCTGCACGCTCCGTCAGAGGGTTTTGCGTGGAGGCCATTCTGCTGGGGGTGCTGTGGCTGGTGGTTGCCCTGGTCGCAACGCTGATGCTTGCCAACAACATCGCCAAT
>NZ_JBIPNG010000539.1:0-4173 GCF_044373815.1 Prosthecobacter sp. | reverse complement strand
CGCCAACTCACTGGCTCGCGATTTGTCCCAAACGGAGGTGTGGAGAGTCCATGTCTTTGCTGGGCGTCACCGTGGGTCTGTTTGGGAATCATGAGTTCTGGCGGCGCGCTCGCCGACGGGCAGGAGTGCCCATCGTACTTATGAGCTATTTCTTCTTCGCCGCTTTCTTTGCAGCGGCCTTCTTTGCCGGAGCTTTTTTGGCAGCCACTTTTTTCACCGCAGCTTTCTTGGCAGCCTTGGGTTTTGGCGCTTTCGGCTCCGGTGGCGGTGCAGGGGGCTCAAGGTTCAGCGCCATTTCCGGGGCGTCTCCCCAGAGTTCTTCAAGGGCGTAAAACTCGCGCTTCTCCGGCGTGAGGATGTGAACCATGACGCTGCCGTAAACGAGGATAATCCACTGGCTCTCAAAATTGCCGTCTTTGACGTCAGGTGGTGTGGCATGCTCATCCTTCATGCGCTCGACGATTTCGTCGCGCACGGCACGCAGCTGAGGCGTGGACATGGCCGTGACGAGCACGAAGTAGTCGGAGATGGGCGAGAGTCCGCGCAGGTCCAGAATGCGGATGTTCTCCGCTTTTTTGTCATCGGCGTAAAGGGCGCAGGCGCGGGCGATTTCGAGGTCTTCCATGGTTGTGTAGTATCTAACGCACAGCCATAAGCACTGATTTGAGTCTTTTGACAGAACTTTTACGTTCCCATCCTGCAGTGTTGGCGCAAGCCTCCCCTCATATGCCACTCTCCCGGCACCATTAATTCACACTTCTGCCTCCTTTCCGCCTGCATTTGCTAGGTCACCTCGCAGGCCAGCCCAAGTGCTCATTGGCGGCGTGGGCTACGCTGGCGCGGTCAGGGATAAAGCAGGAAGCGCTGCCGCTGGGAGCGGAAGCTCTGGTTATGCCCCTGCCAGCGCGCCACAATGCTGTTGGCGGGGACGCCGCGGCGCAGGTCGGAGTAAAGGGATTCACTGCCGTAAACCTTGTTGAAGAGGTTCAGTTTGGAGCCGCCCATGCGGCCAATCACCTTGCCGCCTGAGAGACGGTTGATTTCAGCGAGGAGAAGCACATCGAGTGCGGTGATGTCTGCGGTGGCACGTGGCGAGATGTTGATGCGGACACCACCAAAGCCGTCCTTGGAATACGGTGAAAAACTGACGCCCGGGGTGTTGAGCCGCTGGCAATAGGCATAGAGAGCCTGCGGATTCACGCCGCTGCCACCGGCGTAGCCAAAGGGGTTCTCGGTGCCGATGCCGATATCCACAGAAGTGGCGCCCCCGAGGATGCCGGTGGCGACGTAGTAGAAGGGGGAGGTGGCGTGCGGGATGTTGGGCGAGGTTTGATACCAATGCAGCCCGGTGTCCTGCCAGACCATGCCCCGGTTCCACCCCTGCATCTTGACCACATTCAGGCGTGGTGTGTGGGCCATCCAGCCTCGTGCGCCCGCCATCATGGCGAGTTCACCCGCAGTCATGCCATGCACGTAAGGGACGGGGATCTGGCCGACGAAGGATTTCCATTTGGATTCCAACGGCGGTCCTTCCACGCGCCATCCACCGAGGGGATTCGGACGGTCGAGCACCACGAACTGCTTGCCGCATTCGGCTGCGGCCTCCATGGCCACGATCATGGTGCTGATGTAGGTGTAGCTGCGGCAGCCGATGTCCTGCAAATCAAACACCAGCACATCAATGGGGGCGAGCATCGCCGGAGTAGGCTTGCGAGTGGGTCCGTAAAGCGAATAAACGATGAGTCCGGTCACGCTGTCGCGCCGAGTGCTGACGTGAACGCCGGCGCCGATGGTGCCGTCGATGCCATGCTCCGGCGCATACAACGCGACGAGATTCCGTCCCAGTGCACGCTGCATGGCGGTGCGAGTGCGCTCACCACGGCCAGTCATGCTCGTTTGGTTCGTGATGAGGCCGACCCGCTTGCCCTGAATGAGATCAAAGTTGCGTGAAGCCAGCACATCAATGCCGAGCATGAACGGCCCTGCCAGAGCCGCCTGTGGCTGATACGCCTGCTGCGGTGCAGGCAGCTCGCACGAGGCTAGAATGAGCGCTGCGAAGGCAGCCGTGGTCCGAAGAAAAGCGCGTGGGAAAACCATGCGCAGTCATAAAGGCGAATGCCGCACGCAGCAACGTCACGGATCAGCGAAATCCTGGGTGCGGCTCACTTGCTGACCTGGGCAGTGGAGGCGGCTGGGGTGTCGAGCTGCAGCAGGCGTTTGGATTCCTCCAGCGCGAACTTGGCGTCCTTGAAGGGTTCCCAGCTGATGTCCTGCCAGCGCTGCTTGCCCTGGGTGTCGATGAGGATGGTGGCGTGCAGGTTTTCGTTTTCGAAGTCGTCGTGGGCGCGGACCTTTTTGAAGGCAGCAAGGCTGCTGTCGCTCAGGATGGGGAAGGGGAGGGGCTGGCCGGTTTTGAGATTGAGCTTGGCGCGAATGCCTTCGGCCACCTGCGGTGTTTCGAGCGTGACGGCCACGAGTTGAATGCCCGCCTTCTCAAAGTCGGAGGTGGCTTTTGCGAAGGCCTGGATCTGCTCGACGCAATGCCCGCAATCATGACCGAGGTAGAAAAGGAAGAGGGTGGGTTTTTTCGCGGTGAAGTCGGTGCTTTTCACAGACTTGCCCTCAAGCGTCAGGGCTTCAAAAACCGGAGCCTTGGGGGCGCTCCAGTGGACAGGGCCGAGCGAGGCGATCTCAGGGCGGACGCCGCTGTCTGTGCGCTTGGGGGTGGCGGCTGGCCAGTCGCCCTGGATGCCGAAAGTTTTGGCGAGGGTGTCGAGGCGCTTGGCGATGGGCAGATCGCGATCCATGGCGAAGGCCAGCTTGCGGGTTTCCTCGAAGGCTTTTTTAGCCTCTTCGGTTTTTCCGCAGGCCTGCAGGACCTCCGTTTTGATAGCGAGGCTGACGAGATCCTGCGTGAAGTTCTTGGTGAGTTCGGCCGCCTGGACTTTGTCGTCGAATTTGAGCCAGTAGCGGGCGAGACGTTCCTTGGGGATTTCGAGCACTTTGAGGTCTGAAAGCATCTTGTGAGTTTCGGCACGGCGGACGGAACCATCCTTGGTGCCGAGGGCGACCAGCGCCTTGAGTTCGGCGATGGCGTTGGCTTTGCTCTTCACCTCGGGTTTTGGGGTTTTCTTCGCCTTGGTGTCCGGGGAGGCTTCTTTGATGTCTGATTTTTTCGATTCGGCAGCCGTTTTGCCGTCCTCCGTCTTTGCGGTCTTGGCAGGGATGACGAGGGCTTCGAGATCCTTCAATGCAGCGGCTAGGGCGGGAGAGTCGCCAAGTTGAAAACTGGCGAGGCCAAGCGCATGGAGACGCGTGATGTCATGTGTGACCTGGCCTGCGGGAACCTGCGTGAAGGCTTTGACTTCATTCCAGTTTTCCCACTTGAGAAGGGTTTCGATCAAGCGGGTGCGGCCGTAACTGGCGGACGTGGAGGGCTTGTCGAGGTAGTTGTAGGTGGGGTGGCGAGGAATGGCGATGAGGCTGCGGGCCAGCGCGGCGGCGTCTTTGGCGCGGCCGAGGTCGTTGAAAGTGCGGGTGAGCCATTCTTCGTTGTGCGCGTAATTGTGGATCTGATCCGGCAAAATGTAGGTGCGGATCATGTAGGCGTGATCGACTCGGGTGCTGGCCTCCTGCTGCCATGCGGCGTCGTCGGGACGCTTCAATTTGGAGAACGTGTGACCGGGCATGTGCCACATGTGGGCGATGCCCGGGGCCGCCTGCCCGCACAGTGCACCGGACTTGAGGGCAAAGATGGGTTTGGTCTGATCCCACAAATGGATGCGGTAGTGGTGCGCGGGATGATTCGGCACGGCGGCAAAGATTTGATCCAGCAGGGCATCAACGGCCAGGAGGCTGGACATGGGGGCTTCATCACGGGAGAACCAGATGCGCCAGACGAGGAAGGCCTTGGCTTCGATGTCCTTGGGGTTGTCCTGCACCAGCGTTTCGAAGTCCTTGATGCAGTCGAGGCTCTTCTGCTTTTTGTCGCGCTTGTCGGGGTCGCGGTAGAGATTTTCGAGGGTGGAGATCCACTTCTGCTCACGCGGCGTGGCCTTGGCTTTGAGCGGGGTGGCTTTCTTGATGAAGGCTTTGGCGCGTTTCTCATTGTTCACGTTGGCCATGCTCATGCCCCAGTAGGCCATGGCACATTCGGGGTCGATGGCGGCCACC
>NZ_JBIPNG010000538.1:0-4188 GCF_044373815.1 Prosthecobacter sp. | reverse complement strand
GCGGGGTAGTTGGTGCGGGAAACCCAGTTTTGCGCGCCGATGCCGCCACGGATGAAGCCTTCGAGAAAGGTGCGGTCATACATGCCGATATGCGCAGCTCCCTCCGCCGGGCGTGTGGTCATGAAGATGGCGTCGGAGGTGTCTTTGAAGTAGCCCGGATTCACATGGATGGCGGCGGCCTGCTCGTCTGTGAGCACACGACGGCCTGGCATGAAGCGCGCGGCGATGGCCACATAGAGGTGTGGTGCGCGGAAGTAGGGGTGCGTTTGATTGGTGTACAAATGCTCGACCGGGGCCTGCACTGAGAGATTGCGGTACTCCATGAGCACGGGGGCGGACCAGGTGCGGAAGTCTTTGCTTTCGCTACGGACGATGCGCCGGATGCCTCCCTCAAAGACGCGGTAGTAGGCCACGTATTTGTCTTCTGCAGCGGACCAGAAGGGCACGTTTTGTGAATCGAACATGTATTTGTACGGCACCATGGCCTTGGTGATCACAGGCTCGGGGCTGATCTTTTCCCAGCGGAGGCCGTCGGGAGATTTCCAGGCGGTGAGTCCGCCGCCTTCCATCGTGCCGCCGAAGGCTTTGAAGCGCTCGTCCTTGGGCACGCCGGGGCGCGCATCGCGGAAGGGGCTGAAGTTGTGAGTGGCGGTGTGCGCTTTCATGAGCACGATGTTGTTTTTGCGGGTGCCCATCACTTCATAGATGCCGAGCTCGGGCTTGGTCCATTGGCGGCCGTCGGTGGATTCTGCGACGCAGGTCACCTCTTCCTCGCTGCCGTCTTTGTTGGCCACAGCTTTGCCACGGTAGTAGGCGCGCAGGCGGCCGTCTGCGAGTGTGACGAGGGTGGCGTAGCCGCTGAAGAGGCCCTCCCATGGCTGGTCAAACTTGAAGGCCACGCCTTCATCGCGCGGGGTCTGCTGTTGCAGATGTGTGCCGCTGAAGCTCTCGATCAGAAAGGAATCGGCAAAGATTTCGCGGCGGCTGCCGATTTGGATGGGTGCCTCGGCTGCGGCGAGGGTGCTGGCGAGCAGCAGGAGAGAAGTGAAGAGTGAGTATGTGGGCTTCATGGTTGGTAACGGTTCAGGATTCGGAGGAATCAGGTGCGGCAGATTATGGGAGCTTTGTTTCGCCCCTCACCCGGCCTCTCCCCGAAGGATACCCAGAGCTAGGATGTCCAGGACGGGGAGAGGAGATTTGCGCTGGATGGCTTTGAGACTAGTTGCCATGGTTGATCGGTTTGAGGTGTTGCAGCAGGAGATCCTGCATGGTGGTGACGGGCTTTCCATCCTGCGGATAGTGGACTGCGCAGGGCACGCCGAGAGGCTGCAGTGCTTCTTGCAACATGAGGGCATGCAGAACGCTGTGGCTGGGATCGGTCTGCGGCTGGCCTTTGACGGGGGGCTTGTCGTCCTTGGTGTAGATGATGAAGGCGGGTGGATCGTCGGCAGTGGCGTGGGCGATGGGTGACCAGAGGGGGATGTCTGCGAGGTGCTGCGCGCGGTTTGCGAGGAAGAGCGGGAAGGTTTCTTTTCGCGACTTATTGAGCGGGTAGCCGAAGGCGTGGGCGCCGTATTCGCTGTTGGGGATCCATTCGATGAGCTGCTGCGGATCGAACGAAGCCTGCGGGGCTTTGGTGGCGGTGAAGAGGAGGCGGGTGGATTCGCGGGCGATGGGATCGGTGCTTTGCGGGTCGGCCATGTCAGCGTGCATGGCGAGCCAGAGGGAGGAGCAGCCACCGGCACTGACGCCGCTGGCGGCGATGCGTGTTTTATCGAGATGCCAGTCGGTGGCTTTCGAGCGGAGGAATTGCAAAGCGCGTGCGGCATCTTGCAGGGGCCATTGCAGAGGTGGCGTGACCTTGGCGGCATTGGCATCCATGAGGAAGCGGTAGTTGATGGAGGCGACGGAGATGCCGGCAGCGAGGAATGCGGGGACATCGAGATGCTGATGGATGTCGGTCTTGTCCTGCGCGGCCCAGCCGCCGCCGTGGATGTAAAACACGACGGGCGTGGGCTTCGCGGATTTTGCCAGCCACACGTCCATCGTCTGGCGGAAGTGGTTGCCGTAGGCCACGTCGGTGAAGGTTGCGGGAGTGGCGTCGAGCTTTGCTGTGGCGTATTTTTTCTGCACTTCCGCAGGCGGCATCCAGCCGGTGGGGCGCTGTTCATTGGGCGAATAGGCGCAGGTGATGAAGTAGAGGCCGTGGGCGGGGAGTTTTTGCGGAGGCACGTTGACTTGCACCTGCGTGAAGCCGTCGGCGAACCAGCTTTCGTAGCCGTCGGTGGCATCGGTCTTTAACACGGCACCATTGAGGTGCACTTCGAGTTGTTTGGGCACGGGATAGGGCAGACGCAGGCGGAAGCCGATGCCGTGGGTGAATTTGGCGTCGGTCTTGGCGGCGAGGAGCTGCTCTGGTGTTTGCTCCATGGCGACTTTGAGCTCGGGGCCGGCTTTGATGAAGCTCTCGACTTCGGTGGCGGAGTCGCCGAGGAGGGAGCGGAAGTCGTTGCTGGCGACGGCGTGCTTGGCTGCTGCGGTGGTGGCTACTACGAGGGTCTCGCGGCCTACGGTTTGCGGATAGAGAAAGCCGAGGGCGAATTCGCTCTGCTGATTCCACAGCTCCACGCGACTGGTGCGGCGTGCGGAGGCTGTGGCGCCATACGCGGTGACGTAATGGCCGACGAAGTGGCGCATGCGGTTCACGGGATAGCCGGGTGTTTTTTCATCCAGCCACGCGCAATTGCCGATGCGCATGAGGCCCTGCATGCGGGCGACGAGGCTCTGCTCCCAGGCGACTTCCTGCGTGAGCAGCATGGTGTGGTATTTGGCGTAACCGTAGTGCGCGGAGTAAAACATGGGCATGCCGTGCCAGAGCTTGCGCCCCAGGGGTGCGAGCTCCGGGCCCCAGAAGGTGCGCTGGGCATCTGCCTCGAAGCGATCGGAGGGGAAGCCCGCTGCGCGTCCGGCATCAATCATGGCCTCGGTGACGCGCCAGTCCCAAGGGCGCAGGGCGTAGTTTGAATACGCACCGCCGGTGACCTCCGTCATGATCTGGCCGTGATACATGCGGCGTGTGCCGAGCTGGGCGGGGGCGTATTCCTGGAGGCCTGTGCCATGGAGGTCGGCGTGAACTTCGGGCTGGTAGTCGTCGATCACGAAAAGCACGGCGGTGAGTTCGGGGGCATCCTCGGGCTTGGTGAGGGTGAGCGTCTTTACATCCCAGAGTTTGCCGATGCGGCCGCTGCCGGTGTAGGGATCGACGCCGTGCTCATTGCGGAAGCGATCGGTGTAAAACATGGCCAGCGGATTCACGCAGGGCATCACGAGGATGATCTGCTTGCGCCGCGTTTCCACGGCCAGGGGATCATCGCTGAGGCACCATTCCGCGAAGGCGAGTGCGCCCGTGGTGCCGGTGCGCTCCGGGCCGCTGTGCAGGGTGGTGATAAGGCAGATTTGCTTGTCTGCGGCGGGCACCGTGGAGTCGGTGATTTTTAGCAGATACACGGGCATGTTCTGGCCGCTCATGCCGCGTGATTCGAGCGACATGGTCTTGGGGAATGTTTGCCGCCAGTGCGTTAGTGTGCCGACATACTCCTCCCAGGTGAGGCGGTGCATGGGCGGGTAAGCCTCCTGCGCGCTGAGAGGTGTCAGCAGTGCGAGCAGCGTGAAGATGAACAGGGCCGTCCTCATGGTTTGAAATCTTTCGGCACGAGCTTCATCAGTTCATGGAGATCAGCGCCCAATGCGCCGCTGCCTTCAGGAAAGGATTTGCCGTTGATGAGGCAGTTTTCCCAGGTGGCTGCGCCGGCGACTTTGACGTCCATGTTTTCAAAGGTGCAGTGCTTTGCCTCCAGCACGGCACGCAGGGCGACGTTGCCGATGCGGGGCTCTGCAAGACGGCGGATGAAGACGTTCTTCATCTGCATCCGGCAGTCGCCGGTTGTGCGGCCTGTGATGGAGAGCGGGTTCTGCGCCATGGAGATCACAAGAGCGTTTGTGAGGGAGTAGCGGCCTTCGTCGAGGAAGTAGAGATCGAAGCCGATGTTTTTTGCGAGGAAGACGTTTTTATAGCTGGTCTGCGCGGTGCCGGTGTCGGTGATGCCGGTGCTGTTGCCGATGCTGACAAAGCCATCGACGCGATACTGCGCGGATTCATGCGCGCTGATGCCATCGTCTCCGCACTCG
>NZ_JBIPNG010000537.1:0-4201 GCF_044373815.1 Prosthecobacter sp. | reverse complement strand
GAACCAGAAGAACATCCCGAGGTAGCAGGCCAGCATGAAGCTGGGCAGGATGGCGATGGTGGTGAAGACGCTGCGCTTGCTGGCGGCCTGCACCGTTTCGAGTTCCTGATGCTGCGGTGCAGGGAGGGTCTTGATTTTTTCCTGGTTC
This sequence comes from Prosthecobacter sp., assembly GCF_044373815.1. Taxonomy (GTDB): domain Bacteria; phylum Verrucomicrobiota; class Verrucomicrobiia; order Verrucomicrobiales; family Verrucomicrobiaceae; genus Prosthecobacter. Next base: position 4,053 of record NZ_JBIPNG010000537.1, on the reverse strand, counting down.
AGCGTCGGCGCGTTGCCGAAGATGCCAGCCTTGGGTTCGCCTTTGATCTGAGCATAGAGCGCGCCGTGTTCAGTCGCGGAGAGACGCTCGGCCATGTCGAGGTCCTGCTTGTGGCCGATGTAGGGGCTGCCGAGGACACCCAGGAACAGCACGCCCACAGCGGAGACGCCATTGAGAGTGAGTGCGCCGCCTTTGGGGAACTGCTCGGCGGTGAGTCCCAGCGTGGTGCTCCACAGGAAGGTCTTGCCCAGCGCGTACACTGTCGCTGCGCCCAGAATGACCCAGCCAGTGGCATGGGAGAGGAAGATCAGCCCAGTGATGGCAATGGCCGCGCCGATGACCAGCAGGGCAATGGGTGAAACCTTGTGCATGATGGGCCCGGCATAGAAGCGCAGCACCGTCATGATGACGGAGACATACACAAAAATCCACGTGGCGAAGTTCGGGAAATCCGGCCCGCTGAGCTTGAGCAGTTCCGGCATCCACCCATCAGTGCCGAGTTCCGTCGTGGCGAGCGGTCCGATGGTGATGAGAACGATGATGAAGAGCCAGTTGCCCAATGACTGGGTATACAATCCAGTGGCTGCGCCAAGCACCAGTCCGGCGATGAGCGAGTCCCGCAGAGAGGCCTCGTAGCCGATCATCTGCATGACCGCGCAGTAAACCAGGGAGCCGATGATGAAGGAGCCCACGGCACCCACTTCCTTGAGCATGTCGCGGTAGCTCACACCTGCGGCCACACGCTCATTCACTGGGAATGTCCGTGGCAATATTAGCAGCGTGTAGAGCACCACAGGGATGAAGCACAGCGCAAAACGGAACTGCCACACGGCATTGAAGAACAGTTTCGTTTCTGGCAGCAGCGCACAAAACAGCGCGCCGAGCGCCAGTCCTGCGGGCCAGCCTGCGTGCAGGATGTTCAGCCACTTCGATTTGTTCTTGCTGAAAACCGTAGCGATGACCGGGTTGATGAACGACTCCACCGTGCCATTCGCCACCGCGATGAGCAGCGAGCTCCAGTAAAAGTCCTCATAACCGGAGGCGCGCAGGGTGAGCACGAGTGAAACGACATGGCAGCCGGCGGCAAACAACGCGACCGTTTTGTAGCCAATGCGGTCAATGATCAGGCTGAAGAAGATGATGCTCAGCGCAAAAGGCCACATGCCCGTGTTGGCGCGCACACCAAACACAAACGAGGTGGCTACCAGGGCGATGAAGCAGGCCCAGAAGAGTTTCATGTCGGCTTTGCCGGAGGTGGTCTGAGTCATGGCGTGGGAGGGGATCGGTCAGGGAGTGGGCGATTCCAGCAAAAGCCGCCTCATAGCGCAACGTCTTTTTCCCGGTTCGAAAAATAACCTGGTACTGATCTTGAGGGGGGGAAGCTCAGGTTTACACCGCAGCGCCCTTACAGCCTCCGCAAACCATCCTCCGTCATCGCGCATGGAATCGCCTCATCAATCGCATTGATGCGGGCCAGTGTCTCGTCACTCAGCACCAGATCTGCCGCAGAGAGGCTCTCATTCAACTGCGCCACCGTGGTGGCTCCGACGATGGTGGAAGCCACAAAGTCGTGCTGCTTGCTCCAGGCAAGGGCCAGTGCAGTAACGCTGACACCGAGATCTGCCGCGATGACCTGCAGGCGCGCCGTGGTCTCAAGGCTGCGCTCATTGACGAAGCGCGCAGCCATCTTCTTCTGACGCGGGCCACCGTTCTGGATGTAGTCGGTGAAGCGTGCGCCCTTGGGCAGGGCACCACCATTATACTTGCCGCACAGCACTCCGCCACCGAGGGGCGAGTAGGGCAGGAGACTCACGCCTTCCTTGCGGCAGACCTGCGCCAGTTCGCTCTCGCAGCGGCGATTGATGAGAGAGAAATTGTTCTGCACCGTGGCCATGCGGGCCAGACCGTGCTTCTCGGCCTCCCACAGATTTTTCATCACGCCCCAGCAGGTTTCATTGCTGCTGCCCCACGCGCGGATCTTGCCCTGGTCGATGAGATCGGTCAGCGCCCCCAGCGTCTCCTCCTGCTGCATGCCGTGGTCTGGCCAATGAGTCTGATAGAGGTCGATGTAATCCGTCTGCAGACGGCGCAGGCTGTCCTCGCAGGCCTGGAAGATCTGGCGGCGGTCCAGCGCTGTGAATCCATTGCGCACCGGTGGGCGGAACCAGCCATGCCCAGGCCCCGTCACCTTCGAAGCAATGATGATCTCACCCCTCTTCTGCCCTTTGAGCCATTTGCCCACGATCTGCTCCGTCACCCCAAACAACTCCGCACTCGGTGGCACCGGATACAGCTCCGCCGTATCAAAGAAGTCGATCCCCGCCTCGAGGGCCCGGTCCATGATTTCAAAAGATGTTTCCTCATCCGCCTGCAGGCCAAAAGTCATGGTTCCCATGCAGATGTCAGTGACGACGATACCCGTGCGGCCGAGGCGTTTGCGATTCATATGGGGCGGATGCTAAAGCAGGAGGATGGATGGGCAAACGCGAAAGCACGGAACGCATGCGTTCTCATGGTAAACAGAGCCCGAGTGACCTTGGATGGTTGCGCACTGAAGGCAATCCTTGGCTGTCCTGGAATGGTGGCTCTCGCAGATGGGGAGCATGGTGTCAGCATACGTCCTGACCAATAAATTTCTAAATGCTGTGTGTATTCACATTGCGTAATTTGGTTGCCAATGATACGCCATTACCTTCAATTGGTTGTGCACCTCCATTAAACAGCCGAGTATAACGCTCCCAAACTTACAAGCTCCCCAACTCCAAACTATGGCAACCGAATACAATCCCGAATTAATCCAAAAACTGGCGGACAAGCTTTATAGCCAGGCGAACAGCTCCATCGTACTTGGAACGCTCATCGGTTTCGTGGCAGGTGGATTTTTTGGTTTGTCTGCCTCGCACGAGTCTCCAATAGGGGTCGTTATTGGTGTCGTGCTCGGGAGCATCGTGGGTTACCTCATCGGTCAGTCGCGTGCATTCTCACTGCGTGTTCAAGCACAAATGGCGCTCTGCCAGCGCCAGATCGAATTGAACACCCGGCGCTGACTGCCGCTGCGGCCAGGACAGTTGCTCACGGTTTGCTCGTGAGCAGGATTGGATAAGGCGGGTCGTATTTGTTGCAACGGAGGCGCAGTTTCTCGCCTTTTTTGACCCTCTTGAAGAAGATCGTCTGGGCGCGGTTGTCATTTTTCACCAGGTCGCCGCCGAGGTCGTTCTTGCTCACTCGATCCCAGCCTTTGGATTTGAAATTCTTTTCCGTCCAGCGCTCTTTCTCCCAGTTTCCGGACTGGTTTCCTTGGTAGTCCCAGTTGCAGGCGAGGAAAAGATAGCCGTCGGCTGTGATCTCAATATCAGCGACACCATTGGTGCTTGCTGTGGGAGCAAAAATGGTCGCCCCATTGTTCGAAAAAAAGGCCGGAATGCGTGCCCAGCCATTTTTGTCGGTACTGGTCACGAGCGGCACAGGCTGCATGTTCAGGACAGAAATCGTGGCCGAGGACTTGGCCAGGGTCCGCAGGTCAGCGGCATGCATCAGGCTAGGGAGAAGGAGCAGGCAGGAGAGCAAAGTTTTCATGGCAGGCTGGTTAATGCATTATAAACGTTGACGCACGATGGTCTTTCCAAAAGGGTTTGGAAAGCTTAATCCCATGGGCCACAAGGCTGCGCTTCATGGCGAGTTGGCAGAGCCGGATTGTCGGTGGCGGACGAGAACGGGGACCTCGATCCAGATGACTTGGCGTAGGCATCTCCGCGAACAGCAGAGCTGTCGGGTGCAAGCGAGCCTTGCTGGTGGATTGAGCCAGGAGCGTGCGAATGCAGACCGTGGTCCGGTCGCCGACCCTACCGCTTGTTCTTCTGATTAAAATTCGCCACAGTCCTGGCCGCTTCACGGTTTTCGGCCTTCTCCTTCAGATCCTGTCTTTGGTCCCCGTGAGTTTTACCTTTGCCGACACCGATCTCGATCTTGATGTGGTGGCCTTTCCAGTAGGCGCGCAGAATTGGCAGTGCGAGCCCCTTTTGCTGCGTCTGGGCGAGCAGCTTCATGATCTCG
>NZ_JBIPNG010000535.1:0-4227 GCF_044373815.1 Prosthecobacter sp. | reverse complement strand
GCCAGCGTACGGGTTTCCCAAGGCAAGACGCCATGAATGGAAGCCTTCGGGGAGATTCATGCGGCGAAAGTGCCGCCAATGAGAACACTGTCAAGAAAGTGTTGTTCATAAGATCAGATAGGGGTTGAAGGGGGGGTATTATATGGAATGGTCTTCGTGTTCCGGTAGAGCGGCTCCGTTGAAGCATAAGCTCAGACGGGGGTGCAGCTTTGGTTACCCTCAATCCGCTCTGCCGGGGCCTTCCTACCCTTCCTATGCCATGAGATTGATTCTTGACATTCCTGCCGACATCGCAGCCGATTGGGGAGTTTCCGAACAAGCGATGGGCGCTCGGGTGAAAGCCGACTTGGCGGTGCAGTACTAAGAGGAGAGGGGGCCTCGCTGGGGCGTGCCTGTGAGATGTCGGGACTACGAGGCGGATGACCTTGCAGCAGATCTGGCCTGGGCCGAGGCTCAGTGAGCCTGCTGCTGCAACGAAGCCACTGAAATCAGAGGTGGGCATGTGCGTGAAATCTCTAAAGAGGTTGGGTTATTCTGATCTTGGGTTCCTAATCATATTCGCACAATCAAAAACTCGTTTTCTTGAGCTCCGTTCCGTTCATCGCAGTTTTCACAAGAGAATTGGCGACTACAGCGTGATTTGATCCAGACGTAGAGTGCGGTGGGCTTTGCGGTGATGGCACCAGCCGTTCACGTAAAGGGGATCGGACTGCCCGACACGGAACACCAGTGCCGGTGAGAAAAGCCGTGGCTCTCCTGGCATGGTGCCACCCTGATAGCTCAACCGCAGACTTTGTGATCGTTCGGCGGCGTGAATCAAAAGCGCTGCTGTGGGGTCAGGACTTTCCCAGATGGGATGGCGTGACAGGCCACGCCAGTGCCTAAGCCAAGTTGGAACTTCGCTGTCCGCTGCGTTCAGCAAGGTGACTGGATCAGGAATTGCAAGGACCGGTGCAGTGCTGACGGCTGATGATGCGGTGGCAGAAGCAGTCAACGCATTCAGCATGCGAACGAAAAAGGAGCGGCGTCTCATGATCAGTCGAATGGATCGTTCAAACTGCAATAACGCGGATGCGTTCGGGCGTGGCTTCGAGGATTTGCAGGCGGACTCCCGCAGGCAGATGCGCTTGAAGGGTGTGTGGCCAAGGCACGGTGACAAATTGCCCACGCTGAAGGCTAATCAGCGGCTCACATGCACGAGCGTGCTGTAGGTAGGTAATGACCGGACGAGGCGTGTTGGCACTGACCGCATTCTGGCGATGGCAGGTGCGACTGGCGATACCTGCCGCCGCAAACACGAGACCCAGTGCTATCGCGCCGGCGAGCGAAGCGGCAAGGCAGCTGAGCACGCATAAGACGAAAAAACCTGTGAGGGGTGAGGTATTCATCATTTGCTCATGGATGAGGACAAACCGTGCATCGTTTGTGGCATGGCCTTGAAAGGGACGTGGAACGGCTCATTTCTGCTGGAAATCATTTGGATTCCTCCTCCCGCAGAATGGCATCCAGGGTCATGGCCCCGTCCGTTTCGGCAGCTGCATCCATGTGGCCACTGGCCTTGAGGCGAGAAGCACGGACTTTGCGAGCGAGGGCACTGCCGGTGGATTTGATGCCTTTGGCACTGAAGGTGACATTGGCTGCGACGGCACATTCGATGTTCATAACAGTGGCACTGGCAATGGCATCCTGATTCGCAGCAAGGAAGAGGAACTCCCAGCCTTTTGTCTCGCGGTAAAGGTGAATGAGATCGCCGATGTGCTTGGCGCTGTATTCCCGTGAGGCATTCTCCATGCCATCCGTGAAGATGGCGAGAATGACCTTGGCAGGCTGATGCGAGGCTGGAAGCTTTTGGAAACGAGTGTCAAGGTCCCGGATCGTGCGGCCGATGGCATCGAGTAAGGCCGTGCTGCCACGCGGAACGTAGGTGGCTGCGGTGAGCTGAGGAACGTCCTGCAGGCGAAGCGCCAGCATGGGCACCTCGTAACGATCATCAAACTGCACAAGTGTCAGACGGGCCTCTCCCGGCACGTCGATCTGCGATTGAACAAAGTCATTGAAAGCAGCGACGGCGGGTTCCTGCATGGGCTGCATGGAGCCGCTACGGTCCAGGATATAGGCAATTTCGGTTAGGCTATTTGATGCGAGTGGAATGGGGTCGGTTTTCATCGTTGCCGCAAAATGTCACAGGGGGTGGGACATTGGTGGGGTGACAGATGAACTTTCTGCATTAATCTTCGTTAAGATGCCTAAAGTATCCACCCCGCGAACATCACGAGCCAAGGTTCCTGCTTCGTCCCCATCTCTGCGTTCCGGTGCCAGCCGTCCAGCGATGTGGCGGGTGCTGGAGATCCACAAAATCATCCGCACCGGCAAATATCCCAACTGCTCTTCTCTGGCAAAGGAGATTGAGGTGACGACCAAGACCATCCAGCGGGATGTGACCTTCATGCGCGAACAGCTCGGGCTGCCGCTGGAGTATGACCCGCTCAAGCACGGCTACTACTACACTCGGGAGGTGCATGAGTTCCCGATGCTGCATCTGTCCCGCAATGACCTCGTGGCTTTGTTCCTGGCACGACATGCGCTGGAGCCGCTGCGGGGCACCCGCTTGGAACGCATGCTGACGGAGAGCTTCAGTAAAATTGCGAATGCCTGTCCGGGTGAGATTTCCATCGAATGGCATGAACTGGACGAAGCCTTTTCAGTGAAGGCCTCTGGGGTGCTGCCGGCGGATGTGACGCTATTTGGTGATTTGCTCGATGCAGTGCGGGCGTGCAGGGAGGTGAGTTTTGATTATCACAAACTCACCGGCAGTAAGCCGGAGCAGCGCACTGTTCATCCCTATCATGTGGGGCAGATCGAGCACGGCTGGTATTTGCTGGCCCATGACCCTGTACGGAAGGCTGTGCGAACCTTTGCACTTCAGCGCATAACGAACCTGAGCCTGCTGAAGGCGAAATTTGAGCGCAATCCCCAGTTTAATGCACGAGATCATCTGGGAGGCGGCTTCGGCGTGTGGAGCTATGCGGGTGAGGAGAAGCGCACACACGAGGTGCACATCCGCTTTGAAGGCTACGCTGCCCGTGTGGTGGCAGAGCGCCTGTGGCACTCCACCCAAGCGATCCGAAAGCTGAAACCGGACGGCAGCGTGATCGAGTTTCAAGCGGACCTGTCCGGCCTGGAGGAAATCACCCGCTGGGTGCTGAGCTGGGGCAGCAAAGCAAGGGTGCTGGGGCCACCGGAACTCAAGAGCCGGGTGCGAGAAGAGCTGGCAGGGATGATGAAGAGCAGCGGATGAACCATATTCATCTGGAGCTAAGGTTTGAGTTCGTCATCGCTGAGCACAGATATGGGCATCTCGACGCTTGCTGCTCGTTGTGCCTTGCCTCGCTCGATGAACTTACAGAGAATGTGCTGCCAAGTCTCGCCATTCACCCAAGCGTTGATGGTGGAACGCCATTCAGGAGGAGCATTTTGTCCAAAGGCAAGCGTTTCCATGTTGATGCCGAGCCAAAAAAAGCGCCCGTCCACCTCTTTGACCAGCGGGATCATTCTTGGGATTTGGTGGTTGTTTGCTGGAACCGGCTCCATGTGCCAGATGCGGCGGATGTTGCGAGTGACGATGTGGTCACGGCGTCGACGACCGTCGGCGGTAATCCGCTCCAGCCAAAAGCATTCTTTGGTAACAGGCCCATGATTGTGGTCGGGCGGGGCAAGGCAATCGAGACAAGCATACACGCGGCTGCCGTCTGGCAATTGAAGCGGTGTTTGTCCGTGCGAATCAAAGTGATCCAGCACGTTCGATCCATCAGGGTTCGGTTGGCATAGCCAGAGCTGACGCATCGACGTGCCGAAGTCCGGCTTGTGTCGCCGGATGCGGAACATGACTCGCGGAAGGTTCGGATTATTGCGCAACAGATGAAGTAGAGCGTCATAGTGGCCACCAGCGACAATGTCTGAAATCAATGTCGGCGTCAGGGTGGTGGGCAGGCCAAGGGCTTCATACTTTTTGAGAAGTGGCAACTTCTCATCCGCCAACACGCAATTCAGAAATGTCGTGGTCACGCCACCTTGCGCATTACCTTTGTAAAACAAGGGAACCTGCCAGGGTTCAGCCAGCGGAACAAGCGGGGCAATCGTTTGCATCACCCAATCAAGATCATGCTGCCGGTAGGTGATTAGAGGATGACCGCCCGGAATGAATTGCCCCTTCTTTATGAAATCCTC
>NZ_JBIPNG010000136.1:0-14296 GCF_044373815.1 Prosthecobacter sp. | reverse complement strand
GTGTGGCGGTGCGTGCGCAGCGCATGCAGGATTTTTCCACACTGCTGGCCAAGCGCCTCGTGGAGAGCGGCTTCACTGGCCATCCGATGGAGATCGGCCAGGACTTCATGCATGGCCCGCTGGCGGCGACCTTGAAAGAGGCCAATGCTGCTGCGGGCGGGGATGAGATGCCCTACCTCGGCTCGCTCGTGGCCTTCAGCGCCTTCGACATCGCCGTGCATGATGCGTATGGCGTGCTGCACAACCGTGACATCTATTCCACGTACAACGCGGAGTTCATGAGCCGGGATTTGTCTGCGTTCATCACGCCGGAAGAAGGCAGCGGCATTGATTTCAAAGGACGCTATCCGCAGGACTACCTTGTCATGGATGCTCCGAAGCAACTCCCGGTGTGGCATCTCGTGGGCGGTGTGGATGCGCTGGAGGCGGCGGATTTGAACGGCACGGAGCCGAAAGACGAGCATCCGCTGCTGCTGGCAGACTGGATCAAACGCGACGGCTTGAAATGCCTCAAGGTCAAGCTGCGCGGCACGGATGCGGCCTGGGATTTTGAGCGCATGCAGCGCATCGGCCGCATTGGTTTTGCTGGTGGCGTCAAGTGGCTCAGCGCGGACTTCAACTGCACCGTCAAGGAGCCTGGGTATGTGAATGACATCCTCGACCGGTTGCTGCGTGACGAGCCGGAGATTTTTGCCCGTACTTTGTATGTGGAGCAGCCGTTCCCGTATGATCTTGAGGCGCATCAAATCGACGTGCGCAGCGTCTCAGCGCGCAAGCCGTTGTTCCTCGATGAAAGCGCGCACGACTGGGAGTTCGTGCGCCTGGGCCGCCGCCTCGGCTGGTCTGGTGTGGCCTTGAAGACCTGCAAAACGCAGACCGGTGCCTTGCTGAGCCTGTGCTGGGCCAAGGCGCATGGCATGCCGCTCATGGTGCAGGATCTGACGAACCCGATGCTGGCGATGATTCCGCACGTGCGCCTGGCCGCCCATGCGGGAACGATTCAGGGCGTGGAGTGCAATGCGATGCAGTTCTACCCCGATGCGTCACTGCCTGAGCAGGAGATTCACCCCGGCCTGTTTCAGCGGCGCAATGGCATCGTGGACCTGAGCACGCTCAGCGGCCCGGGATTTGGCTATCGTGCGGATGAAGTGAAGCGCGTGCTTACGGCAGCTCCTCAATCGTGATCGTGTAGCGGTGCGGGCTGTCGGCGTTGCCGAAGATGATTCTGTTTTCGCCGGTTTTCAGCAGGCTGGTGATGCAGCCCGCATCGACGCTGACGTGTTCGCCATTCACCCAGGAGCCGAGCTTGCTGCCGCGATCACGCAGGACGAAATGACCGTGCTCGAAATCGATCTCGCAATGATTGCGCGAGAGCTGATACGGATGATGCTCTTCAATCGAGATGTCGTTGCGGGCGAGGGATGACACTGCGGTGTCGAAGTAGGTGCGACCAATGCGGAAGGGGAGCTTGGTGATCGTTTTTTCCACCGGAGGATGGTCGAAACCGGTTTCATCGTAATGCGAACGGATCTTCACACGGAAGACGGGTTCCTTGGCCGGTTTGGGTTTGGTCACCAGTGGCACGGTGGCATTCGTGGTGGTGGTCAGCAGCAGGTCGGTCCTGCGGATGCGCTCAAACAACGTGGCGAGGTACACATGCAGGCGGTCGGAGCGCTGGATGATCTGCTGTTCAAAATCCGCCTCAGCAATGGTTTCAAGCGTGGTGCTCTCCAGAGCGGTGGCGGTGGCGGAGCGCGGGCGGTCCATGATCATGCCCATCTCACCGAAGATTTCACCCGGGCCGATCTGGGCAAGTGACTGGACGCCATGGGAGGTGTTGATGGAGATCTCGACCAACCCACTGACAATGAAGTAGGCCTCCTTGGACTTGTCGTTTTCACGAAAAATGACCTGACCTCGTTGAAAGTGCTCGGTTGCCATAAGTGCGGAGGATATGGGGTGGCCCTGCAAGGTCAAGCCTCAGGTCGGATAGTTTAGAGGCGACGAATCAGCACGCCGCGAATGCGTGACTGCGTGGCATAGCTGGCGAATCCGAAGGGGATGCATTTTTCAATGTCGCCGCTTCGCAGGCCGAGCCGGTGGCCTTTGGTGCTGGTATTGACGAAGAGCTTGTCATTGATCCAGGCCCGCAGTTCGTCATCGCGCACCTCAATGCGCACCTTGTGCCAGCGGTTGTTTTCAAAGAAGGCGTTGCCGTGGGTGTTGTTCTCGCTGGCGTCCATTTCATCAATGCTGGAAATGCCGACGAGCGTGCCACCCCAGCCGCCGACGACGAGTGAGACATGCGAGTCGTTCACCGGAAAGGTGACGGTACCGAAGAAGTCGTTCCCCTCCACACGCATGGCTTCGTATTCGATGGCATAACGTACGACGGGCAGGCCCGCGGACATCCATGCGTCAAAACGTACGCCGGTCATTGGCTGGCCGGGCTGCAATGTGATCTCGCCGTCGTGTATCAAAACTTTGCCTTCTTCGGGCATGCCGGACGCTTTCCAGGAAGGTGCAAACTCGTCCGAGAGCAGTTTCCACTCGCTGCGGGGTGCTTGACCGCAGTGAGTGAGCACAAAAAAGAGGCAGAGCCATGCGGCCCTGCCTCCGAGAGATTTGATGAAACTGTGCATCAGCCTTTCACATCGTAGCAGGAGATGAACTCCTGGTCACGCAGGTAAAGCTTGCCGTTGCTGATGACGGGATGCGTCCAGATCTTGCCCTTGGGATTGCGCTGTGAGGAGGTGGCTTCGAGTTTGAAATTGCTGACTTCCTGCCAGCCCTTCTTGGATGCCTCGACCAAGGCGACCGTGCCTTCGTTTTCACTGAGGCAGTAGAGCTTGCCGTCCGCGCTGGTCACCGCGCCTTTGCCGATGCCCTTGTCCTGCCAGACGATGTCGCCGGTTTTGAAATCCTGGCAGGTCCAGCCGCCCTTGTCGGAATGGCCGTAGAGCAGGCCGTCGATAAGAACTACGCCGCCATGGTGATTGACCATGTTGGTGTTGGAATACAATTCGGTCACGCTGCCACCGTCGATTTTCACCGACTTGCAGCCGACACCATAACCAGCGGCCACATACACCTGACCATCACTGTAGATGGGGGTTGGAATCACTGCAGTTTTGCCGGGGAATTCGGTTTTCCACAGCACCTTGCCCGTTTTGGAGACGCCGAGGATGCTGTTCATGAGCAACTGCACGTATTCGCGCTCACCACCTTGGGTGATGGGGATGACGGAGGAATATTGGGCGTTTTCCGTCACATCGCTGGTCTGCCATGCGACCTTGCCGGTCTTGGCATCCAGTGCAGCGACGGCACCTTGGGCACCGCCCGGAGTCACAATGACGAGATCGCCATCCACGAGCGGGGATTCGGTGTAGCCCCAGCCCTGAAGTTTGCCGCCGAGATCTTTTTGGAGGCTTTTTTCCCAGACTTTCTTGCCGGACGCAGCATCGGCACAAATGATGTCACCATTGCCACCTGTGGCATAGACCATGCCGTTGGCGACGGTGGGGGTGGCACGTGGTCCATCTCCCCAGCCGTTCTTCAGAATCGGGCCGACGGCGGTTTCCCACAGCTTCTTGCCGGTGGCGGTGTCGATGCAGATGAGCTTTTCCTCAGCATCGTACAAGCCCATGGTATAAAGCTTGCCGCCGACAACGGCGAAACCAGAATATCCGAGCCCGGCTTCCTCATTTACCCACAGGCGCTTCGGACCTTCGGCTGGCCATTTTTTGAGCAGGCCGGTTTCCTTCGAGACATCGTCACGGCCCGGGCCCCGCCACTGCGGCCAGTCGCCTGGAGCGCCGGCGCCAGCGCTGCCGGAGGCACCGCCACCTAGGAGAGCCTGATCTGCCTTGCTGAGGGAGGCGACCGAAAGAGTGAGCAATGTGCCGTTTTCACGCTTCAGGGTGACTTTGCCTCCGGTGACACTGACGAGTTCGGCTTTGATTTCGTGGGCACCTGAGGCGTCCTTCCAGATGCGGATTTCAGCGCTGGCCCCGAGGGTCAGGCAAAGTAAGAACAGAGCGGTGGTGGTGATCTTCATGGATGGGTGTGAATGAGCGGCTTACTTCAAACGGGCGATGAGCCCCGGGTTTTAGCACAGACTGCCACTTTCGCTGCATTCTATCTGGCAGCGCTTTTCACCCTCCCATGTCCTTGAGCAGGGACTCGGCGGCAGTTCGGGCGGGTTGCTCTTTGAAACGGGAGTCACCGAGTGTCTCGCGCAGCAGCTTGCGTGCGGCATCGGCTTTTTCACTGCGGCGGAGCATTTCTGCACGGTACAATTTCAAACGCAGCAGCTCGGCGGCATCTTGAGTAGTGGATTCGGCGTGTTCGAGCAGGTCGATGGCCTGGGGTAATTTGGACTGCAGGGCGGAGAGCAGGGCGGTGAGTTCGAGGAGGCGCGGTCTTTTTCGTTTCTCGGCAAATTCGGTGAGTGCGGTCTTGATGTGCCCATCAGGCTCGCCTGCCAGGCGCAGCGCCATGCCTTGATAGAGCGCGTAGTCGCGGTCGGATCCTTCGCCGAGCTTAGTCCCAATGCCTTTGCCAAAGGGGCGGTACAAGGGATCCCCCAGGACGACGTTCATCCACGACAGCGCCGGTGTGGCATTCCATGCGGCCTCGCCGACCGTGAAGCCTTCGAGGAGGCGCTTGTTGAAGATGTCAAAGTGCAGCGTGAGCGCGAGGTAGGGCTCAAAAACATTGCCAAAGGTGACGGCGGCTCCGTGCGAGAGGAGTGGGCCGGCCCAGGCCCTGTCATGCGAGCGGATGATGCTGGCGCTGAACGAGTGCAGATGGCAGGCGATGGCACCCCGCTTGAAACGGAAGCCGGGTGAGGCTAGTGCGCCGACGATGTGATCGGTGTACCAGCCGAAGTAGAAAATGGTGTCGGGCAGCGGCCAGCCATCACGCAGTACTTCAGCGGAGCGATCGATGAACACGGGAATGCCGGCGCGGCGATAGGATTCGGCGCTGTTCTTGAGCCAGTCCTCGCCTTCCTGATAGACACCGGTTTTCTGAGCGAGATCAACGACGGCGCGGCCAAGCAGGCCAGTTTGCTCGGCATAGATCGCGTCATCGATCATGCGTTTTACCGTGGGGTCATCAGGTCCGTCGAGCCGGCCGACGATCAGGAGTCCAAGCGAGTTTTGAGCATGTGGAAAACGCGCCTGCTGGTCGAAGTAGGGATTGCGCAGGCCGCCTTTGACGGGCGGATTGTTGAGGCCGAGAACCGCGAGTTCAGAGTCGACGCTGGCCTCGTCTTCCTCGGATTGTTTGGGCTTTTGCGCTGCACGGCGGATTTGAAAGGGGATGCCGCGCATGAGCACCAGCACGCGCACCTTGCTGGACGGGGTCGTGGTGGAGGAGATGCCGTCTCCGGTGAGCGGCTTGCCGGGTGTGGGTGGTTCTGCGTTCCACCAGTGCCTGGATTCAAAAAGCTGCAGCAAGGGGCCGCGCAGCTGGGCTTCGAACTCACCGCGTGAGATGGAGTCCTCCTGCGAGCAGCGCAGTCCGATGACGCGCTCCTTGGGGATGTGGCGCTGTTCGGCGTAGTAGGCGGCCAGCTCCGCAGAGCCGGGGAAATCTGGATTGAAAACGACGGCGGTTTCAGCTGCGGCATCCCAGTCGGCGATGAGCTGGGCGCGAGCGGCATGTGTGAGCAGCAGGAGGATGCAAAAATGACGAAACAATGCTCTCGCAGCTCTGCCGCGTGGTTGTTGATTCAGGATTGGAATCCCAGGCCTCATTTCAAGTCCACTCCAGTTTAAGGCCGTCGTAGGCGATGTTCACCCCGGGCGGCAGTTTGGGGTCTTCAACCGAGTGCATGATCTCACACTGGATGTGGGTGAACCATGTCTGGCGCGGCTGGAGTTCGCGCTGCACGGCCAGGGTCTCTTCAAAGCTCATGTGGGTGGGGTGCGGCGTGTGGCGCAGGGCGTCGATGATGAGCGTATCGACCCCTTTCAGCAGTTCGAGAGTTTTGGGCAGAAGTGTCTTGCAGTCGGGGATGTACGCACAGAGCTTTTTGCCGCCGCGTGAGAAAAGAAAACCGATCGTGTCCACCTTGCCATGCTGCACGGGCAGGGGGGTGATCGTGGTTTCGCCCAGATGAAAGGGGCCATGAATCGGTTTCGGGAACGGCTTCAAATAGCCACGGTACCGGTTCTCTCCATTGAAGGCGTAGTTGAACATGCGCTCCAGCACGGCGAGGCACTCCGGCGTGCCGTAGATCGGGAGGAAATGATCCGCCTCGGTGGTGAAGCGACGCAGATCATCGAAGCCGGTGAGGTGGTCCATGTGGGGATGCGTGAAAATCGCGGCATCCAGGCTGCGGATGTTTTCGCGCAGGCACTGCATGCGGAAGTCCGGCCCGGTATCCACCACCCATGCCGCCTCAGGAGTGTGGATGTAAACCGAACTGCGCAGCCGCTTGTCCTTGGGGTCGGTGCTGCGGCACACGGCGCAGTCACAGCCAATCACCGGAATGCCGACGGATGTTCCGGTGCCGAGGAATGTGAGTTGCAGGGACATGGGAGTTATTCGACCTCCTGCACCGGACGATCCACCGAGCTTTTGTTCCAGCGGCCATCAAGGGTGAACGAGAGATGCGGGGTGTAGAGCTGGGGTTCGAGAAGGAAGGAGTCGTGGCCTTTGTCGGAATGCACAGTGATGTGCATGTTGGAGACCTCGGCTTTTTCGAGGTGGCTGACGAGTTCGGCCTGCTCCTCGGGGTAGAAGCAGAAGTCGCTGTCGATGCTGAAGACCAGGTAGTGCTGCCCGGCGGCGGCGCTGCGGGCGAACAGATCGGCATAGTTGTCCACACCCGCATCCCCTAGGGGATCGTAGCGAAGCCACATGTCAGCGATGCGCAGATAGGTGTTGGCATCGAAGCGTTTCACGAATTTTTTGCCCTGATGCAGCATGTAGCTCTCGACGTTGTGCTGGACGCGATACCACGAGAGCGTGTCGCCGCCGTGCTTCACATCCTTCCGCGCCCGGCGCTCAATGGCGTCGAGATGCACGAAGGTTTTGTGGCTGATCATGCGGGCAAGCGCGAGTCCATATTCGGGCGCCTTGCCTTCGTAAAAATCTCCGCCCCGAAAGTGCGGATCGTTTTCAATCGCGAGAACCTGCTCGAACAACGTGAGACGTGTGAGTACCGTGGTGCGGCAGCCGCTGGCGATGGGGACGACGAGTTTGACACGCTCAGGATGCAGGGTGGCGAGATTGATCGCGAGGAGGCCGCCGACGGAAGCACCCATGACGGCGTGGAGTGTTTTGATGCCGAGGCTGTCGAGAAGGGCCAGTTGGGATTTTACAACATCACTGGTGCGCACTTCGGGAAAGGTGCTGCCGTAGGGCTTGCCGGTGGCAGGATTGATCGAGGCCGGTCCGCTGCTGCCGTAGCAGCCGCCAAGGTAGTTTGCGCAGATGATGAAGTAGCGGTTGGTGTCGAGCGCCTTGTCGGGGCCGATGAAGAGATCCCACCAGCCGTTGTGGATGTCCTCCGTCCAGCGTTGATCCGTGTTTGGCACTTCTGTGGTGACGCCTGCCGCATGCTGGCTGCCGGAAAGTGCGTGGAACAGGAGAATGGCGTTCGATTTGGCGGCGTTGAGCTTGCCGTAGCTTTCGTAGGCGACTGTGATTTCTGGCAGTTGAGCGCCACTGGCGAACGTGAACGGTTCCTTGGCGCTTCCGGTTTGGAAAAACTTGGTTTCTTCTGTTTTGACGGCCTTCGACATGAGGCGCGGAAGAAACAGGGTTTTGGAGAAGCGGCAAGGCGGATTGCTCGCCGTCAGGTCTTGTCTGCCAGTTTCGTGAATGGCATGATCAATAGGGTTGGTGCTTCGCTTGAATGTGCTTTGGTACCGCCGTTCGGTGTCAATAAACCAGCGCCTCAAATCCAGCCTCCAGCCATTTCGCCCATGCTAGATCCGTTTGTCACTCTCGAAGAGGCAGGTTTTTCCCTGCGGCGGAGTGGCGGTGTGGACCGGCTGGCCGGTTGGTCGCCGGAGTTGATCGCATGCCTGGATTGGGCGCGCCTTTCAGAGCTGGCACGTGCGATTGCTACGCAGGCAGGCTGCGAACTGTCAGGCTCACGCATCATGCCGGACGGCGCGGTGCTGTTTGGCATGATCGAGGAACCCAGATCGGTGAAAGCGCGGCGGGCGATGGTGAAGACCGTCCCATGGAACGAATGGGGGGCGACGCCGGAGACGGTGCAGCGTTTTGCACAGGAACTGCGCACCGCCCGCGATACCCGTGGCATTTTGATCGCACCTGCGGGTTTCAGCCCGGCAGCGCTGAGCACGGCGCAGGAACTGCGCATCGAAGCGGTGGATGCGGTGGCGCTGGATGCCGCCGTGCGGGCTCTGCCTGCCGAAAAAAGTGATTTCCTCTTCGTCGTCACCACGGCGGGCGACTTTGCCACGCCTTCCTGCCCGATTTGCATGAAAAAGCTGCAGCGCATCGAGCAGGAATCATTCGAGCTGCCTTCAAGGACGATCGACATGGACGGACTGATCGCTGACAGCATCGTCTGTGATCGCCTCGAAGTGGCTGCGGGCTGTGAAGTGACGTTTTTGCAGGAGGTGCGGGCGCGCTCGATCACCGTCGCGGGCCATGCTTCGGGGGATTTCGTGTGTGAAGGGCCGGTCACCTTGGAAAAGGGAGGCACCTTGTCAGGCACCGTGGCGGCGCGTTCGCTCCAGGTGCTTGATGGCGGCGAGCTGCTGGGGCAGTTCCGCATTCTGGAGGGCAAGCTGGGTTCGTTTGTGAAGCCTGCGGTGCGCTGGTACTGGCGCTGTGCAGGCGCGGACGGTCAGCGCCAGTGCGGCGGGGTGATTTTCGAGCCGCATCAGTGAGATGCGAGATCGTTCTTGGCACGCAGGGCCCGTCTGTGGCATGTAACGGCCATGTCTCCCAACTCCTCCGGCCCCGGCGCTCTGCTTCGACTGGTGTTTTATGCCGCCGCCATCGTCATGGCGCTGCTGCATGTGTTTGTGACGTTTCGCGGCCTGAGCAGTGCTGAAGGCATGAATCAGGCGCAGCTTGCGCGGCAGATCGCCCGGACGGGCTCGTATCAGACGCACGTGATCGAGCCATACGCCTGGTCACAGATGGAGGTTTCGCAGAAGCAGCCGACGCCACTGGCGATGCCCGAGACCGTGCAGCCGCCGCTCCAGCCATTGCTGTGGTCGGTGGCGTTTCGTTTCCTGAAGCGCTGGGAGGTTTATGATCCCGTGACCAGCGGAGCGATTTTCATGCTGGACCGAGTGATCGCGTGTTTCGGCGTGACGTGGTATCTGCTGGCGATTTTTTTCACGCACGGCGCAGCACGGCGTTTGTTTGATGAACAAGTCGCGGCGATCGCGGCCATCGCGCTGCTGGTGTGTGAGCCAGCGTGGGAGCTGATGGTCAGCGGTGCGCCACGGGGGCTGCTGGTGCTGCTGTTTGCGCTGGCGTTTCGTCTGTATGCCTCGGCGGCGGGACGTGCGGTGGAAAATCGCGGCATGTTGGTGCCACTCACGCTGCTGGGAATCGTCTGTTCGCTGATGGTGCTCACGCACTGGATGGCCCTTTGGATCGTGACGGGAGTCATCATTGGCATGGTGTTGTTTCTTCCGCGCGGGAAAGCTGGAGCCATTGTGGTGGCCTTGTTCCCGGTGCTGACACTGGCCGCATGGGGCTGGTGGAATGTCCAGCTCTGTGGTGACCCACTAGGCGGCATCAAGGCCTTGTTCCAGGCGCAATCTTCTGCTGTGGCGCATGATTTGCTGCTGCGTGACTTCTCCCCCAGCGTGCCGCTGCTGCAGGTGGATGATCTGCTGCGGCGTGTCGGCCTCGGCTGGCAGGATCAGCTGGGGCTGCTCATGGCGCATCTGGGATATGTCGTGCCCGCTTTGCTGTTTTTCCTTTCCCTCATGCACCGCTTTCGCAAGGCGGATGCGGCTTCCGCACGCTGGACGCTGGCGGTTGTTTTTGCCTGCGTGACCATCGGCATGGGACTCATCGGCCTGGGAGACAAAGAGAAGGACGACAATGCGCTCTACTTCGTGCTCATGCCCGCCATGTGCACCTACGGTGCTGCGATGCTTGTGGTGCTGTGGTCGCGCTTTCACATGTCCGGCGACTTCATGGCACGCTGGGGCGCGCCGCTGGTGGCCTTGCTCATCACCGCGCTGCCACTGGCGGTGAATCTGCCCGTGCTGATGAAGTTTGGACTGACCATGGGCGGTAAAATCCCGCCACACTGGCCACCCTTTCTGCCGGAACGTGTTTCCATTCTGCGTCAGCTCATGGAGAAGGAGGAGTTCGTCATCTCTGATTCGCCCGCATTCATTGCCTGGTATGGGGACGTGCCCTGCGTGGATCTGTGCACGCAGCGTGGTGACTACGAAGTCATGAAATCAAAAGCCGAGGCACGCGGTGTGAAGCTGGCCGGCTTCGTCATGACGCCTGTCTCAGCCAAAGTCGAGCGCATCACCGACATCTACACCGGCCCCTATGCCGAGTGGCGTGACCTTATCATCCGCGGCCCCATGCTCGCTTTTGACCGCGATTTTGCCCCCAGCCCTGAGTTTCCTTTCAAGAACCTCATTCCGCTCGTCGGGCAGACGGTGGGCGACAAGGAGCACCTGAGCCTGCCGATGGTGTTTTACACGGACAAGGCGAGGTCGGTGAAGAAGTGACCCTATGCGGAGAGGCACGCGTTAAAAAAACGCAGCGTGTCCGCCAGATGCTCATGCCAGTAGTCCCAGGTGTGTCCGCCGGGAAACTCCTCATATAAATGAGGAATGCCTGCGGCTTCCAGATCACGATGCAGCGTGCGGTTGTGCTCGATCAAGACATCCTCGCTGCCGCAGTCAAAACGCAGATGCGGCAGGCGTGAATTCAGCTTGGCGCAATCAATGACCGCCAGAGGCTCGGTTTCGGCCAGTTCAAATTCTGCCAGGGTCTCCTCCACAAAGTCCCGCATCTGCGGCGGCACGTCGGTGATGCTGCTGTGCGCACTGATGGCCGTAAACTTTTTCGGATGCAGCAGCCCGAGCCGCAACGCACCGTAGCCGCCCATGGACAAGCCGCTGATGAAGCGCGGTGCTTCGACGCAGCGGGAATCGATTTCAGCGGCTGCCTCGGGCACTTCATCGACAATCCAACTGGCGTAATCGGCCGCAGCGTGTCGCACATAGCCTGAACCATCACCCCACAGGCCGTCTGAAGGCATGGCCAGCATCATCGGTGGCAGCTTTTCCTCTTTGATCAGTCGGTCGAGCACCTGATGTGCCCCGCCTTTGTAGAGCCACGCCCAGTGGCTGCCGTAAACGCCGTGCAGCAGAATCACGAGCGGAAGCTTTTCTGCCTTGGCCTCAGGCGGCACATAGAAGCTGATGTCTGCACGACGGCTCAGCGCGGCAGACTTCACCGTAGCGTGATGAATGCCGTTGCCGATGTGGGCTGATTCAAAGGTGCGGAAACTCATTTCACGCGAGGATGTCCTTGATCACTTTGGCACCTTCCACACCGCTCAGGCGTGCATCCAGCCCCTGGAACTTGAAGCTGAAGGCGTCGTGATTGATGCCGAGCTGATGCAGCATGGTGGCGTGCAGATCGTGGACGGTGGTGATTTTTTCGATGGCGGCATAGCCAAGATCGTCGGTGGCTCCATGAACGATGCCGCCCTGGATGCCTGCACCTGCGAGCCACACGGACATGGCTTTGTTGTGATGGTCGCGGCCGCTGCCGCCCTGTGACATCGGTGTACGGCCAAATTCTCCGGCCCAGACGATGAGGGTCTCGTCCAGCATGCCGCGTTGCTTGAGATCGGTGATGAGAGCCATGCACGCGCGGTCGATTTCCTGCGCTTTGAGCGCGATGCCTTCTTTGACGCCACCATGATGGTCCCAGTCTTTGTGATAGAGCTGGATGAAGCGCGTGCCGCGTTCGGCGAGTCGGCGTGCGAGAAGGCAATTGGATGCGAAAGATCCATCGCCGGGCTGGCAGCCGTAAAGCTCCAGCGTCTTCGCGCCTTCAGCGCTCACGTCCATCAAATCTGGAACGCTGGCCTGCATTTGAAAAGCCATCTCGTATTGCGCGATGCGCGTGGCGATTTCAGGATCGTCCACGAGAGCGTCGTGCTGCTTGTTGATCGCGTTGATGGCCGCCACGTCGCGGCCTTGCTGATCGCGCGTGATGCCATTTGGATTGGTGAGATACAGCACTGGATCGCCCTGGGCGCGCAGTTGCACGCCTTGGTATTTCGATGGCAAAAAGCCGCTGCTCCACTGCCGAGCAGCGATGGGCTGATTCTGCCCGCCTTTGCCGAGCGATGTCAGAACAACGAAACCCGGCAGATCTGAAGCCTCGGTGCCGAGTCCGTAGGTGATCCATGAGCCCATGCTGGGGCGGCCAGCAATCTGCGAGCCGGTGTTCATGAACATGTGCGCCGGATCATGATTGATCGCGTCCGTCGTCATGGAACGGATGAGGCAGATGTCGTCGATCACGCTGCCGATCTGCGGAAATAGGGAGCAGATCTCGATCTGGCTCTTCCCGAATTTGGCAAAAGGATGCCGCGGCCCGAAGCAATTCAATGGCTTGCCTTGCAGCTGCGCGAGCTGCTGCCCCTTCGTAAACGATTCGGGCATCGGCTTGCCGTTCATTTCGGCAAGCTTCGGTTTGGGATCAAACGTCTCCAGATGCGAGGGGCCGCCTGCCATGGTGAGCCAGATCACTCGCTTCGCCTTCTGAGGGAGGGGCAGAGTTCCCAGCACGCCGCGCACCGGTGCGGCATGGGCTGGCTGCAGCAGCGATGCAAGCGCCACTGCTCCGAGTCCCTGAGAGGTTTTGCCGAGGAAAGCGCGACGTTGGAGCAGTGGTGATGAGTGCATGATTACTTGGAACTCGGTTTCTTGCCGAGATTTTTCAATTCTTCTTCTGTCCACATCGCCATGCGGGCCTTGTTTTGCGCGCGCAGGGTGGTGACGGATTTGGTTTCGACCGGCGAGCCGTTGTGCTCCCATTCACGGCGGATGTAGGTCAGCACGCCGGCGATATCTTCGTCGGTGAGCTGTGGCAGCGGCGGCATGGCGAGGTTGAAACTGCGCCCTCCAACCTTCACCGGGCCGGCGAGTCCGTGGAGGACGATGCGTGTGAGAATCTCCGGTTTACCGAGCACCCATTCGCTGTCCACCAGCGGTGGCGCGAGGCCATCAAGTCCGAAGCCGTGCGGCTGATGGCAGGCGGCGCAAAGGGTGGCGTAGACGGTTTTACCTTTCTCAAACAAAGCTGTCTGCGCCTCGTTCAGCGGCACGATTTTGGGCGGAGGTGGTGCTCCTGGTTTGCCGGGCCATGCAAGGCGCGCTTCGACACTTGCAAACAGCTTGGCTCCCGCTTTGTCGCTCATCACTGACTTGAGTGTTTTCAAGGATGGAGGTTCGGCGTCGAGCCAGAGCAGCTTGGCGGGCGTTTTGGATTTGGGGTCACCACCATTGCTGGCAAGTCC
The DNA here is from genome assembly GCF_044373815.1 of Prosthecobacter sp. Taxonomy (GTDB): domain Bacteria; phylum Verrucomicrobiota; class Verrucomicrobiia; order Verrucomicrobiales; family Verrucomicrobiaceae; genus Prosthecobacter. The sequence goes on along the minus strand of NZ_JBIPNG010000136.1, from coordinate 777 downwards.
TTTGATGACAGCCATCTGCATCGCGCCACCCTGAGGCTGTGCGGCGGCGAGTTCGAGCATGTCTTCAAATGGTCCTGATTTGCCAGCCTGAGCCAGGAGCGAGCCGAGGGCCTCCATCACGGGAATGATCTGAGAGCTGTTGTCTTTGGTGAGTTGGGCTGCCATGAGCTTGGCAAAGGCAGCCTCCCTGCCACGCATGCCGGTCAAAGCACCTTCACGGACCAAAACGTTTTTGCCGTTGCTCGTGAGAAGTTTTGCCACGGCGGTATCAGCATCCGGCAGATTGAATGAGGTGAGCTTGATGGCGAGATGGGCGAGGACGAGCGCGTCTTTTTCCGCAGTCAGGGCGATTAAATCCGGGGCCAAGTCACGTGCGGAAATACGGACGGCTGCAGCGCGCACCTGAGCGTCTTTGTCGGCCAATGTGGCGCGCAGCAGATCAGGCGTGAGGGCTGCCAGACCATCGAGAGTCCAAAGTGCGTGAAGGCGAGCGAGCGCTGATTTGTTGGAGAGCATCTCCTTCAGCGCAGGCACGGTGGAGGCATCGCCAGATTCGACGATGAGGCGCTGTGCAGTGTCACGTACCCAGCCATTGGCATGGGTGAGCAGGCTCACGTCTTTGCTCACTTTCACCGGCTGCGGGCGCTCTTGTGAGTCAGGCACGATGCGCCAGATGCGGCCCTGATTGAACGGCGTCTCCAGTTTGCGATCCTTGATGTTCGCGATGAGGTAGTGCGTCAGGAAGCTCTGGTGCTGGATGATGCCGCGATACATGTC
>NZ_JBIPNG010000534.1:0-4230 GCF_044373815.1 Prosthecobacter sp. | reverse complement strand
CGGTCAGCTCTTTCTCCAAGGATCAGCTTCAAAGCGCCGACGATGATGGATTTGCCTGCGCCCGTCTCCCCCGTCACGCCGATGAGACCAGCGGCCAGCTCCCAGGTCACGTCTTCAACGAGGGCCAGATTGCGGATTTTGAGGAAGGAAAGCATGGGTGGGATGGAATGGTGGACAAATGAACATGCATTGTTCTTTTCTCATTTCAACCACCTCGAGGCGATCTTCCACTCCATGCTTTAAAAGCGCGCGAAAAATGTGCGGCGGATTTGTAACCGAGCTCGGCGGCGACGCCTTTCACAAGGGCATCGGGCTGGCGGAGTTTGATGGCAGCTTGGGAGAGCTTGAGGCGGGTGAGGCAGGCGAGCGGGGTCTCGGTGTCGTAGCGCTGGAAGAGGCGGGTGAAGTAGGCGGCGGAGACGAAGCAAGCTTTGGCGGCCTGCTCGATGCTGCTGAGGACGGGATAATTGCGCAGCAAATGACCGCGGCAGCGCAGGTAGGTGGCGTACGCGGGGTCCATTTTGGTGGTGGCGGGCTGGCGGGAGTCCGCGCAGAGCACCAGAGCGTGCTCGAGCGTGGCACAGGCTGCCCGCAGGCCAAAGCGACCGCCACGGAGGGCGTGATCGATCACTTCCTCCAGCAGTGAGTCAACGCGTGAGGCGTCTGTGACGCGGAGCACGCTGCCGGGAGAGAGATCAAGATCGCTCATCAACGAGGCGGCACGTGTGCCGGTGAAATTGAAGAAGTACTTCACCATCGGCTCCTCCGCCGAGCTGCGGATGACCTGCGGGGTGGTGGAATCGAAGACAAAGGCGTGGCCGGCTTCGATCTCATGCGTCTGATCCGCCAGCGTGACGCTGCCATGGCCCTTCGACACGAACTCGAAGGCGAGAAACGGGAATTTCTGCCGGTCCATGACGAAATCCGGGGCACACCATTCGCAGCCACCGCCGACAAGGCACAGCGTCGACGCATCGCTCTGACGATCCTCCCATTCCGGGAGGAAGAAGCGGCGGGTGCGTACGACTTGCTTGGAAAAGTAGTCGGCCTGGTCGGTGGCGGGCATGGAGTTGGGACAGGATCAAAGTTTCCAGCCGCGTGAATCTTGCGACAAAGGGTCAAGAATCGTCATTTCACCGGCAAACATTCGACGCACTGGCGGGTTGCTATTTGGCGGCCTCGGAAGTCACTTGTTGGATATGTCCCAACCACTTTCCGGCATCATCCCGCCCCTCGTCACCCCCTTGCGTGATCGCGACCTGCTCGATTGTGAAGGTTTGGAGCGACTGATCGAGCACCTGATCGGTGGTGGAGTGTCCGGATTGTTCATTCTCGGCACCACGGGTGAAGGGCCCAGCCTGAGCTATCGCCTGCGGCGGGAACTGATTGAGCGCACCTGCAAGCAAACGGCGGGGCGCGTGCCGGTACTGGTGGGCATCACGGATACGTCATTCACGGAGAGCGTGAACCTGGCGAGGCATAGCGCGGAGGCGGGAGCCACGCATGTGGTGACTGCGCCGCCATATTACTTCCCTGCCGCGCCGCCGGAGCTGCAGGAGTACATTCAGGATCTCGTGGCGGAGATGCCGCTGCCGATGTTTCTCTACAACATGCCCGGGCTGACGAAGGTGAGCTTTGAGATCGACTTGGTGCGTCGTGCGCTGGACATGCCGGGCATCTGCGGGGTCAAGGACAGCTCATGCGACATGATCTACTTTCATCGCCTGCTCGAAGTGGCGAAGCAGCGGGCGGACTGGAGCGTGCTGGTGGGGCCGGAAGAGCTCACGGCTGAGGCTGTGCTGCTGGGGGGCCATGGGGGCATCAATGGCGGGGCCAATCTGCATCCGAAGCTTTATGTGGAGATGTATCGGGCAGCTGCTGCGCAGGATTTGCAACTCACGCGGGAACTGCATGCGCAGGTGATGCAACTGGCGGGAAGTATTTACACCGTGGGGCGGCACAAGTCGGCGATCATCAAGGGCATCAAGTGCGGGCTTTCGCTGCTGGGCATCTGTGAAGACCATATGGCGGAGCCGTTTCATCGTTTCCGCGACCCTGAACGTGCGATCATTCGTGAAAGACTCGTCAACCTTGGTTTGATCAAGGCCTGATTTTAACCACGGAATACACAGAATACACGGAAACCAAACCGTTCTTTTTTTCCGTGTATTCTGTGTATTCCGTGGTTTTTGATTCTTGTTTTCTGCCCATTCATGAACTCCAAGCTGATCTATCCTGAGGAAAGCTTTGCCATCCGTGGATGCCTTTTTGAAGTCTATAGGAAAAAAGGCGCAGGATTCCTTGAACCTGTGTATCAAGAATGCTTGGAAATTGAGTTTCGGCTGGCCGGCCCGCCCGCCACTGCGCAACCCAATTTAAAACTCGACTACAAAGGCATCACGCTCAAAAGCACCTACATTCCAGATTTTATCTGCTATGACAAGATTGTAGTGGAGCTCAAGGCAGTCAAAGACCTAACGGATGCTCATCGGGCTCAAGTCCAAAACTATCTCAAAGCTACCGGCCTTAAACTCGCCTTTCTAGTCAACTTCTGCCACCATCCACTTATCGAAGTCGAACGCATTGTTCTCTGAAATCACCCTCCATCCTATGAAATCCTTTTCGCTTCTTTGCTTTGCCGCCACCCTGCTGCTGACCTGCCATCTCCGCGCCCAGATTCCCGGAGGATTCAGCGCTGTTTTACCCACGGACAAGGAGGCGGTGGAGGCTGCCGAGTTTGCGGTGAAAACTCATGATCCGAAGCTCAAGCTGCAAAGCATTGAGAGAGGTGAAAGTCAGGTTGTGGCGGGGATGAATTACAAGCTTGTGCTGAATGTGACGGACGCGGCCGCACCTCGGCAGGCTGCAGTGGTGGTGTGGCATAAGCTTGATAAGAGCCGTGCGCTGACTTCGTGGGAGTGGCTGAAGTCCAAGGAAGCGCAGCCTGGGATTTTGAAATCCGAATACATCTATGACACGGGGCCTTATCCCTCGGTCCATGCCACGACCATTGTCGAAACACCGACGGGGATGGTTTCGGCGTGGTTTGGCGGGACGGCGGAGAGGAATCCGGATGTATGCATCTGGGTGTCTAGACTGGTAGACGGGAATTGGACGGAGAGTGTGGAGACGGCGAGTGGCGTGCAGGCCGATGGCACGCGGCATCCGACGTGGAACCCGGTGTTGTTTCAGCCGCGTGGAGCGCCGCTGATGCTGTTTTACAAGGTGGGGCCTTCGCCGAGCACGTGGTGGGGGGAGCTCAAGACCTCAAGCGATGGTGGCAAGACGTGGTCGGCGGCGCAGAAGCTGCCCAAAGGAATCTTTGGGCCGATCAAGAACAAGCCGGTGCAGCTTCCGAACGGCGACATCCTCTGCCCTACCAGCAATGAGACTGACACGAAGCCAAGCGAGTGGGCGATTTACTTTGAGCGGTCCAGTGATCTCGGCAAAACTTGGGAGCGCACGAAGCTGCTGCATGATGGTCTGAAGGTCAGTGCTATTCAGCCGAGCATTCTTGATCTGGGCGGTGACAAGCTGCAGGCGGTGGGCCGCACGCGTCAGGGCAAGGTGTTTCAAATTGCCTCTGATGATGCAGGGCGCACGTGGGGTGAGATTTCGCTGACTGCGCTGCCGAATCCTAACTCGGGAACGGATGCGGTGACGCTGAAGGATGGCCGCCATTTGCTGATCTACAATCACACGGCCAAGGGACGCAGCCCGCTGAATCTGGCTGTGAGCAAGGATGGCAAGGTGTGGGAAGCGGCACTTGTGCTGGAAGACGAACCCAAGAGGGAGTTTAGCTATCCGGCGATCATTCAGACCAGCGATGGACTCGTCCACATCACCTATACGTGGAAGCGCCAGAAGGCGAAGCACGTCGTCGTTGATCCTGCCAAGCTGACGTTGAAACCCATCGTGGACGGCCAGTGGCCGAAGTGATTCACTGTCCGCATGCAGCCATACTCGCTTCTTCTCATTCTTGCCACGGCCGTTGCGATGCAATCGCCCGCGCAAGCACAAGCCACCTCGACTGATGCGGTGCTTTCTGCCCAGATTGCACGGGCTTGGGACGTGACGTGGAATCGTTTTTATCTGCCCAAGGTGCAGACGTTTGGCGACTACCTGAGCAGCTACGAAAAGGGCAAGGAGCAGGTGCATTTGCCGACGGCTGAAGAGGTGAAACGGCAGTATCCGAATCCGTGTGGTTACAGCACGGGGATGGAAGATGGG
>NZ_JBIPNG010000135.1:0-14302 GCF_044373815.1 Prosthecobacter sp. | reverse complement strand
ATCAATGACGCGGCCATGGTTGGTCTCAACGTAGGCTGGATCAGTGCCCTTGCCCATGCCGGAGGTGTCGTCATGGTCGGAGTTAAACAGAGTGGTGACACCAGCCTTGAACTCAGGATCGTCGGACACCTGCACTTCCACGTCGATGTAGGCCTGAGCCTGCTTGTGGTAGTGCCACATGGCGATCTTGTAGACGTTCGACGCAGCGCCGAGGTCGATCTGCACCCACTGTTTGCCGGGCATCAGTTCCACGAAGGAACCGTCAGCACCGTCGGCATCGCCGTCGGTCACGAGGCTGAGTTCACCGATGATCGGTGCACTGTCAGAACTGGTGACGGTCTTGCCTTTGGCAAGGTTCGTGGTGCCTTTCGGGACCATGATGGTCTTGACCACCTTGCTGGGGTCGGCCTTCTCAAGGTTCGGCAGCTCAGCAGGCACCGGCGTGCCGATGAACATGGGCTTTGGGAACTCGAGCGCGATCTCGACAAGATCACCAGCAGGAGCTGCTGGGGCTGCTGCCGCTTTCGTTTCTTCTTTCTTGCCGCAGGAGGCAAGAGTAAGGACGAGCGCGAGGCCCGTGAGGATGTGGAGGGTGTTTTTCATGGGGAATTTGGCTGGAGGTTGTGTGATTGATGAAGTTCCGCAGCAGATCAGGCCTGGAAGTCTTCGGGCTTGAAGATGTACTTGCCGCCGGCGGCGGAGGCCTCGTAGGCCTTGAGCACCGTCACGCAGGATCTGAAGGCCGCTTCGACGTTGCAGGTAAGGTGCGCAGGATCTTTCATCTGCACCGCCTCGATGAAGTTCGCGACATGCGGCGTGTGAGGCTTGACCTTGAGTTTTCGGGCCAGTTCCCATTGGGAAAGCGCCTTGCTCTCGCGCACGTCGGCGACGCTGACGGCACCATAAGAAGGAGCCTTCGGCTTTTCCCAGTCACGGGGATGTTCCCAGAACTTGTTCTTGGCCTTGTCCGCCGCCTTCATGATGGGCGGGTTCTCACCCAGGGCGTACGCTTCCCAGTCCTGGCCGGGTTCGGCGTAGAGCTGGTTGCCGTTCGTGTCGAGTTCGGAGATGATCGCAGTGCCACCGGTGCCCATGTGCTTTTCATACGCACCCTGGGAGCCCGTGGTGGTCAGCACCTGATAGTAGGCGCGCAGCGCTCCGGCTGCCGTCTTGAATTCGTAGATGCACATCATGTTGTCCGGCAGTTCGAACTTCGGGCGGCCTTCCGTGCCATCGAAGTAGTCCACGCCGCCGGAGGCAATGACCGAAACGGGTGTCGACTCATACATCCAGTTGAACATGTCAATCTGATGCGCGCCGAGGTCGGACAGCGGGCCGGCTCCATACTTGGAGAAGAAGCGCCAGTTGCGGTACTCTTCCAGGCTGTTGTAGCCGTGCTTCGTCAGCACTTCCTGAGAAATTTCATAGCCCTTCACCGCGCCCTGCGGGGCGCTGCCGGAGACACCACGGTTCCACTGCGCATACGCGTGGGTGATCCGGCCCAGCATCTTACCCGGCTTGATCACGTTGTCGCGCAGGTTGATGTAGCGCGGATTGGAGTGGCGCTGATGGCCGATCTGGAAAATACCCGGGTTCGCCTTGCCGGCGCGCACCATGTCGCGTGCTCCCTCGATCGTGTTGCTCATCATCTTCTCGCAGTACACGTGCTTGCCCTTTTCCAGGCAGAGGCGCGAATACGGAGCGTGCATGAAGTCAGGCGTCGCGATGAACACCGCCTCAATCGAGGGCTCCTTGTCCAGCATCTCGTTGATGTCGTAGTAGACTTTGATCTCACCTTCGACCTGAGCCTTGTTTTCACCGAGGAAGCCGCCTTTGGTCTTGCGGATGGAGAACTCCCAGATGTCGCACATGGCCACCCACTGGATGCCAGGAACGTCTTTGGAGGCCACGCGTAGGGCGTTGCCCTGCGCACCGCAGCCGACGAGAGCGCACTTGATCGTGCGGCCTTTTTCGGTCGCTTGCGCGATCGCGCTCTTGCTGGTGGCGAGATAGATTCCGCTGCTCGTCAGAGCACTGGTGCGGAGGAAGCCGCGACGGTCCATGAAACGGGACAGTGGCGCTGGGGAAGGGGATGGAGGCTGGGAATTCATAGGTGCAATCAGGCGTGTGGGTTCACTGCCAATGACGACGTGAAGTCGTGGTTATGCCTTCTTGCGGCCAAGGATGCAGTCGATCGAGAAGGTTTTCGCCTTCGAGGTCACCAGCGCGGCGGCCACGATCAGAATGGAAAGACCGATGTTGCTCACCACTTCCGTGTCATCCGGCAGGGCGGCAAGTCCCAGACCCAGGGAAAGGAAGACCAGGCCGGCGGCCAGCAGGCCAAACTCAGTGAAAATGCCAATCGCAACCCAGATGCCGACGGGCACAAGAATGTAACCGATGGTCGCGGCGAAGGCATTGCACGCCCACTCAGGCATGAAGCTGTTGTCCGTCATCAGCTTGGCCAGCGGGCCGGTTTTCTTCGCATAATTGTCCAGACCAAAGCTCACCGTCGGTCCGTTGCCCCAGCGAAACTTGTCGAGACCTGCCATGAAAAGGCGCAGGCCGACCCAAAGACGGAGCAGAAGATGTGCAAAATCGTAACTGAGGCTGCCGCAGCATTTGGAGGAGGAAGAGTCGGACATGGATAGGGTCTGGGTGGCTGGTTGAAGTGAGACATTGATTTTGAACCGGGGCCCTTGGAAATCCAGCAAAATTTAGGATGTACATACTTCGCAAATGTGAACGACCACAGTGGGTGGAAATGCTGGATCGCGCCCCTTTTCGGCAAATGTCACAATTTCAGTGTTGCAGGGGGGGATTCCGTGGCTTCTCGCTCAGCGTGCTTGCCATTCCGAGCATCTCCGCTTAAAAAAGACTGCTTAATTCATCCTTACTGATTCCCATGAGCTCACTCTCGTCTCCCAAACTACCGGCCCAAGGCATCCTCGAACCTCTTGGTGACGAGGATCGCGACATCCTCAGCGGCTACGGCGAATTCCTGCCTGTGCAGCCCGGCCAGCATCTGATCGAAGAGGGGCAGCAGCAAAACAGCCTGTTCTTCGTCGTCTCCGGCAAGTTCCACGCCACCGCCATGCGCGGCGGCCACAAGGTGCTCCTCGGCTCCATCCAAAAAGGTGAGACCATCGGCGAAATCAACCTGCTCGACCCCAATGTCGCCAGCGCCAGCGTCACCGCTGTCGAGTTTTCCCAGGTCTGGCGCATCGACGGCGCGACCCTCGAAAGCTACATCAACGAATACCCGCGTGCCGCCGCATGGCTGCTCATCGGTGTCGGCCGCACCATTTCCCACCGTCTCCGCGCGGTGAATGAGAAGATCGCCGCCTTCTACAGCGCCTGATTCATGCACGTGAGGCGGATTGTTTTGCGCTGGTGTGAATCACGCATTGCAGTCCGCTCTTCATCGTGGAAAACTTCTGCATGTCTGGCCTGCTGCCATTTCCTCCGCACACTTGGCTGGAAGCCATCCAGGTCATTTTCCTCCTGTTCGCCGGTCATGCGGTGATGGACTACCCTTTGCAGGGTGAATTCCTCTCCATCTGCAAAAACCGCCACCTGCTCTACAAGCTGCAGGATCCCTCCCGTCCGGTGCAGATCTGGCCTTGGTGCATGACCGCCCATTGCCTGATCCACGCCGCCGCCGTCTGGGCCATCACCGGCTGTTTCATTCTCGGCTCCATCGAATTCGTCCTGCACTGGCTCATTGATTTCGCCAAATGCGAAAACAAAACCACCTTCACTCAGGATCAGGCGCTGCACTTCATTTGCAAAATCGCCTACGTCATCGCCGCGATGCTCTACTGAGGTTTCCAGTTCTCCGTTCGCAGTTCACGGTTCCCATGCTAACAAAAGGGAACTAAAAACCGAGAACAGCGAACTTACGTCATGCAGCGCACCGCCATCCTGAACGTCGTCGGCCTCACCACCCGGCTCATCGGCGAGCACACCCCGGCCATCCGTGCCTTCATCGAGCGCAACCGCTCCACGCTCATCGAGCCCGTCCTGCCCGCCGTCACCTGCACGGCCCAGGCCACCTACCTCACCGGCAGACTCGCCCGAGATCACGGCGTCGTCGCCAACGGCTGGTATGACCGCGACTACGCCGAGCACCGTTTCTGGAAGCAGCCCGAGCAGCTCATGCAGGGCGAAAAACTCTGGGAAGCCCTCCGTCGCGTCGATCCCCAGTTCACCTGCGCCAAGCTCTTCTGGTGGTTCAACATGTACTCCACCGCGGACATCTCCATCACCCCGCGCCCGCTTTACCCCGCGGATGGCCGCAAAGTCTTCGACATCCACACGCATCCGATGCCCCTGCGGGATCGCATCAAAAAAGATCTCGGCCCCTTTCCCTTCCGCCACTTCTGGGGCCCCGGCTCCGACATCAAATCCTCCATCTGGATCGCCGAAAGCGCCAAATGGATCGAAGAAAAACACTGGCCCGGCCTCTCCCTCGTTTACCTCCCCCACCTCGACTACAATCTCCAGCGCGTCGGCATCGACATGGACAAAATCCGTTTCGATCTCCGCCAGATCGACAACGTCGTCGGCGATCTCATCCGCTTTTACGAGACACGAAACATCAAAGTCGTCCTCCTCTCCGAATACGGCATCACCAACGTCGAGCAGCCAGTCCACCTGAACCGCGTCTTCCGCGAGAAGGGCTGGCTCAACATCAAAGACGAACTCGGCCGCGAAACCCTCGACCTCGGCGGCTCCAAAGCCTTCGCCATCGCCGATCATCAGGTCGCCCACATCTACGTCAACGACCCCAGCCTCCTCGCCAGCGTCCGCAGCACCCTCGAATCCACCCCCGGCGTCGCCCAGGTCCTCGGCAAGATGGAAAAGCATCTCGTCGGCCTCAATCACGAACGCAGCGGAGATCTCATCGCCGTCGCCGATGCCAAAAGCTGGTTCACCTACTACTACTGGCAGGACGACCGCAAAGCCCCCGACTTCGCCCGCTGCGTCGACATCCACCGCAAATGCGGCTACGACCCCGCCGAGCTCTTCCTCGATCCCGCCATCAAGTGGCCCAAGCTCAAAATCGCCGGCAAGCTCGCCAAAAAAGCCCTCGGTCAGCGCATGCTCATGGACGTCATCCCTCTCGACGCCTCCCTCGTCAAAGGCTCCCACGGCCGCATCCCCGAAGACCGCGCCGACTGGCCCGTCCTCATCGGCGACTTCGATCAACTCCCCCGCACTGGCATCCTCTCCGCCCACGAAGTCTGCAATCACCTCTTCCGCCTCTGCTCCAGCGGCAACGGCTACGCCGGCGTCTCCCGCTAGGATTCTCTTTGCACAGGAGGTTCCCGAGGTCCTTGTCGTGAAGTGGTCCGCACTCTCCGAGTGCGGCGTCTGGACGGCCCACGCTAGCCCCCCGCCGTGATCTGCACCACCTCGATCACATCCCCATCGTTCACGCTCGCCCCATCAATCTCCCTCGGCAGCAGCGCGATCTGATTCTGCTCCACCACCACAGGCTTGCCTCCGAGACCAATAATCTCCAGCAGCGACCTCACCGTCTGCGGTCCATCCAGCTCACGCTTCTCTCCGTTCAAAGTGATCTTCATAGCAAAAGTCGTCATTTAAGCAGCCAGGATCGAAGCATCCCAGTCCTTCCACACCGGATCCAGCCCCTGCAGCCGCAGCATCTCCGCCACACTCTGCGGTGATCTCTGATCCGCGATGCCAAACTGCCCCTCGGCACGATTCGACTCCGCCTTCGTCTCCACTTCCACGCGCTTGCCACGCACCGTCAGGTGCAAGTCATCATTCCCAGCCCCCGTGTAGCCACCCGGCTCCGTATGGCTCCCCGCGCTCATCACCGTGATCCCCAGCGGTGCCAGCGCATCCCGCAGCGGCGCAGACTCACGCGTGCTCAAAATGATCCCCACTTCCGGGAAGATGATGCGGTAGGCGCAGATCGTCTGCACCAGCGCCCAGTCCGGAAAATCCGTCATCGGCGTGAAGCCACCCGCCGCCGGCCGCAGCCGTGGAAACGCCACCGTGAAGCTCGCTTTCCAGCAGTGCTTGTAAAGATGCTCCAAATGCGCCGCCAGCCGCAGCGCTTCCAGCCGCCAGTCACTCAGGCCAAACAGCGCGCCAATCCCGATGCGGCGAAATCCCCCCGCATAGCCACGCTCGGGGCAGGCCAGCCGCCAGTCAAAGTCCTTCTTCGGCCCCGCCGTGTGCATGTCTTTGTAAATCTCACGGTCATACGTCTCCTGATATACCACCAGGCCCTCCGCGCCCGCCTTGACCATGCGCTCATACTCCGGCGCCTCCATCGGCCCGACCTCGATGCCGATCGTCGGCACAAACTCACGAATCGCCCGGATGCATTCCTCCAGGTAGCCATCGCTCACGAATTTGGGATGCTCTCCCGCCACCAGCAGGATGTTCCGAAACCCCTGCGCCACCAAGTGCTTCGCCTCCGTCACCACCTGCTCGATCGTTAGGGTCACACGCAGGATCGAGTTGTTGTCGCGTGAAAATCCGCAGTAGCTGCAGTTGTTCACGCACTCATTGGACACATACAGCGGTGCAAACAGCCTCATCGTCCGCCCAAAATTCCGCCGCGTGATCATCCGCGACTCCTTTGCCATCGCCTCGATCTGCGCCGGACCCTTCGGCTCCAGCAGCGCCGCAAACCGCTCCATCAGCGGCGTTTTACGCGCCGGGAGGGCATCAAGCGTGGGGATGAAGGACGTCAGCATAAGTGGGGGGCGGATATAATACGCACCCGCCGCCCCATGCAACGCCGGGAACCACAGCGAACGCCGAATTCAGCCCCAAAGGCGTCGGGGTCTCGCCCCCGATTCTTTTCTTCACCCCACATACTGCGTCATAAACACCTCATTCCCCTCCGCATCCCGAAAAACCCCCAGCAAAATCGGCTCCCCCTCACGCTGCTGCGGCGACTGCAAAATCTTCGCCCCCGCACTGGCAATCTTCTCCGCCATCACCAGCACGTCCTCATACTGAAAGCTAAGCCCCGTCGGATTCCGCGAGCCGTCATGCCCGCCATGCAGCGCGATGATCGCATCCCCAAACCGCAGCTCCGTCCAAAAATCGCTCACAAAGATCTCCTCCAGGCCGATCACATCGCGGTAAAACGCCACCGCCCGCTTCATGTCGGCGGCCATCAGCATAAACTTCACTTTTTCAGGTTTCATCGGTGGGAAGAATCGTTGCCGGGTTTCTCTGGGTCTGAGGCGGCCACCTGGCTGTAAAACCGCGCTTTGCTCTGGGCAAAGCTCGCATCAAATCGTTTGCTCAATATCATCATGCCACCCACAGCGAGCATCCAGATCAGTCCGCTGCCCAAAATCACTCCTGGGGAAAACCACAGCATCCACGTGTTTTCAATGAACATCTCTGCGGGATCTTGGGCATCGTAATAAACGCCGACCTCATCACCACGCTTAAAATGATCGGACCGCGCCGCCCTCGATGATTGGGCCTTGTGCAAGCTTCCCCGCGCATCACGAAACTCCACCACCGGGTAATAGCTGATCACCTGCTTCGCCTGCGGCGATTCACTCGGGCTCCGCTTGCTCAGAATGCCGACCACATCAACAATCACGCCCGTGGTTTTTTCAGAGCTGTAAAGAAACCTTGCCGTGTTGGCGGTCCATATCAGCCCGGCACCGGCAATCAGCCCGCCAAAAACAAAAAAACCCCACAGGATTCCCTGCATCGTCCATTTTTCAGGGGCCAGTTCAAACATGGAGGCGATGTTAGTCCCCTCAGGTGATCCGGCAAGTGAAGAACAGGCGCGAAACAATGCACCATCTTCCCATCCTCCATTTCCCAGCGCCTCGCTTGGCGCTGCCGCGTTTCAGGTTACACTCAGCGCATGTTAAAAAACATCGTCATCCTTCTGCTCGCCTCGGCGCTGGCTGCTTCGCTCCTTCTGCGGCGCGATGCCGGCTCTCACGCGGCACCTTCAGTGACCTCCGCCCCCCTGCCTGCTCAGGTGGAGCCTCCAGCCATCGTCCCTTCCGTCCCGGTCCCTGTCACCACACCAGCAGAAAAAAGTCCGCCCCAAGAAGCCCCTCCCGCCCCTCTCAATGCCGTCGCCAAGTTGCTGCAGGAAGCCCGCGCAAATCCGGTTCTCACCGGCACCGCCATTGGCTTCTGCCTCATCGACAGCAAAGGCGTGGTCACCATGGATGAAAACGCCGGGACGGCCCTCATTCCGGCCTCCAGTTTCAAAACCCTCACCACCGCCACCGCATTGGAAATCCTTGGGCCGGACTTCCATTTCACCACCGAACTCAAATCCACCGCACCCATCCAGGAGGGCGTTATCAGAGGCGATCTCGTCATCGTCGGCGGCGGCGATCCCATGCTGAAGCTCGACGATTTGAAAGCCTGGGCCGCCGATTTGAAGCAGCGCGGCCTCCTTCGCATCACCGGCGGCATTCGTGTCGACCCCAGCTTCTTCAGCGGCAGCCTCTACGGCGACTTTTGGAATTGGGGCGACATCGGCAACGGCTACGGCAGCGGCGTCGCAGGGCTGAATCTCAATCACAACCGCTACATCGTGATGTTTCAGGCAGGGCCCGAGGTGGGTTCTCCCGCCCAACTGCTCGGCATCAATCTCGAAGTCCCCGGCGCAATCTGGAAGAATGAAGTGACCACGGGCCCTGCCGATTCCGGCGATGGCGTCATGATTCACGGTGGCGAAAACACCAACGCCATCCACTTGCGCGGCACCGTCCCTCTGGGAGCCACAAAATTTCAGGCCCGGGGTGCCGTGCCAGATCCCGCACGTTTTGCCGCACACCATTTCCGCGCCGCCCTGCAGGCAGCTGGCATTCAGGTGGGCAGCCCAGGCACTGGCGCTGGTCCCGCCAAAAAAAGTGGCAGTGGCAGTGGTACTGCCAAAAGCAGTGGCAGTGGAGTAGCCACCAGCATCGCCCCAGCCTCCCCCAGTCATTCACTTATCAAACACGACTCCCCGCCGCTGCTCGACATCATCAAAAGCATCCACAAAGTCTCCGACAACCAGGAAACGGAATGCGTTTTCCGCATGCTCGGCCTGAAGGCTGGCAAACCATCCGCTGAAGTCATCCGCGAACACTGGAAAACCCGCGGCCTCGAATTCGCCGGCCTCCGCATGGAAGACGGCAGCGGCCTCTCCCGCGCCGACTTCATTCGTCCGCTCGATCTCGCCCGCCTCCAGTTCGTCGCAGGCACCGGCCCGCAGGGGATCGCATACAAAGCCTCGCTGCTCTCCGAAAACGGGCTCACCTGGAAGATCGGTGCCATGTCCGGCATCCGCACCTACACCGGCTACGCCAAAACCAAATCAGGCGAGGAATACAGCTACGCCCTCATGGTCAATCACTACACAGATGGCAAAACCGTCTCCGAGCTTTGCCGCCGCGTGCTGGACGCGATGATGGGCCTGTAGCTCTCCATGCTGATAGAGCCTCGCAAAACAAGAGGGGACCATTCCGACGAAGAAGCTGCTCGAAAGTACGATGGGCACTCTTGCCCGTCGGCCAGCGTCACCGCACGCATGTTGGCCCTCGAGTCACGCCAGACGAATTTTTGCAACCTTACCACTTCGCACTTCCTCCCGCCATAGATCTAAGCTGCGCAGCCTTCCCAAACGTCTGAGTACTCTATAAGCGCCGTTTGAAAAGTAGCCATCTCGCTCCGCGAGATGAGCACAGCTCTCCCATCATATCTCGCACCTCCCAGCAGTCCACACACTCTCTCCCTCCGAAAGCCCGGAGGGCTGGCACAACCGTAGCCGTGGTGCCAACCCACGGAACCTCATCACCCATTCCTCTCAAATTCCGTGGAACCGCGTAGCGGTGGCACAAAACACCGCCACACTCCTGATGAGCAGAACCTGTGATAAATTAGGTTTTCAATCACCGCCTAGGTAGGTGAAGCAGGGGCCGGGGCACGACGGGCAGGCGTGCTCATCGCATTCGTCCCTTTTGCCTCCCCCTACTTCAGCTCCTGAATCCGCAGATTACGAAACTTGTACGTCTGCCCCTTCTCACCATGATGCTGAATGGCGATCACGCCTCTCGCATCCTTGTCGTCCTCCACATCCGTGGTCAGCACCCCGTTCACGAAAATCTTCAGGCTCTTCCCACGGCATTCAATGCGGTAGTTGTTCCAGTCATTGCGCTTGAAGGCATCACCGGCACGGGCGCGGAAGGCGGCTTCGCTTTCCTTGTTGCCCTTGATCGGACTCGCAAACCACATGCGCCGCCCTTCATCATACAAGCCACCGCTCCACTTGCGGTTCGCATCCCCATCCACTTCCGCCTGATAACCGAAGACCTTGTTCTTCTCCACATGTGCCCGGAACATGAACCCGCTGTTCGCCTGGCCTGCAGGCAGCAGAATGTCGCCTTCAAAGATGAAGTCACCGTAGGTCTTCTCCGTCACCACGAAGAACTTCTTTTCTCCCGTGAGATGAATTTCCCCGTCCACAATGTCGATCTGGCCCCACTCATACGGGTTCTTCCAGCCCGTGAGTGTTTTACCGTCAAAGAGTGACACGAAGTCATCAGCGAAAGCAGGAATCGAGATGGCCAGGGCGAGTGCGGCAAGTAGAAGGCGTGGTTTCATGGTGGGCCACGACCAAAGCCATCCTGTCCGGCAAAACAAGAGCCTTTGCGTGTTTAAATGGGCGGTGCCAATGACGAAGCGCTGGTCAAAGCAGCACCAGCCTAGCTGCCACCTTTCAATTCACCCACCACTTTAGGCGCCGCCATCTTGGTGGAGTTGCCCGAGCCGCCAGCCGCGCGGTTGTAACCGCCGCCGAGAGCCTTGTAAGCCTTCACAAAAGCATTCAGCTGCTCCTGCTTCAGCTCGATCAGATCAATCTTCGACTCAAGTGCATCACGCTGGGTCAGCAGCACTTCAGTGTATTCCGCACGGGCGTTGAAGAAGAGCTGGCCGGCGATGTTGATGGAGTCGTTCAGAGCCGCCACCTGCTGGGCCTTGAGATCGTAGCTCCGACCGTAGTTTTTGATCTGCGCGAGTTGGTTCACCGTTTCGACGTAGGCTTTCAGCACCGTCTGCTGGTAGGTGTAGATCGCCGCAATCTGGCGGGCGCTCGCGCCGAGGAACGCTGCCTTGATCGCACTCCGGTTGATCAACGGTGCCATCACGTTACCGGCAATACCATAAACCAGCGAAGCCGGGGTGGTAAACGCGGACTCCAGTGAGAAGGACTGCAATCCCAAGGCTCCTTTGAGACTGAGGGAAGGGTAGAATCTCGCCGCCGCAGCCTTCACATCCAGCCCGGTCGCCGCCAGTTCCAGCTCCGCGCGCCGCACGTCCGGACGGTTCCGCAGCAATTCGACCGGCAGTCCGGTGTTGATGCGGCCAAGCATCAGTTGCTCGAAGCCCTCAGACTTCCGCGTCACGTGCTGGGGGTAGCGACCCACCAGATAGTTGAGCTTGTTTTCAGCCACCGTGATCTGCTGCTGAACTTGGAACTGATGGCTTTGGTTCTTGAGCACTTCCGCCTCAAATCGGCGCACGGCAAGCTCCGTGACCCGGGCGTTCGCTTTCTGCAGCCTCACCGTCTCGAGCGCATTCTTTTGAATCTCAATCATCCGCTTCAGGGTCGTCAGCTGGTTGTCAAACGCCACCAGTTCATAGTAGGTCTGGGCGATCTCGGAGACGATGTTCGTGATCATGAAGTTCCGCCCTTCCTGGGTGCCCAGGTAGCGCAGGATCGCGGCATCCCGCTCGTTGCGCAGCTTCCTCCAGATGTCCACTTCCCAGTCAAAGTCGGCAGAGAAGCCGAAGTTGGGCATGTTGGTTGGAATGACTGTTCCATCTGCAATTTCATTGGCGGGATTGTCTTCCGCAGCTCCGGCGGCCGTATGCCTGCCCACTTTGTCCAGACCGGCGGTCGTGCCTGCGGTCACAAAGGGGAGAATGGCGCCTTTGCGCGCGCGCACTTCGGACTTCGACGCCTCGATTTCCTGCAGCAGGATGTTCAGTTCCTGATTGTTCTGCAAAGCAGTGCCAATCAGGGAGGTCAGGTTTGGATCCTTGAAGTACTCCTTCCATCCGATCACGGCGGAGTTCTTCGTTCCCGCCGTGTCCGGAAAGTTGGCAGGCAGCGGCGGATCACTCGATGGCAAAGGGTCACGACGGAGCACCGAAGAGCACCCCTGCACCATGACGATTAGACAAACGAAATTAAATGCTAGGAGCTTGTTCTTCAGGTTTTGCATGTTCATGATGGCCGTACTCTCCGAGTTCGCTCAGCGGTGTATCGTCTTCATCTGGGAGAAGCTTTCCACGGGCTGCGATCGTGCCGAAGATATAATAAAGTCCGGGAACGACAAGCAGACCGATCACCGTTCCTAAAAGCATCCCGCCAGCCGCTGAGGCACCAATCGTCTTGTTGGCGATTGCGCCCGCTCCCGAGGCCCGCAGCAGGGGGATCATCCCCGCGATGAAGGCGAAGGATGTCATCAAAATCGGACGGAAGCGCACCTTGGCGCCTTCAATGGCCGACTCAAGGATGGAAAGCCCTTCATGATGCCGTTGGGAGGCGAATTCGACGATCAGAATGGCGTTCTTGCCCAGCAGGCCCACCAGCATGATGATGCCCACCTGCGCATAAATGTCGTTGTCCAGTCCCATCGTCTTAAGCAGCGCAAAGGACCCCATGACACCCACTGGCAGGGAGAGGATCACGGCCAGCGGCAGTGTGAAGCTCTCGTACTGCCCGACCAGCACCATGTAAACGAACAGCAGCACCACGATGAAAATATACATCGCCTCATTGCCTCGTCCCACCTCGTCAAACGAGAGCCCGGCCCAGCCGATGTCAAAGCCTCGCGGCAGGGTCTTCTTCGCCACGTCCTGGATCGCTTTGATGGCATCACCGCTGCTGAAACCTGCGGCCGGCGCACCCTGGATGGACGGTGCCGGGTAGGCGTTGTAACGGGTGATTTCATTCAAGCCCAGCTTCGGCTTCAGGCTCATGAATGCCGAATACGGCACCATCTCGCCCTTTTCATTGGCCACATACATGTCCTTGAGATCCTTCGGCAGCTTCCGGTAGTCCGGATGTGCCTGCACATACAGCTTGAAGAACTGGCCAAACTTGATGAAGCCCTGTTCGTACGTACTGCCGATCATGACGGAAAGGTTGTCCATCGCCTTGCCAATCGAGACCCCCTTTTGCATCGCCACTTTGTTGTCAATGACGAGCTCGATCTGGGGATAGTTGGCGCTGAAGAAAGTGAAGAGGCCGCGGAGTTCTTTGCGCTTCCCGAGCGCCGTCATGAACTCATCGTTCACCACCTGCAGCTTGTCGTAGTCACCCGTGTTGGTCTTGTCCAGCAGTCGGAGCGAGAAACCACCCGCTGCACCGTAGCCGGGAACCGCTGGAGGCTCGTAGAACTCGATCGTGACACCCGAGATGGCTTTGCATTTCTCTTCCAGTTCCGCGATGATCTGAGGTGCGGTCAGTTTGCGCTCATCCCAGTTTTCCAGATTGATCAGACACGTGCCGGCGTTCGATCCGCGGCCCTCCGTCAGCACTTCGTAGCCCGCCAGCGATGACACGGAGTCGACCCCTTCAATGGTCTTGGCGAGCTTCTGCAGCTCGGTGGACTTCGCTGAGGTGCGTTCCAAGGTCGATCCAGGAGGCGTCTGCAGAATCGCGTAGATCATTCCCTGGTCCTCCGCTGGAATGAAGCCTGCGGGCAGTTTTTCGTTGATGAAGTAGATCGCTGCACCGGCCATCCCCAGCACTGAGAACGTCAGCAGCCGCCGGTGGACGATCTTTCTGAGGATGGCGACATAAATGTCCGTCACCTTTTCAAAGACGATGTTGAAGATGTGCAGCAGCCACGCAATCGGCCCGCGCCATTTGCGCTTGTGGCCGTGTTCGTTGTCGTGCCCATGCTCGGACTTTTTCAGGATCATCGCGCACAGCACGGGCGTCAGCGTGAGCGCCATGACGCCGGAGAGCACGATGGCCACCGCCATGGTGATCGAGAACTGCCGGTAAAAGACCCCCACCGGGCCGGTCATGAACGTCACTGGCACGAACACCGCAGTCATCACCAGCGTGATCGCGATAACGGCGCCGGCGATTTCATGCAGCACCATCTGCGTCGCTTTGTAGGGGGTGATGTTCGTCCCGTGCATTTTCGCATGCACGGCCTCCACCACCACGATGGGGTCGTCCACCACGATGCCGATCGCCAGCACCAGCGCGAAGAGCGTGATCAGGTTGATCGTCACCCCAAACATCTGCATGAGGAAGAAC
>NZ_JBIPNG010000533.1:0-4233 GCF_044373815.1 Prosthecobacter sp. | reverse complement strand
CTGCGGCGCTTCCGTGATGGGCTTGAGCGCTGCGGCCTTCACCGGACCCGCGCTGCTCAGGCGACTGAAATAGACATCGTTGTCAAAAGGGTCCTTGGTTGCGTCCAGCGCGGCATTGCCACCTTTGCCACCCGGGTTCCTGGCGCGGTTGAACTCGTTCATGCGGTCCATGCGGTGGTCGCTGCTATGAGCGATGAAGAGATTCTTCGGTCCGGCCGCGAGAGCAGGGAGATTGTACATCAGATTGTCACTGTGCGGAATGGTGATGGGGCCTACCCACTCGGCACCGTCGAGATACGCCGCCACGCTGCCCCAGGCGCTGCCCAGCGGGCTGCGGAAACTGTTCAAGCGTGTGCGCGCGATGAGCCAGATGCGCCCTTCGGCATCGCAGATGATGCGGCCCAGGTTGTTGTAAGTCTGCGGGCCTGTGGCCTCCGCATGCGCACCCGGCGCACCTTTGCGCGCGGCGGGCTGCTCAAAGGCGAGGCCATCCGGCACTTCAGGTGATTTCGGTGGTGCAGCGGCGGTCACATCCGCGCCGCGACCTTTGCCTTTGCCCTTGCCGCGCGCTCTCGCGGCCACCGCTCCGGGCAGCGCCTCGGCGATGTTTCCCTGCGGTTCCTGCCACGCCCTCCCATCCCACACGGCGATGCCGATTTCACGACTGCGATACAAGCCGATGCCGTCATTGCTGTCATACGCACCCCAGTCCTTGCCCCAGGTCGCACCGCTCTTTTCATAGGCCACCCACACGCTGCCCTGATGATCATACGCCACGGACGCACGCGCTTCATACTGCGCGGTGTTCGCCACCGGCATGGACTTGAAAGGGTCCTTGCCATCGGCTCCAAAAATGGCAAGCCAGATGTCATAATCGCCCTTCTCATAAGTATCCCAGGCCAGCGCAAACTGCCCGCTGCCACCCTCGGCGCGTGGATCAGTGCTGAGGGATGGATTCCAGCAGTTGCCGCTGCTTTTGGAAACCGTCTGCGTGGGTGCCCAGGCATCGGCGGCATGCGTGCGCGTGCGGATCTCAAACTTGCCCTCATGCGCCGCCATCCACGCCACCAGCACAGTGTTCTTCGTCGAATGCGCGATCACAGGGCACAGATCATTGCCGGGAGAGTTCGAGAGGTTTTCCACTGCGCCAAGTTTGCCATCGCTGAAGTGACGCGTGAAGATCTCAAAGTTCCCATCCACGCGCTCGCTCCACACGATCCATGCGCCGCCTTTGCCATCCATCGACACCGCAGACTTGTAGATGTCCTTGCCGGTTTCCGTGACGGCGATGCGCTCGTCCTCCCACTTGTTGGTTTGGCGCACATGCAGCCAGAGTTGATCACCGCCCGCGGGCTGTCCTAGGTAGGCAAAATCTTCCGGCTCCTTCTCCAAGCGCTTCGCTCGCTCATCTCGGTCAAGACCCGGCGTGAAGCTCTGATACACCAGGTAGGCATGGCCAGTGGCACCCACGGCCAGGGCAGGGAAGTCATCTTCCGTGCGCTCCGGCGACATCTTGCGCAGGTTGAAGGCCGTCTGCTGCACTGCCACGCGGCCCTCCAGCAGATCCAGCGCCTCGCCGGGTTTCACATCCGCCAGCTTGAAGGAGATCTTGCCCTGCGCGGTGGTCACCTCCACGCTGCTCTCCGGCGTGACGTCCTTCAGCTTCACAAACACCCCGTTTTCAAAAATGGGGCCGAGTTGCCTGGCCATCGCGCCGATCTTCTTCGGATTGTTCCCCCGCGCCTTCGCATTTGCGCCCACAGGCGTGCGGCTGCTGGCCTGCCACGCATCCTTGCCCTTGATCGTGTCCCGCTGCTCAAAACGGTAGCCGCTGACTTCCTGCACCTCTCCCGGTGTCACCGTGATGGAGCCATCCCACACCGTGGTTTCTTTGTCATTGAGACCCAACTGGATCAGTAGTTCGGTGTCTGCGGCAGCGGCCATGCCGCCAAGCATCAGGAGAGGGAGAAGAAGGTGTTTCATGGGCAGGAGGCGGCGTAAAACGCAGTCAAACCACCAATCTCGCGCCGAGTTTTAAAGAAGAATGTATGGACAAAAGGCAGGAGATGGCCAGTGGCGCTGGGTCATGCAGGACTCCATGCACAGTCCATAGCTAAAGCCCGGAGTGATGCCAAAACCACCGGATCACGCGCGCATCATTGCTTTATGAGATGGAGTCTCATGGGCAACTGCAAGCCACGTCACGATGACTGATTTATTCCTGCACCACTTGCGATTCCAGCATTGACTCAAAGCGCGTGGCTGAATTAAAAAAGTTGAATTGGAAATATTGCCCTCGGTTCTTGGTAAAAGAACTGCTTGGAATGCGTTTTTCCAATGCCGTGCGCGCTGCGGCTTCTCGTCCAAATACATCACATCATAAAACACGTCAGACACCACATGAAGAAAACAGCACTCTCCCTCCTCTGCCTTGCCATCAGCCTCAGCACCGCCTCGGCAGACGATCTCATCAAAGGCGCGATGAAGAAGAATTGGAAACCCGAAGACGCCGTCGCCAAGAAGGTAGGCAAAGGCGAAGCCACCGACGCCGAACTCGACTCCCTGATCAAATGCGTGCAGGCCATCTGCGCCGCCACACCGCCACGTGGCGAGAAGGCCGCCTGGGTGGAAAAGTGCAAGGCCTTGGTCGGCGCTCTTCAGAAGGTGAAAGCCAAGGACGCCGTCGGCATCAGCGAATTCAAGAAGGCCAACAACTGCAAGGCCTGCCACGACGTCTTCAAGCCTGTCGCCAAATAAGGCTGGCTCAGCCCTGACTTCCGGAGGCTCCGCTCGCAAGAGCGGAGCCTTCTTTATTTCTGCTTCTTGCGTGTCCGGGCGGATGCTCCAATATCCGCCAACCATGCCCACCACGTACCACATCGTCCCCACTGAAGCCCACAACGATCTCGTTCGCGCCGCCTACAAGCATCGCGGCTACACTCAGGCGGAGGCCGATGACGGCGCACGGTTTTGCGAAATGGCCTCTGCTCATGGCATTCGCACCCACAACGCCATCAAGGCCCTGCATCTCGATCACCTCTTCGGCAGCGCCACCGGCGGCTGCAAGCCTGGCGCGGAGATCGAAGTCATAAAGAAGCCCTTCGCCGCCAGCGAAGCCTGGGACGGCAAGCTCAAGCTCGGCCAGAGCGTCGCCTTCAGCGCCATGGAGCGCTGCATGGAAATGGCCGACAAATACGGCATCGGCCAGGTCAGCGTGGACAACGCTTTCCATTACCTCTGGGGCGGCGGCTACGTCATGGACGCAGCCAAGAAAGGCTACATCGCCTACACGAACTGCACCTCCACCCTTGGCGAGGTCGTCCCCTTCGGCGGCAAGTTCCCAGTGCTGGGCACGAACCCCCACTCATGGGGCCTCCCCACGCAGGACGCCTGCGGCTTCCCCATCGTTATCGACTGGGCCACCTCCACCGTCGCCATGGGCCGCGTGCAGCAGCTCAAGCGCGAAGGCAAGCCCCTTCCTCCTGGCGCTGCCGTGGATGCCGCTGGCAAACCCACCACCGATGCCAATGAAGCCGCCTGGCTGCTGCCCTTTGGCGCACACAAAGGCTACGGCCTCTCCCTCCTTATCGAAGTCATGGGCGGCATGATCGGCGGCGGCCTGCCCACCCTGCGAGGCGGCGGTGCCCATCCCGACATTAAAGGGAAGCCCTTCCCAGCCGGTGAAAAGCGCACCAGCAGCTTCTACTTTCAGGTCATCCACCCCGATGCCATCAGCACCGGCCTCTTCTCCAACGGCCGCAACTTCAACGAGAACATCAAAGCCGTGATCGATGACATCCTCGGCCACGGCAACGAAGCCTGCATGCTCCCCGGCCAGCCCGAAGCCCAAAACGCCGCCCACACCGCCAAAGCCGGCGGCCTCCTCTTCAGCACCGCCGAAGTCGAAGCCCTCAACGAGATCGCCGATGAAGCAGGCATGCCACGCTTCGACGTTGCGGCTCTGAGCACGTATGATGTGCCGTGATGGTGAGAGAACCATGGACATTAGGGGCAATGGTCTTGCATTACACTAATACTTAGTTGTATTTGCTAGTTTGGCGCCTTTTCGTAATGCTTCGAAAGCTCCGGCGAAAGCGTGGGTTCCTGACGCGCTGGGGAGTGGAATGCCGTGTGGGTTGTATCCCGAGTGTGACATGCTTGGTGCATGAAAATCTTGAGTGCATCCACTCGGGGATGCTTTAGGGGTATTGCATGGTACCTGTTTCGCGCTAT
>NZ_JBIPNG010000005.1:0-43840 GCF_044373815.1 Prosthecobacter sp. | reverse complement strand
CGATTTTCGCATCCGCCCAATGCCAGACACGATCTGCGCCGGCAATTTCGAAACGCTTCAGGGTGGTTCCATCACGTGATTTCAATCCTTTGCCAGCATGATCAAAGGTCACACGAACAGCTCCATCTTTGACTTCACTCGATTTGAAAAGCGGACTGCTGTACAACAGATCGCGCCCGTAGTCTTTTGCCAGCGCCCAGCGTGCAAGCCGGTAACCCGGTGTCATTTTATCCTTCGGATGAATGTCGCTTGCCTCACCCACATCATTGATGACGGCCATGCCGGTTTTGGGCGTGCTTTCCAAGATATGGCGCATGCGGTCTTGCAGCAGCGCCCAGGGATCCGGCGTACCCGGCACTGTGGATGACGCGTGGAAGTTGGCCAGCTGCACAAAGTAGAAGGAGAATTCATCGCCCCAGCGCTTGCGCCAGTCGCGGATCATCAGTGGCAGCGTCTGGTCATACGGCACCGCGCCGGCTTTGGCATTGCCTTCCCCCTGGTACCAGACCGCCCCGCGCATGGTGTATCCGGCGAAGGGATGGATCATCGCATTGAACAGCACCCCCGGTTTTCCTTCCGTCTCCAGAGGCGGCTTGGGCTCGGAGGGCTTCTTGGGAAGTCGCTTGCGCTCCTCGGCAGATTTGCCCTTCGCCGCAGCCATCGTGGTCTTCCATTTTTCCAACTGTGTTTCGTAGTTCGCCTTGGCTTTGACGGGATCATAAGCGGCGGCCTCAGACATCAATTTGTCCACCATCTCCTTCGTTCCCGGCAGCGTGTTCAGCGCCTCGCGGCTGGTGAAGGTCTCCACCGGCTTGCCACCCCAGCACGTTTTAAGCACGCCGACAGGCATGCCGAGCTCCTGATGCAGTTTCAGCGCGAAGAAAAACGCGACCGCCGAGAAACCCGGCACCGTTTCCGGAGTGCACAACGACCACTCGCCTGCGATGTCGGCCTGCGGCTTTTCTGCAGTCACCAGAGGTGCATTGAACATGCGCAGGCCCGGGTGGCTGGCCTTGGTCATCAGCTCCGCGTAGGCAGGCGAACGGTTCATGGTGTAAAACATGTTTGATTGCCCCGAAGCGAGCCATACCTCGCCGACGAGCACATCCTTGATCGTTGCACTGTCGGCACCTGCTTTGACCGTCAGTTCCGCGCCCGTCGCGTCGGCTGCGCCTGTCGGGATTGCTGCATGCCAATGACCTTGGTCATCGGCCGTGGCAGTGGCGGCCTTGCCTTTAAAACTCACCGTCACCTCGGATTTCGATGTCGCTGTGCCCCAGATCGCCACCTCTCGCTCGCGCTGCAGCACCATGTGATCGCTGAAAAAGTGTGGCAGCGTGAGCTCGGCCAGCAGGCTGGCGGGCAGGCCCAGGCAAAGGGCGACGGCAAAGAGGCGCGAGAGAGATTTCATGGTGATTGAGTGGGGTGAGAACGATCTGAAAGCACCGGCCTATCGCGAAGATCGTTGCGAATTCGCGCAGCATCCCCACAGTTCCGCATCCATGAACGACGACCTTCTGCGTGACACCGAACGCTTCCTGCATGAGCAGATCCCGCTCACGCAAGCCATGGGTGTGAAAATTGAAAGCTACGACGACACACAGCTCGTGGTGACGGCACCGCTGGAGCCCAATCACAATCATCTCGGCACCGCCTTCGGCGGCAGCCTCAGTGCACTGACCACCCTGACCGGCTACGCCATGCTCTGGCTGCAACTGGGCGACCGCAATGCACACATCGTGATCCGCGAAAGCAACATCCGCTACAAACGCCCGGTAGCAGGCATGCTCCGTGCCGTGTGCACAAGACCGGATGATACCGCACTGGCAGCGTTCAAATCAGTCTTTCAAAGCACCGGCAAAGCGCATCTCAAACTCCAGGTGCAGGTCGTCCACGCAGAGCAAATCTGCGTGCTGTTTGAGGGCGACTTCGTGGCGCTCCGATAGCAACAGCAGCCGGATCACTTGGCCTTCGCCGCGCCCATGTCCACGAGTTCGACTCGGCGGTTCTTCGCACGGCCTTCCTCGGTGGCATTCGTCGCCACAGGAGAAGCGAAGGAAATGCCCACCGGAAACAGCCGCTCTTTGGAAATGCCTTTTCCCGCCAGATTTGCCACCACGGAATCAGCGCGCTTTTGTGACAGGCTGCGATTGTACTCAAAGCTGCCTTCCGTATCCGTGTGGCCGACGACGAGCACGCGCAGGTCCGCCTTTTCCTGCAGCAGTTTGGCGATCTCCGCCAGCGTGGCTTCGGAGTCCGGGCGGATGGTGGCTTTGTCGGTGTCAAACTGGATGCCGTAAAGCGCCACTTTGCCATTGAGGGCAATCTGACTGGCCATTTCTGCCGCCTTTACCAGCACCATCTTCTGCTCCATCGGTTTCACTTCGCAGATGTCCACACGCACAAGGGTGCTCTTCTCAGGAACCTTCAGCGAGGCCGCGGTCCATGAAGCTTCAAATGACCAGACGGAGCAGAACACATCCCCTTCAGGACGTGAGAGGCGGGTGGCAAGGTAGTGCGACTTCGTCTTGTCGGGCCCCTGCATGGCCATGATCTGCGGATGATCCTGGTTCGTGTTCTCCGGCGTCATGCCATAGACTTCCATCGCCAGATTGTTGCCTTTGTTTTTCTCGATCTCCTCGCCCGAGGCACTGAAGAGCATCTCGAATCCTTTTTCCTTCAGTTCATTTTCATACTGTCGCACGCCTTCCAGTGTGCCGATGCCTGCAGGCAAATTATAAAACAGCGTGGTCTTGCGGCCTTCGACCTCCACTTTTTTGAAGGGCTTCATCTTTCCTTCACCATAATCAAAGACGATGCACTCCAGCGCCATCTTCAGTGCGTCGTAGTTCTTCTGCTCATACGCTACCAGCGTGGAGCCTTCGTAGCGCTTGAGCAGCGGATGGTCCTTGCCGCCCTTCACATCTGCGGCAGTTGAAGCCCCAGCACACAAACCACAGACAAACACGGCGATGATCAAGGCGGGCTTAAGAAGCTTCATAATCGGGAAAATGTACTCGGCGCACCGTCTCGCAAGCAAACTCCTTGGATAAAAGGCCGAATCTTGAGAGGAGCTGAACTTGATTTGCTTCGATTCTCGGAATCCCGCTTCCATCCAAGCTTGCAAGAAGTGCGCACGCCTGCCGTTCAAACTTCCCCATGATTCGACAGACACTCCTCTCCATTCTCCTCGGCACGGCCTCCCTGGCTTTGGCTGGACAAACCCTGCCCGAAAGCGCCAAAGTAGGACAGTTTTATGCTGGCTGCCAGGCTTACACCTTCAAGTCGTTTGACTTGATGACGGCTCTCGAAAAAATCGCCGCCGCCGGTGGCAAGACGGTGGAATTTTTCCCCGGCCATCTGCTTTCCAAGGCCGATCCGAAGTCCAAGTTCGATCACAACACCACGGCGGAGCAGCGTGTTCCAGTGAAGGCCAAGCTCAAGGAACTGGGTCTCACACCCGTGGGCTATGGCGTGGTACGCCTGCCGAACAACGAAGAGGAATGCCGCAAGATTTTCGACTTCTGCAAGGACATGGGTGTCGGCCTGGTCGTCAGCGAACCAGCCGATGACGCCTTCGACCTCATCGAAAAACTGGTGAAGGAATACGACATCAAGATGGGAATCCACAACCACCCCAAGAAGCCGCTTGATCGCAGCTATCGCTACTGGGACCCCGAGTATGTGCTCAGCCTGGTGAAGGACCGCGATGCTCGCATGGGCTCCTGTGCTGACATCGGCCACTGGGTGCGTTCCGGCGTGAAACCCACCGACGCCATCAAGATTCTCAAAGGCCGCATCTTTGACAGCCACGTCAAAGACCTCGACGCCTTCGGCGTGCGTGAAGCCAAGGACATGGTCTGGGGCACAGGCCAGTCTGACATCCCTGCTGTGCTGAACCTCTATGCCGAGCAGGGCTTCATGGGCCCGCTGGATGTCGAATGGGAAAAAGACTGGGAGACCAGCCTGCCTGACGTGACCAAATGCCTGGAGTTCGTCAAAAACTTCAAGCCCACGACGAAGAAGTAACCGTCACTTTCTAACTTCATTCCGCAGCGGCGCAGGATCATACATCCTGCGCCGCTTTGTTTTGCTGCCGCTCAAGGCGTGCTGACTCGCACATCATCAATCTGCAGTTTCTTCCCCTGACCGATGAGAAACACCAGGCGCGACTTCGCTACATCAAACACCGTGCCCTGTGCTGAAAGCTTCTGCGTGTCATTCACCACCACCGTCACGTCGTTGCCTTTCAAGGACACATCCAGTTTGATCCAAGTCCCCGGCTGCGCTTGCAGCGGTATGCTGGCCAGTCTTTCGGTGCGGTAGAATTGCGGGTCGGCCAGCTGCTCCGCCGTGGGCGGTGGAGCTTTTTTCCCTCTCTTTGCAAGTGCGGCGCGCAATTTGCCCTGCTGAATATGCGACTCCGGCGTGCCGCGATCCTGGGCGAGGGCCAGGGTGTTGCCATAGATGGATACGCGCAGCAGATGCGCGGAGCCACCGAAGGCGGATTCACCATCGATGAGCATCAGGCAGTTGCCCTTTTCATCGAGCTTCACCTTGCAGCTCACGGCAAGGTCACGCCCTGCCAGAGGCGCGAAAACCGCAGGTCCGTGATCATCCTCCTTCGCGCAAACGCCTTGCAATGCGCCTTCCACCACGGTCCAGGAATTGGCTCGTCCGCCCGTCGTCCAGCCCTTGGGCAGACCGGCAGCGGTGAAATTTTCGTGAATCAGTTCACCCGCAAAAGTGGAAGAACAAAACGCAAGGACAAGCAAATGAGAGCGCATGAAAACGAAACGGCCTGACTCCGTAGGCTGTTGCGATCAGCGCATGAATTAATATCGGAAGCCGCATCCAGCATTGACCGCACAACGTCCGCCACCATGATTCTCACCATGCAAAGCCGCATCCTCCTCATCTCACTTTTCCTTTTCTGCCTTGGCGCAACTCTAACCCGTGCCGATCAGTTCGTGCTCTTTGATGTGACCTTCACTTTCACCCAGGAAGACGCTTTGAATTCGAAGCCCAATCAGTCGCACTACTATGTCAAAGGCGACATGCTGAATGCTGCGCGCCCCAAAGACTGGACGGCACCCGTGGACTACCGCAATGGCACTGTGCATGTACGGCTTGAAGTTCTTGAAAAGCCCGCGGGTGATCAACCCACGACATGGAGCGTCTGCTACATTCCCTACAAGGGCCAGAACCACGGCTACGGCTGCATCGGCACCGGAGTTTATAAGACCACCGGCGTGCATGAGAAGGACCTCGACATGACCACCTTCTGGCAAAACAACGACATCCTCTGGGACCAGGGCATCAAGGAAATGCACCTCGTCATCAAAGACGATCACAACCTCCACGCTCACAAACGCCCTGATCCCGAAAAGTTCTTTGCCACCAAAGTTCGCATGACGCTCGTCCAGGTATCGAAGGGTGCGAAGTATGATCCTTCGAAAGTGCCAGGACTGACGGCAGTAAAACCAAACTGACCTGGTGCTATGCCATGCCCGAGCGGCGCTGCATTTGCCGCGATTTGCGCCAGAGCAATACGAGCGGCAGGAACCAGAAAATATTGAGCAGGACCGCGTAATTCAGCGCCCGCCGGGTGAACTGGAAAAACACACTCTGGTTCATCACCGCCCTGGCAGCAGCATCATTCACATGCTGCGCCACGGCCACATCACCCAGTGCATAATGACGAGCGGCCACCAAGGCGCCCTGCACCGCCTCCCAGCCCACGGCACAGCCACCGTAGGCGTTCCAGCCGAGGGCGCAGCCACCAATGGCCCATACACCGACGGCGAGGCCACCCCAGCAAGCCACGCCTGTCGCCAGTCCGCCCAATGAGACCAGTCCCAATGAACAGGCCCCCAGACTGATGGGCGCAATGGTGCAGGCACCAAAAGCCCCGATCACACCGATGGCAAAGTCCCCCACCGCGAACCATGCCTTCACGGGGCGGACAGGCTCACCGCGTTTCCGGCCCAATCGCATGTGCACAAAGGGCAGTCCCAGCAGCGTCAATTTGCTGCGATACTCGAGCACTGGCACGGCCCATTTTCCGACGGACAGAATTGGTGCTTCTTTGCCCGCTGCTTCCTGAGATGCCAGTCTCCGGTTCTGCCTCAGAGACCATACCAAACCTCCTGCACAGAGCAGCAGACATGCGGCGATCATCCCCGTCAGCAGCGTGACGTATGCTGCAGGATGCTGCAGAGCCAGCCATTGGCCGTTGTATATGAGCGCCACCGTGAATGCGCAGAAAAACAGGATTCCCCCCAGCTGAACCAAGAATAACTTCTTGATCATCCGCTGCTCCTCCACGGACCGCGCGCTGTCCAAGCTCACCTTGTAGCCGATGCCTGCGGCCACAAAAGCAAGCAGCGGGCTCAGCACTCCGTTCATCAAAAAGACAATGAAGGTCTTGCCGCCCGCACCACCTTTGACCAGCGCCACCCCGGCCGTGGCGGCGGAGGCAGACGTGGTGGCCAGCGGCAGCGCCGCGAGCACGCAACAGGTGAAGGCTGCGGTGGGCATGGTCTGGCGCAGTGAGTTTCCCAGCCTGCGCTCCACGTGCTCCACCAGCATCGCACGGCCACGCGCCAGCCGCTGCTTCACCGCGTCTTCAGACAGTCCCAGCGACTCCGCCACCGCGCCCACGGATTCCTGCTGGCGATAGTACAGCACCATGGGTTCTCGATAATTCGATGGCAGGGTCTGCAGCGCGCGCCAGAGCATCGCCGTTTCCTGTTCATTGATCGCGCACTCATCGGGGGAAAGTTCGCCTGATGCCGGATGCATCACCTCATCCAGCTCAGTCGCCATTGCTGTGGGCGTGCGCTGCTGCCGACGCAGGAAATTATGGATGACATGACGCGCGATGCCGCAGAGCCAGCCGCGAAAATTACCCTTCTCACGCAGATTGCGCAGCTGCTGCCAGGCGGTGATGAAGGTTTCCTGAGCAAGGTCTTCGCTCACATGCACATTGCCGCAGGCGCTGTAAGCCAGCCCGCAGACGAGCGATTGGTGCCGCTCCACGATGCGGCCGAAGGCCCGTGTGTCGCCCAGAAGGCTGAGTTCCACGAGTTGGGTGTCGTCTGTAGTTCCAGGGATGAGTGTTGCGGTATTCATGTCATCCTCCAGTGGTCGCCGCCGCACCTGCGGTGACAAAAAATGTGTTCTTTCCCGCGAAACGTCAAACACAACGCAGCCACCAACCACTCGAGCCCGAAACTTGCGCTATCTTATCCAGCAGGCCGTGCCAAAAATCCCCCATGAAATTCCCCGGCTCTTCTTTCTTAACCGGTCTGCTCACCTGCCTTTTTGGAGCTATGCAGCAGACATCGGCTGAACCGATTCAGGTGAAAGCACAATTTGTGCATGAGGATGGCCGTGCGATTTCTGGCATGAACGTGCGCATGGTCATTGGCAGCGAGAAAGATTCACGCGCTCCGAATGCGGGAAAAATCCTCACCACCGACGGCGAGGGCCGCGTGAGCTACACAGTCGATGCCCCCATCAAGGAGCGGAAGATTCAAACCGGCTCCGCCTTCTTCCGTTCGGCATCGCAATTGATCGAGGTCGGCTTCGAGATGGAACTGCTTGGACGTCGGGCGTTGTATTGGATTGAACTGGATCTCGTTAAAGCCGGTCCATTGATGGGCCAGGCTGCCTACGTAGCAGGCTCCAGCGGTCGCTTTGACCAGATGCTCAAGTTCAATGAAAAAACGCATAGCTGGTCTTTTCCTGACGATCCCAAAGGCATGCAACTGACCGGCACGGGAGCCAATGTTCTACAGCATGACATGAAGAAAAACGCAGCAACAGGCCGCTGGGAAATCGATATGAAGGTGGAAAAGCAGAAGTGGGAGCGGCGCTGAAGCAGTTCAAGCCACGGCTATGCAGGCTCCATCCGTGAATGTCTGAAGCCAGTCGATGCGTCGCTGGAGCCTCGATTGACGTTCCTCGTTTGGATTCGGGTAGAGGATCGGATACCAGGCGGTCATCACCGCCGCGCGGCCGATGAGGCTTTGCTGCAAGGCGCAGGCGTCAATGCTCCCGCCTGCCTCGCCATACGCATCACAAATCGCCTGCACCGTGGCGTGGTCTTCTTCCAAAATCTGCGCATTCCAGATGATGGAGGCCACATCCCATTCGATGGGCCCGGCGAAGGTGTCTTCCCAATCGGTCCATAGCAGTCCGCGCGTGGTGTTCATGAGGTTGCCCATGTGGGCATCTCCATGCAGAGCCTGATGCGGATAGCGGTTGAGTACGTCAATGGAGCGCGTGAGGTGATCCCTCAGCATCTGTTGCGTGGCTGCAGGAAACAGTTCACGGTCCTGCAAAATCGCGAGGCTTTCAGTGAGGATCGCCAGCTTGGGAAGAGGCGCCTCAAAACGGCGCATGATCTCGTGGCATTGGCGCAGCGTACGGCCGATCTCGCGAGGATCAGGCTCGGCATCCACGCGGGTGACGAACTGCCAAAAATTCATCGGATAGCCCAGATGCTCATGGGGGCCCGGCGGAAGATCAGGGTGCAGCGGGATCACCGGTGCACCGTTCCCTGTCAGATGGTGGGCGATCGCGTTCTCCCGCGCAAACCACTCCGTGCCCTGCCGTGGCCCGTCCACATCCTGCACCACGCGTGCTACCAAGGTCTCCGTGAGGCGCAGCACCAGCGTGCTGCCGTTTTGCAGAATGTCGCAGCGGTCCGGCGTGATGCCATGGGCGATGGCTGTTTCCGTGGCGGCGCGAATGGGAAGTTCAGTGTCAGTCATAAGCATGAAAGCTCCAAGATTCAGCCCACCCACTCACACGATTTCACGCACGCGCCTGCGAGCGTCGCTGCCCAGCGCACGCGCCAGCCGGCGATCTCCGTGGCATATTCCCGAGCTTCGTCGTCGTGGTAAGCAGGCTGTGGCTGCAGGGCGAGCGATTGGTCAATGATCACACGCACTTCATCCGGCACGCTACTGTCGCAGTCCCAGCGCACTGGCAGCCGTTGCGGGGCTTCATCCGCGAAACCGCTGTGCGCATCAGGCAGCGAATCGGCAAATCGCACGTAGGGTTTGATGTCGAGAATGGGCGTGCCATCGACGAGATCGACGCCCGAGACAAACAGACGTGGTGCGGCATCTCCTTCAAGTTCCACGCGATCCAGCTTCACCACGCTGAGGGTCAGCCGGTTTGGCCGAAAGGGCGAGCGTGTGGCAAACACCCCGCGCCGCTCATTGCCCCCGAGTCGTGGCGGGCGCACGGTGAGGGATGTCGGCTCTTCGGTGACCAGATGAAACTGCGTGATGAGCCACAGGTGGCTGAACTGCTCAATGCCACGCACCGCCTCCATGCGCCGATACGCCGGCTCAAACTCCACGACACCCCACGCGCTGGGCACCAGCCCGGACTGCCGTGGCACACCGAACTTATCGGTGTAGCACGTGCGCAGCGTGGCGATGATGTTCATCGAGATCATGCCGCAACTAGGGCGGACTATCCGGCACGGCAAGGCAGAAGCTCTTGAAACCTGCCGAAGCCCTCACACATTCTCACGGCCCAAAGCGCCAGCACCGCCTTCTCTCCGTGAAGTCTTGAGGAGCCAGAGCCCGGCTGACGCAAAGACCAGGCCCAGCAGCGGCAGCATTATATTTATCATCTCGCATCCAGGTTCCAGCACACTGGCGGCAGGATCCTTCGCTTTGTAGTGAACCTTCACTTCTGTGCCTGCCGGATAGCGTGCCACCACGGCCTCCGCATCCGATGAGCGACTCGACTGATAACTGCCAAACGACACCCGCTGCGACCCGAACTTTTTTCCACCGACAACAAACTCATACTGCACCACGGGAGTGTAGAGACTTTTGGCGCCTGTTCTGGGTGTGCGTACAAACGAAGCCAGCACCTTTCCTTGAGTGGCAGGCCAGGCCTTGCTCGCGCTGGATTCCCAGACTTCCTTCACTCCCACACAAAACATCACCAGACCGACGATGCTGAAAATGAGGGCGAACTGGCGCGGATTGCCTTTCTTGCTTTTGTTCATGCTGAATAAGAGAAGTGAATGCAGGCTGGACTTATCCCGTCGCCTTCCTGCTGTGACACTTCACAGCCAGGGAATTTTTTCCTGCGGGCCATTCAGTCACCGCAGGCACTTCACCATTCACTCCACACGATCTAAAAATCGCCCCCTACTCCAGCACCTTTACCTCGCTGGGCAGCAGCTTGGCGTCTTTGGAGAGTTCTGGGAAGAGCTGCCAGAGCATCTCCGGCTTTTTGCTCACACTGGCATTGTCCAGAAATGTCCATTTCCCGTCCTCCAGCACACAGATGAAAAAGGCCACACTGCTCACCCGCTTGCCCTGGACGGCGATCACCGACTTGCGCGGCAGAAAGCAGAGCTCTCCATCTTTGATCTTCCAGCATTCGGTGGGTTCTCCGTAGACGTTGGACTCGAACTTGAATTCCTTCATCGACACCATCACCTGCCTTGTGAGCGCCTCGAACTGCTCCTGAGGAATGATTTTCGTGATGACCTTGTTGGTGCCCTGGATGATGACGTCCGCATCACCGTTCTCAAAACCCTTCTGCATCGCCTCCGCGGCGGTCAGAAGATAAGTTCTCTCCGCATCCGTTAATTTGCGCGAACCCTCAGCAGCCTCGGCGTACACCTTGCTGACCAGTCCAACCACCAGCAGCATCCCGAGGATGCGGCTGAACATCGCGAAAAAAGAAACCGGCTTCATCGCCCCATTCCAGCGGTTGGGCGCTGGCACGTCAACTCTGGAATGACTTCTCGTCTGCATGTTCTTTCTTCACTCCTTGCCGAATCTGACGGACGCCTCATCTTCAGCTTTCATGCATCCTTCCCGCCTGCTGCTCTCCATCCTGCTCCTCTCCACCTCGGCGCATGCGGAACGCATGAGCTGGCTGGAGATTGACCGCATCAAACTGGGTGTGGATCTTGACCACGGCGGTGCCATCACCTTTCTAGCGAGCGCAAAGGATGGGGCCAATGTGATCAACAACTTCGACCTCGGGCGGCAGGTGCAGCTTTCATTTTACTCCGGCCCAGTACCCTTTGAAGCGAACGGGCAAAAGCCT
The DNA here is from genome assembly GCF_044373815.1 of Prosthecobacter sp. Taxonomy (GTDB): domain Bacteria; phylum Verrucomicrobiota; class Verrucomicrobiia; order Verrucomicrobiales; family Verrucomicrobiaceae; genus Prosthecobacter. The sequence continues at coordinate 32,743 of NZ_JBIPNG010000005.1, read as the reverse complement.
GCAGAGCACTGGCGGCACATCGGCTGGAACCCCATTCAAACGGGCGACGATTTCAAAAACGCCAGCCGCATTTTGACGCACGAAAACGACGGCAGGCAGATCCACCTCACCTGCGTGCCGCTGCAATGGCCCCTCAACAACGTGCCGGGAGAATGCACCTTCGACTCCTGGCTGGAACTGGACGGCGCTGTGGTGAAGGCGCGGGCACGGCTCACCAACACGCGCAGCGACACCACGCAGTATCCCGCACGCTTGCAGGAGCTTCCCGCCGTCTATGCCAATGGCGCATTCCATCGCGTGGTCAGCTACATGAATGACAAGCCCTTCACTGCGGATGCCATGTCCGCAGCGCCCGTACCTCAGGGCAAACATCCGTGGTCATTCTGGACCGGCACAGAGGGCTGGGCGGCGCTGCTGGATGAGAAAGATTACGGTCTCGGACTCATCACTCCGGGGCGCGTGCACTTCACCGGCGGCTTTGCCGGCAAGCCCGGCCCTAATGACACCCATGGCAACAGCACCGGCTACCTCGCCGGACAGGCACTGGAAATTCTCGATCACAACATCGCCTATGAATTCCGCTACGAGCTCGTGCTCGGCACCGTGCAGGAGATCCGCGCACGTGCAGCCACGCATCGCCCACAGGGATCACCCTCCTGGAGTTTCACGCAGGATCGCCAGGGCTGGCACTACCAAAACGCCCGCGACACTGGCTGGCCGTTGAAAAATCATCTGCACATACAGCTTGAGCAGGACGATCCTCAGTTCATCAGCCCGCAGACTTTCTGGCAGGCGGCAGATGCACCGTATCTCATCATTGATGCCGCATTTCATACCAAGCAGAAACAGGGCACCGTGATGTGGCAACAGCATGGGACACAGGGCTACTCGTCAGAAAACAAGATCGCCTTTCCCATCATCGCTGACGATGAGTTTCACCGCCATGTCATCCTGCTGTCCTCCATCCCTACCTATCGCGGCGGCATGTTGCGCCTGCGGATCGATCCCGTGAGCGGTGCTGAAGCGGGCGCATGGATGAAGGTGCGCAGCATACGGCTCTCGGCCAGGCCCGAGTGAGTTGCATATGGGTGAAACAGTTCACAAGAGTCGGCTTCTTTCTTCGTTAAGTGGGACACCTCTCCATCACCATGCTCCGCTCCGCCCTCTGCTTCTTGTCAATCGCTATTGTTTTACCCCTCGCTGCCAAAGACCAGTCAGCTCCGGAAGGTTTCACCGCCATCTTCAATGGCAAAGATCTCAGTGGCTGGAGCGGCAGCGACAAATACTGGTCTGTCGAAGACGGCTGCCTCACCGGCGTCGCCGATGGCAAACTGGACTACAACCGCTTCATCACCTGGAAAGACGGCAAGGTGAAAAATTTCGAGCTGCGCGTGAAGGTGAAAGTCACCCCCGGCGGCAACAGCGGCCTGCAGTATCGCGGCCAAGAGCGCCCCGACCTCGGCGAGTGGGTCGTCACAGGATATCAGTGCGATGTTGTCCCGGCGAAGGACGACTACAACGGCATGCTCTACGAAGAGCGTGGCCGCCGCATCCTCGCTCACACCGGAGAGAAGGTCATCATCGATCCCCAAGGCCAGCCCTGGGTCGTCGGCAAGCTGCCCATCCAGAACTTCCCCGCCGACCAGTGGCACGACTACCGCATCCTCGTCGAAGGCAACCACCACCAGCACTGGATCGACGGCGTGCAAACCGTGGATGTCATCGACCTCGACGAAAAAGGCCGCGCGCTCGAAGGCGTCATCGCCGTGCAGGTCCACGTCGGCCCCGCCATGAAGATCCAGTACAAAGACTTCTTCGTGAAGCACCTCCCCGCCGATCTGCCCATTCGGACCGCTGCCGAAGCGATCATCCCCGCAGACGCCGTGAAGGTCGTGCCGCAGGGAGGCAAGCCCAAGAAAGCCACGAAGTAATCAGTCACCCACGCGCACACGCTTCCAGTTCCGGACACATCGGATTGAAGAGCCTCACAGCGCGCCAGTGGAGCACCGCGCCCCTGTGGCGCAAAAAAGGCGAAGGCGCCGGGATTTCTCCCGACGCCTTCATTGTGGATCGGCCCTCATAAGCCGGATTCTGTGTCCCCGATGCCCTTCGACACCTGGCTGTGATCATTTATCTGTCAGGCTGATCGCTCAGCCTGCCCCCGCTTGCGCAGTGGAGCGACTATTACCCGGAGGTATCCATCCCTTGCGGGACTTGCGGCCAGGCGGGCCTTTCTCCTGTTCTGTCTTGCACCGCATGAGGTTTGTCGTGCCCCCTTCCTCGCGGTTGGGGCGGTGGGCTCTTACCCCGCCGTTTCACCCTTACCCCCTTTCGCTCTTGCGAGTTACGGAGGGCGGTTTGTTTTCTGTGATACTGTCTGTGACTGCGGCTTGCACCGCAGCCCCCACGCTTTCACGTGGCATGCTGCCCTATGGTGTCCGGACTTTCCTCTGGCATCTCCGCCTTGCAGCAAAAATACCAGCGATCACTCCGACCGACCCGCCGTGAGAGTAAGGGCTTCAGCGAAAAGGGCAAGCCGGGTCTATGTGGAAAGATGTCGCGAAACTTATTCCCCGGCTCCGGTGTTGAAACGCATGCACCCACCACCGCGCCATGAAACTCCTGCCTTCCTTTCTGCTCGCCCTCACAGTCAGCTTCTCTCTGACCCACGCCGAAGACGCCCCGAAACAACGCCCCGATGCTGCAGGCACCGGAGGCCCGGGCCGGGAGAAGATCAAAGAGATGATGCTGCAAAAGTTTGACGCCAATAAAAACGGCACGCTCGACCCCGACGAGAAAGCGGCAGCCATGAAAGCCATGCAGGAACGCCGTGGCGGCAGCCCCAAAGGCGGAGCACCCGGCTCCACCGGCGAGCCCGCAAAAGGCGGCGGCCCGATGCAGGCGATGCTTCTGCAAAAATTTGATGCCAACAAGAATGGCGTCCTCGATCCCGATGAAAAAGCTGCCGCGATGAAAGCCATGCAGGAGCGCAAGGGCAAGTCCGGCGGGTTCCCCGGTGCTGGTGGCACCAGCACGGAGAGTGGCAGCAAGTTCCGCCGTCCGCCAGAAGCGCCGAAAGAAGGCGACGCCAAATAAACCGGCGACCCTCCTTACTTCACAACGCTGTCTTTGAGCAGCTTCAGCAGCGCATAGTCCGCATACTGGATGTCGCTGATTTTCCATGCGCCGCCCTGCTGCACGCATTGGAAGGTGATGCGCTTCTTCTCTTCAAAGTTCACAAAGGTCACCAGGATGGTGGCCTTGCCCTCTTCCGTCTTCGCCGGGTGGATCAAGAAATTCTTGATCTCCATGTCCTGGGCGTCGTAGAGCGGGTCGCCATCGAGCGCGCCGACTTCACCTTTGGAGTCGATGGTATCCTTCCAGAGAAGATCTCCAAGCTCCTTCGTGAAGTAGTGGTCCACCAGCGCCCGGTTCTTGTCTTGGAAAAACGGTGACGCCTTTTTCTTCTCCGACTTGTAGAGCTCCGCGACCAGCGCGTCTGGCGTGGCCGCCTTGTCAGCAGCGTGAAGAGTCAGACCGCAGGAAACAAACAGCAGGAGCAAAGTCAGGAGGCGCATGCGGCTGTTATCGCCGCAAACGCGCCAAAGTCGAGTTCATCGTGCCTCACTCGTCAGCGTCCTTCTTGCCCTTCTTCTTGGGCGCTTCAGGCAGTGGCACGCCGCGCTGGCGGGCCTCCCATTCCGCGTAGCCTTTCTTGCTGTGATTTCCCACATACTGATAGGTGTCAAAAATCGCTCCATTGCCCAGCACGCGGGGATCTTTTTCCTCTTTGAGCATACCCTCTAGCTTCGCCCGCAGTTCCTGCTTCTTCGCCGCAAATTGCGGATTCTTTGCTAGGTTCTTCAGACACTCAGGATCTTGGGCAATATTATAGAGCTCCTCCTCCGGGCGGTAGTTGAACGCGAGATCATAGAAGAGCCCCTTGTTCTCCACGATCCATGATTTCGTGGGCCCATCGTCGCAGTTGCCGTAGCCAGTTTCGGGATTGCAAGCGGGCCAGCGCTCCGGGTGGTAGTTGTGACTGTAGAAAAACTCCGGCGTGCGGATGGCGCGCACGGGATAACCCCAGTCGTTCGGACGCCCCAGATCGTGGCGCTCCTTGCCAGCCAGCATGACTTTGCGGTCTTCCACAAAGCCGCTCTTCTCACTGCGCAAAATGTTCACCAAACTGCTGCCGCTCATCTGCTCATGCTTCGGCAGTCCGGCGATTTCGAGGTAGGTCGGAGCAAGATCGCGCACGTTGATAAAATCTTCGACCACGCGCCCCTGCTTGATCCCCTTCCCCCAGCGCATGGCAAGCGGCAGGTGATAACCGTCCTCATAAATCTGCCCCTTCACCCGTGGAAACGGCATGCCATGATCCGAAGTCACGATGACCAACGTGTCCTCCAGCAGGCCGGACTTCTCCAGCATGTCGAGCGCCTGCCCGATCTGTTTGTCGCCCCATTCCACCTCGATCGCATAGTCAGCCAGATCACCGCGCACCGTGGCGTTGTCAGGCAGGTAACCAGGCACCTTCACGTCTTCAAGTTTCTTGCCCAAACGAACACCGGAATCGAGTTCGTAGGAGCGGTGCGGCTCCTTGAATCCCATCCAGAAACAGAAAGGCAGCGCCTTGTCGCGCTGCGCCAGAAAGGCCTCAAAATTGCGCGGGTAGTCCGTAGTCGTGATGCCCTTCGCTGGCACTTCCTGCTTGAACTCATCAAACGCCGGCCCGGCAGGATTGCGCGTACGGCCTTCCAGTTTGAACTCGCCCGGCCCCCAGCCCTTGCCAGTGAGGCCCACGGTGTAGCCGCCTTTTTCCAGCAGGTCTGGATACACGGCAAACTTCGGCGGGAAGATGCCGCCATGACAAACCGCCTCCTCAAGCTGCCAGGAGTTGCGCCCCGTGAGGATCGTGGCGCGGCACGGACTGCACTTCGGATTGGAGGTGAAGGCGTTCTTAAACAGCACCCCTTCCTTCGCCACGCGGTCAAAGTTCGGTGTCTTCACCCAGTCACAGCCATAGGCGCCCGCATGCTGCCAGCCCCAGTCATCAAAGATGATGAAGAGGATGTTGGGGCGCGGCGCATCCGCAGCACGAATGCCGGCAGCGAAGACGAGAGCAGCAAGGACGACCAGATGGAATTTCATGCGCCGTGAAACGCATGAGAAATCCTCAACTTGCAGCCGCTTCTTCCACACTCACACAGGTGCAGATGAGATGGCGGTCGCCATACACGTTGTCGATGCGCGAGACCGGCGGCCAGTACTTGGACTCCTGCACCCACGGCAGCGGGAAGGCGGCGGCTTCACGCGTGTAGGCGTGCGGCCAGTCGCTCTTCGTGACGGCGGCGGCGGTGTGCGGGGCCTGCTTGAGTGTGTTGTCCGTCGGATGATACTGGCTGCTTTCGACACCGATCATCTCCGCGTGGATGCACTGCATCGCCTCGCAGAAGCGGTCGATCTCCGCCTGGCTCTCGCTCTCCGTGGGTTCGATCATGAGCGTGCCTGAGACCGGCCAGCTCATCGTCGGCGCATGATAGCCAAAATCCATCAGCCGCTTAGCTACATCTTCCACGGTGACCTTGTGGAAATGGCTGAAGTCGAGGATGCACTCGTGCGCGACAAACCCCTTCGAGCCTTTGTACAGCGTGGGGAAATTAGCCTCCAACTTTCTGGCGACATAGTTGGCGTTGAGGATGGCGTACTTGGTCGCATCGACAAGGCGAGGCCCCATCATGGCGATGTACATCCAGGAGATCGTGCAAATGCTGGCACTGCCCCAGGGAGCGGAGCAAACCGCGCCTTCACGGCGGTCCGTCTGCCACGTGTGGTGCCCCGGCAGATGCGCACGCAGATGCGCGGCCACCGCGATGGGCCCGACGCCCGGCCCGCCACCGCCATGCGGAATGCAGAAAGTCTTGTGCAGATTCAGATGGCACACATCCGCACCGATGCGTCCCGGCGAAGTCAGCCCCACCTGCGCATTCATATTGGCGCCGTCCATGTACACCTGGCCGCCATGGTCATGCACCAGTCGGCAGATTTCGACGATGGACTCTTCAAACACACCATGCGTCGAAGGATACGTGACCATCAGCGCAGCCACCTTCTCTTTGTTCGCCTCCAGTTTCGCCTTCAAATCATCGACCGAAATATTGCCCTGATTGTCACAGGTCACCGGCACCACTTTGAAGCCGCTCATCACCGCGCTGGCCGGGTTTGTGCCATGCGCCGAGGTGGGGATGAGGCAGACATCGCGGTGGTCCTCGCCACGAGCGGCGTGGAAGCGCTTGATCGCAAGCAGGCCTGCGTATTCGCCCTGAGATCCCGCATTCGGCTGCAACGACACCGCATCAAAACCGGTGCATTCGGCCAGCCAGCCTTCGAGATCACTGAACATTGAGCGGTAGCCCTCGGTCTGATCATGCGGCGCGAAGGGGTGCAGGCCGTTCACCTCCGGCCAGCTCAGCGGCATCATCTCAGCCGCTGCGTTCAGCTTCATCGTGCAGGAGCCCAGCGGAATCATGCTGCGGTTCAGCGCGATGTCCTTCGACTCCAGACGGTGCAGGTAGCGCATCATCTCCGTCTCGGAGTGGTAGGAATTAAACACCGGATGCGTCAGAAACGCGGACTTGCGGTGGTGCCGCGCAGAGCAGTGCAGCGGATTTTCATCATCCAGCACCGGCGGCTGCTGCGCCTTGGAAATGCCAAAGGCCGTAAGCAGGTTGAGCAGCTCTTCCTCCCGCACACGTTCATCCAAAGCGACCCCAACCGTGGTGGCGTCGATCTTGCGCAGATTGATGCCGAAGATCAGCGCGCGCTTCAGCAAATCATCGGCGTTCGGCACGCGCACGCTCAGCGTGTCAAAGAAGTCATCGCTCAGCACGTCCAGTCCCGCACGCAGCAGCTCGCCAGCCAGCCAGACCGCCGCACCATGCACACGGTGCGCGATGGTCTTCAGTCCCTGAGGCCCGTGATACACGGCATACATGGAAGCCATCACGGCAAGCAACACCTGCGCGGTGCAGATGTTGCTGGTGGCTTTCTCGCGGCGGATGTGCTGCTCACGTGTTTGCAGAGAAAGGCGATAAGCCGGCCTGCCGGAGGCATCCTTGGAAACACCGATCAAGCGTCCGGGCAGCCGGCGCTTCAGCGCATCACGCACGGCCATGAAAGCGGCATGCGGTCCGCCAAAACCCAGCGGCACACCAAATCGCTGGCTGTTGCCCACGCAGATGTCCGCTCCGAATTCACCCGGTGGCCGCAGCACTGTGAGCGCCAGCAGATCAGCACTGACGACGAGCAAAGCTCCCGCATCATGGGTATCTGTCGCCAACTCGGCAAAATCATGAATGACCCCCTGCGTGTCAGGATATTGCACGAGCACGGCGGCCAGCCCCTTGGTGCCATCGTGCTTCCATTTGAGTACATCCCCCACCTCCACGCGGATGCCCAGCGCGTCCATGCGCGTACACACCACCTCGATGTTATGCGGGTGGCATTGGTCGGAGACAAACACGCGCGATGCGCCAGCCACCTGCGCCACGGCCAGTCCCAATGCCTCAGCACACGCGGTGCCTTCATCGAGCAGCGAGGCGTTCGCAACATCCAGCGCCGTGAGGTCGCGGATCATTGTCTGAAAATTGATCAATGCCTCAAGACGGCCCTGCGCGATCTCCGCCTGATAAGGCGTGTAGGCCGTGTACCAGCCGGGATTTTCGAGGATGTTCCGCTGGATGACCGGCGGCGTGAAGGTGTCATGGAAGCCGAGCCCGATGAACGAGCGCATGACCTTGTTCAAACCCATGATCTGCCGCATGCGGCGCAACGCCTGCTCCTCGCTCAGCGGCGGTGCCAGATTGAGCGGCTCACGCACGCGAATGCCTTCCGGCACCACCTGATCGATGAGTTCATCGAGCGTTTTGAAACCAAGCGTTTGCAGCATGCTCTCCGCCTCGGCGGCGGAGGGACCAATGTGACGGCGGGAAAAGTTTGTGGGCATCGAAATCGGAGCGGTTTGGGGAGGCCGCCACGGTATCTAGCCGAGGGCCGGTGTCACTTGCCAAACAAGGCCCAGAATTTTTTCTCGGAGGCCTTCTGCTTGCCCTTGGCTTCGCGCAAAAACGGTGCCAGCGAGGCCAGATTCAAGATCAAGTGATTGAGGAAATTGAACGGTGCCCGCAGCGGACGCTCGAAATCCACGAACAGCACCACGCGATAGCCGTCGGTGTCGTTCCAGACTTCATGATTGTAAGTGTCATCAAAGATGATCGCGCTGCCCTCCTGCCAGGAATAGACCTGATCAGCGATGCGGATACGGCACTGATGGCGCGGCTCCGGCACCATCAGCCCCAGATGCATGCGCAGCACTCCCGCGAAGGGACCCCGGTGCTCAGGAATGTGCTTGTTTGGCGAAAGGATGGAGAAAAAGCCGGTCGTGCAGCCGGGGATCTTGGCCAGCACCTTCATCGTCTCCGGGCAGTGGCGGGCGTTTTCTTCGCAGTCCATGCCGACCCCTTTGAGAAAGAAGGTCTTCCACTGGTCGTCACCTTGGATCATGCCGACCTCCTTCACGATGTCCTGAAAGCTGGGCATCGCATCGCGGTATTTCATCACAGAGTCGACTTCGGCGCGCACCTTCTTCCAGTCTGCCTCGATGTCCTTGACCCAGGGGAAGTGCCGCGAGTCATAGATCGGCGGATCACCGTGAATGGAACAATGCGCAATGACCGCCTCGACAACGTCCTGCAGACGATTGGTGATGCGCTCCACCCAGCCGCTGGCCGGAAAAGTGCGGTGACGCCGGTGATAGGCGTCAATCGGCTTGAGCTGAAAGCCGGCCGGGACAGTGGCGATGGAAGAGGATACTTCGGAAGGCATGGGTCTAAAGTCCGTGACGAGTAACGAATCTGTCACTTTTTGCAGCCAAAAAAGAACGCGTCAACCGCTCAAAACCACACCGCGTTCAGGCAATGTGCTTGCCGTAGGCGGCGGCGTCCATCAGCGCCTCAAACTCCGCAAGATTGGAGGACTTGATTTTAAAAATCCAGCCACCGGCATAGGGATCACGATTGAGAAGGCCCGGATCGCCGGTCAACGCCTCATTGATGGCCACGATTTCTCCAGACACCGGAGCATAGATATCACTCGCCGCTTTGACGGACTCGATCACGCACACCTGCTGCCCCGCAGTGACCTGGGTGCCCACCTTGGGAGGATCCACAAAGACCACGTCCGTCAGTTCCGCCTGCGCATGATCCGTGATTCCGACCGGAGACGGGCTTTGGGTGGGATCGATCCATTCGTGGGAGTCACGGTAGCGGAGGTTTTCGGGGACGTTGCTCATGGGGATGTCTGTTGGGAATGTTAAAGGGAGGGCTTGCGATAAAACGGCTTCTTCACCACTTCCGCTGGGAAGCGCCGTCCGCGGATTTCGATTTCCAGCGTGCTGCCGATCGTGGCGGCGCTCAGTGGCACATAGGCCATGCCTATGCCGGTTCCGAGGCTGGGAGACTGCGTGCCGCTGCACACCTCGCCGATGATCTCCCCGGCAAATGCCACGGGGTAATGTGGGCGCGGTGGAGGGGCCGCTCCAGTCATGCGGAAGGCGGCCAGCTTGTCGGGCAGTCCGGCGGCTTTTTGCGCCACCAGCGCCTCTCGTCCCGTGAAATCACCTTTGTCGAGATCCACAAAGAAGCCGAGTCCGGCCTGCAGCGGCGTGCGCGTTTCCGAAAGATCATTGCCATTGAGAGGATAGCCCATCTCAAGCCGCAGTGTGTCACGGGCCCCGAGTCCGCAGGGCATGCCACCGGCAGCCTTCACGGCATCCACGATTTTGCGGAACCACATTTCCGCCGTCTCCATGGGCATGAAAAATTCAAAGCCTTCCTCCCCGGTGTAGCCGGTGCCGCACAGCCACATCGGCCCTTCGCTGGTCATGGTGACAAGGATGGTGTTGTGCTCAGGAAAGGAGGCGACACTACCAAAGACCGCAGCCGCCACTTCACGGGCCTTCGGACCTTGGATGGCCAGACCGGCGGTGAAATCACTCGCGTTGGCCATCATCACTTCATCATCCTTGTTGAGCTGGGTCTCCAGATGCGCCCAGTCCGCATCAATACGCGAAGCATTCACCACGAGGTAAAATTCACGCTCGCTGGTGCGGTAGGCGATCAGGTCATCAATCACGCCGCCGAGTCCGTTCAGCAGCAGGGTGTACTGCCCCTGGCCGGGCTGCAGCTTGGTGATGTTGTTGGTAAGCACCCGGTTCAAAAAAGCTTCGGCACCGGGGCCGCTCACAATGAACTGCCCCATGTGCGAAATATCGAACACGCCGACGCTCTGCCGCACGGCTTTGTGTTCATCGACGATGCCCGTATATTGCACCGGCATGTCCCAGCCGGCAAAGGGCACCATGCGGGCACCCATTTCCACATGCACGGCGTGTAGGGGAGTACGGCGAAGAGGAGTGGTATCAGACACAGTGCGGGCATGTTGTGAAGCGCGGAGGCTTTGTCAATTCTCGCGCTATTTTAAGCCAATTTCTGAATGCCAATCTTATTTGCAGGCCATCGCATCCACTCCATACTCCGCGTCCCCCAAACGCCCGCGAAAAAAAGCCCCAACCATGGCAGCCCCTTTCCTCAATCAGGACTTGCACATCCGCTGGTCCACCCTGACCCCCGAACACATCGAAGCCGACATCCGCGCCGCTCTTGAAAAAGCGCAGGCGAATCTGGATGCCGTCATCGATCAAGATCGTGGCAAGCTGATGAACTTTGATTCCGTCGTGCTCGGTCTCGACGAATGCACCCGCGAACTGAACGAAGCCTGGGGCCTGGTCACCCATCTCGATTCCCTGTGCAACTCCCCCGCCCTGCGTGAGGCGCACAACAAGATGCTGTCTGAAGTCAGCTCCTTCTTCGCCAAGATCCCCCTCAACGAGCACCTCTGGGACCTCTTTGTCACCTACAGCAAGACCGACGAGGCCAAGCAGCTCCCGCCCGTGCGCAAACGCGCCCTGCAGGAGGCCATGGAAGGCTTCATCGAGGCCGGTGCCGATCTGCCGCCGGAAAAGAAGAAACGCATGGAGGAGATCGAAGCCGAGCTCTCCAAGCACACACAGAAGTACTCCGAGAACGTACTCGACTCCACGAACAAGTGGGAGCTTCTCATCGAAGATGTCGATCGTCTCAAGGGTCTGCCGCAGACCGCCATCGAAGCCGCCAGGGCGGATGCGCTGGCCAAAAACCTCGGCACGCCGGAGAAGCCCGTCTATCGCTTCACCCTGAAGGCCCCCTCGATGATTCCGGTCATGGAATACCTCGAAGACGAAAGCATCCGCCGTCAGGTCTGGGAAGGTTCCGGCAGCATTGGCCGCGGCGGCGATCACGACAACACCGAGCTCGTCTGGAAAATCCTGCGCCTGCGCCATGAGAAAGCGCAGATCATGGGCAAGGCGAACTTCGCCGATCATGTACTGAACCATCGCATGGCCAAGAACGGCCAGAGCGCCCTCCGTTTCATCACCGACCTCTACGAACGCGTACACGAGGCCTTCCAGCGTGAAACCATCGAGCTGCAGGAATTCCGCGCCGACAACGCCCACCAGAAAGTCGATCTCTTCGAACCCTGGGAAGTCTCCTTCTGGAGCGAACGCCAGCGCAAATCAAAGTACGACTTTGATGAAGAAGAGCTGCGCCCATTCTTCCCCATCGACAAGGTGCTCAACGGCATGTTCCAGCTGGCGGAAAAGGTCTTCGACCTGCGCATCACCAGCCGCGAGGTCGTTTGTGTCGAGCCCGGCAAGGAAGCCCCCGCCAATGTCAGCACCCAGCCCGGCAAGGCAGGCCCTGTGGAGGTCTGGCACCCCGAGGTGAAATTCTACGAAGTCCGCAATGAAAAAGGCGTGCACATCGGCTCCTTCTACGCCGACTGGCATCCGCGTGACTCCAAACGCGGCGGAGCCTGGATGAACTATCTCAGGATGGGTGTGCCACCCAGCGGCGAGCGCGACCGCCGCCTGCACCTCGGCCTCATCTGCGGCAACATGACGCCGCCAGTGGATGGCAAGCCTGCGCTGCTCACGCATGACGAAGTCACCACCGTCTTCCATGAGTTCGGCCATCTGCTGCACCAGCTCTGCGGCAATGTTGAAATCCCCTCGCTCAACGGCGTCAGCGTTTACTGGGACTTCGTGGAGCTGCCCTCGCAGCTCATGGAAAACTTCTGCTGGGAGCGTGAGAGTCTTGACCTCTTCGCCCGCCATCATGAAACCGGCGAAACGATTCCCGCACGCCTATTCAAGAAGCTGCTGGCCGCCAAGAACTACCGCAGCGCCAGCGACATCATGCGCCAGCTCGCCTTCGGCAAGCTGGACCTCGAACTGCACATGCACCACGCCACCGATGAAGACGTGGACCTCGACAAGCTCGCGCGCTCCATTTTGAAAGGCTACATCATGCAGCTCAAAACCGAGCAGCCGACCATGGCCCGTCGTTTCGGCCATCTCTTCAGCAGCCCCGTCGGTTATGCCGCCGGTTACTACAGCTACAAGTGGGCCGAAGTGCTGGATGCCGATGCCTTCACCCGCTTCCAGCAGGAAGGCGTGCTTAATCCCACCGTGGGCCGCGAATTCCGTGACACGATCTTGAGCAAGGGCAACTCCGAAGACCCCGCCAAGCTCTTCCAAAAATTCATGGGCCGCGATCCCGATGCCATGGCGCTGCTCGTCCGCGCCGGTCTGGCGTAAAGTACGTTGGGTGTGTTTGGCGAAAGTGATTCCTCAATCACACGAACGCTGCTTCGCCAAACCACCCGACTTCTGGGGGAGCGTCCGCAAACCGTATAGCCGCGACACCGAGTTTGCGCAAAAATGACAAAGGTTTGCGCAAATAGCCCGCTTTCAGCAGATCTGCTGCACTCGCCTTGCAGGGCTCATGCAGGCCATAACCCCTCCGGGCAGGGCTTTCCAGCCAGCCAGAGCAAGGGATGAGCGCACCGGCAGCGCACACTGTCGCAGCTCCCCCGGCCATCCCGGGCGCGCTCGTTCCATAGATTGCAGCCCCGGCAGGCGTCCAGACGGGCGCGGAAGATCTCTTCGCTTACCACCGCCCCCTCAGCATTCAGAGCAGCCGTTTCAGGGCCATAGCCGCCTTCCAGCACGGCAATGGAGGGCTCTTGAACGGTGGCGGCCTTCCTGCGCTGCAAATGCGCCAAACGCGCTGCAAATGCAGGGCAAAGCAGCGCGGCGGCAGGGTCCAGCTCAGTGCGGTTTGGCTCGCAGATCAAGGCAATGCCGTCCCACGTCACTGTGGCAGCGGGAGCGATGAAGGCTCCCGGCTCCGGTTTCCAGACGCGCAGCCACAGCCGCACCAGCTCGATGTCGGAGATCGCCGTCATCCTACGATCTCCACATCAAAGGTGATGTCACAGGCGGGCGCGGTGGTCGCGCCGGTGCCGTCAAACGACAACACCAGCTCCATGCCGCAGATCACCTGGAAGGTCACATCGTCATCACCGGCAAGGCCCGCGCTATCACAGGCCACGCCGCCCGTCTCGCCAAACAGGCTGATAGCATCCTGAATGGACACGCCAGCGCCGTCGCGCAGCAGCAGTTGAGAGAAGGCAATAGGCCGTCCAATTGTCGCGCCGCTGGTGCCCGCCGCTGTCAGATGCACCCGCCCGCAGCCGTTGAATTTGAGGCTGCATGAAGCGTAGGCGTCGATCTCCGAGCCCGGATCTCCACCAGGGCAGTAGCGGCCCGGTGGGAAATGAACTTCCCAGGTGCCGTGCGAGGCTGAGGCCGCTGTCCAGGTGGATGTGGCCCCGCCACCCTGCACGATGTTCGGGGTCAACGTCGTCAGATCGATGCACTTCCCCAGCCTCATGCAGGAGTCACCGCCCCCCTCAGCACCTTCGTCGTGGTCGTGATCGGCTCCTCAGCATCATCCACATCACAACCATCAGTGTCTTGGAAACTGATCGCCTGCTCTGGCACCGGTGTGATGTCCACCGTGCCGCCGCTGCCGTTGTCCAGCTGCACCGAGCCAACGAACATCATCGCCTCGTTGCCGGAGTAAATATTCCTGAAGCCACCTTCAGCGCTCACCGACGAATAATTGCTGCCGCCATCATTCACACGCACTTCATTAGGCTTGATGGTCACATCATCCCCGGTGCCATTCTGCACGGTGGTTTGGCCCGCTTCGATGACTGTCATATCGCCGCCATCACTGATCACGATCTGCTCATCCGTCACTGAGTTCGTTTTCCCGCTGCCATTGTTATGAAGCAGCTGCAGCAGGTTGTAGGTTGAGGTTGCCGTGCCATCGCTGATCACCATCCCAGTCCCCGGCTTGATCTGCAAAGTAAGCCCGCTGTCAGTCATCACCAGCCCGTCAGTAGCCGAAAGCGTGATGCTAAATCCATCCTCTCCCGTGATGGTGAGGATGCCCGCCTTGAGCTGCGCCGTCTTCGTCTCCGTGAGCAGCTTGAGGCCATCGGCCACACTCAGCTCCGCCGTGTCAGTCTCGCCGCTCTTCAGGCTCTGCTTGTCAGGCGTGCTCGTGTTGCTCTTTTCGGAGGAAGTATTCTGCACCGTCTGCTTCCCGGGCGTCGTCACCACTTCGTCACCGCTGCCCGTGTCCTTGTTGCTGATCGTGGGTCCGGCCTCGGCCGTCATGTCAGTCAGGTGCACCGCCGTGGATGTCGTGATCTTGATCTTCTGCTCGCCATAGCTCACGCTGGATTTGATCGCGCCCGGCCCCACCAAGTCATCGAGTTCATCAGGGTCGGGATCACTGGACGGCACCTCCCCCATCGCTTGCTGGTCCAGATCTGTGGCCACCACTGTGCGCAGTCGGCTCATGGGCAGCAGGCTGGCATATTCTTCGATGCCCAGATGTTCCGCCGCACCCGTCTGGATGGTCGTGGTGCCCGTGTCGATGTCTCGCGTCAATGAATGCACCTGCGTGTTCATGTCGACCCACTCAATCAGGCCACCTGTCACATTGATCACATCGCCTAGTGTTACGGGTTCATCACATTCACTCTTCACCAGTTTAAAGGTGCCATCATACTGCGGCACACTCCAGGAGGCTAGCAGCTGCGCCGCCAGTCCCGGGGTTATATAACTGCCCGTCATGATCTGCGGGATGACACCATTGATGCTGGTCGAAGCTTCGGAGATCACCTGCTCATACTCACCGCTCAGCTTGGTCACAGGCACCAGCAGCTTCACCGTGCGCCGCTCTTGGATTTCTGTGTTGGTGATCGGCGCTGCATCAGAGTTCTCCGCCTTGTTGGTTCGCACCGTGAGGTAGCCTGTCACCAGTGCCACTCGTGTATTGGCGCTGAGACGTGTTTTCGGCATGCCACCTTCCAGCCACTGCCGGTCACATCCACCCAGGTCATCTTTCCCGGCGTTCTCTGGCGCGTTCGGCGCAAACTCCATCTGCGAGCCATCCCCCACCACGATGTCCGCAGCGGTCAGAGCCCCCGTGTCCCCGTATTTAAACCACCAGTCACGGGTCATCTCGATGGCTTCACTCACCACCGTGTACTTGCGCGTCACAGCAGGTGTCACTGTCGGATTCGTCGCCGCAGCACCACGCGCATTGCCGCCGCAGTCGATCACCGCCTTGAGCAGCCGCGTGCCTGTTGTTTCCCCGGCTTGATCCGCGATGCGGAAGGACAGGCCCGCAGAATTCAGCCCCGCATAAGTGATCGCGATGCCGCGCACCACTAGGTCATCACGCTTCATGAAGTCGCGCTCCACGATGACACCATTGTCAGCAAACGAATACGTGCGCGCCGTAGCCTCGCCGCGCTGCACAAAAGACAGCGTCGGAGGTGTCGTCGAGTAGTCCCATTGCTGGATCGCATCAGGTACCCACCCCAGCGCCTGGCGCAGCACGCTTTCAAACGTCGCATTGTTCATCCGCTGCGGGATGGGGTTCGCGGTAAAGCCACTGCCCAGCATCTCGCCCATCTGCATCACACCACCGCCAAAGTAGGCATTGCACGCCTCAATGATGACTGGAATCTCCGCAGAGATCGGACGCTTCAACCAGGCCTCCCCAGGGCTGATGCTCGCAAACAAAGCCACCATGGCCGAATCCTGCGCGCCGCCGCCCCCGGGCACCCACCACGGCTGCTCATACGTCCCCTGGCTCAGGTACCACCACGGATCTGCAAAGCGCAGCACGATGTTCTGGCTGAAGCCGTTGTCAGCTCGCTTGGGGCTCAGCGCCACGCCTTTAAATTTCACCACGCCATCAAGCTTCAGCGTGATCACGTCCTCATACTCCCATGGCAGCTCCGCCAGCATGTTGCCCGGGATCTGCGCGCTAAACATCCCCGCTGTCAGCGACTGCTCAGAGATCACACAATGAGTCATGCCCCACCCTCTTAGGGTGCGGGTTTCATCTTCAAAGGTGAGCGTCCATTCAGCCATTATGGTATCAATTCAGGAGACTTTAATTTTGCTCGCAAATCGCATAGACGGTCAGCGTGCCGCCATCAGTCACCGTGCCAATAAGCCGAGCAACCAGCGACCCATTCAAAAGACCGTTGATCCAGCGAACTTGATAAGCCCCCATCGGCATATTGCCTGTGGCACCAAGAATCTCACCAGCTGCAACGACGGTGCTAAACTCGGCGCACAGCGGGTAGTATGAGCCGCCCTCTTTTAGACACACGTCAACGGTCATCCCGGAGAATGCGCCATCGCCCAATGCAAACACTCGCACTGGAAGGATTGTCTTGCCTGACACAGCCGGGATGATTTCGATCTCTGTCACCGCCCCGTATCCCTCGGCACCATCTGTGCCCGCTACGTATCCGCTGGTGGCTATGTTGCTCATCGTCGTCGTGGCGTTCACGTAGAGCGCGCTGCCGGTGCCGAAAGTGTCAAATGTCACATTGAATTCGCTCCTCGCGATATTCGTCAGGTAGGCACTAAAAAATGATGTGAGCTGACTCTCGATTGCTAGAGCGTAGTCAAGGCTTCCAGAAAACGACGTGATGTC
Source organism: Prosthecobacter sp. (assembly GCF_044373815.1). Classification (GTDB taxonomy): domain Bacteria; phylum Verrucomicrobiota; class Verrucomicrobiia; order Verrucomicrobiales; family Verrucomicrobiaceae; genus Prosthecobacter. The sequence continues at coordinate 15,707 of NZ_JBIPNG010000005.1, read as the reverse complement.
GATGAAGACGGAACCATCCATGGGATCGGTGGTGTCAAACGTCATGATCAGGACGGTGCCGTTCACATCCACTGTGATCGTGCCGCTGCCGATGCTTGAGACCGTATTGATGGAGTAGCCGGTCACAGCCGTGGGAGATCCATGCGGGGTCGTGTTCCCTTTCAATTGCCCGCTGCCGCGCACCAGCGCGCTGCCGCCTCCACCACCGCCAGCAGGCTCAGCCCATGAGCCATCGGCGCGCAGAAAGTTAGTCGTGCCACCGCCGAGCTTGGGCAGCAGGCCATGCGCGGAGGTGGTGGCGTTGAGCGTGGTGACATCAGTGGGCGCGGCCAGCTCATCGAGCTTGATCGCATCCGCGCCGCCAGATTTGTGAGCGGCAGCGTGCGCCGATGGCGCAAACGTGCTCGGCTTGTTCGCAATGACGCTCCATTCAGGCGTGACATCCGCCGTCTCGATATAGCTGGCTTCAGTTGTCTTGCTGCCGCTGCCTTTGTAGATCCAGCGCCGTCCATCGGTCGTCGTCACAATGGCACCGCTTGTGACGGTCGCCTGCTGCGGGCTGGTGAGATCAGCAATCGCACCGCTGCTCACCACCTGCACGCCGCTGTAAAGCAGAGGGATGCGTGCCACGTCGATGGTGCCCGTTGTCAGCGCCGCTGCGTTGAGGTTGGTCAATGCGCTGCCATTGAGCGCAGGCAGCGTGCTGGGGAAGCGCGCATCGGGGAGCGTGCCGCTGGTAAGATCCGCCGCGCTGTGATTGTGCGCCACGGCAGCGTACACCAGATCCGCCTTGGCCTTGATGGCCAGCCAGAGATTGGCCCATGTGATTTTCTTCGTCGCATTGCTCGCCGCGCTGTCGGAGAGCGGCAGCTCATCCGCGTCCACCAGCGTCGTCTTGGCAGTCGCCGCATGCGTCTGAGTTCCCAGCAATGAGCCGATCAATGAATTGAAAGCGGCGGCAGTCAGCTGCCGCACACCGCCTGCGATGTTCACAAACCAGTTCGTGGGTGTGGTGGTGGTCGTGGCCTGGTCTTGCAGTTTCTTGCTCATAAAAAAAGGGGTTCAGTAAGTGAATTCTTCGTCGTCTTCGCCATCCGTGAAAATCTCGCCATCGCTGTCCAGCACCAGCTCCTCAGCGGTTGGGCGCACTGCGGTCAGAGAAAAAGTAAAGCGGTTGCTCACACCAGTGCGGTCAGTGGAGATGCGGTTGATCCATGCCTGCGCGTATGTGATGCGCACACCGGCATGGTATTCCTTGAGCACACCGCCCTTGGGGCATTGCGCTTGGATCAAGCGCGACTGCATCAGCGCATCTTCCAGGCTGGCACATGCCGGGAATGCCACGGCATAGCTCAAGGAGACGCTGCGCACGGCATGCTCAGGAAAGGCCGTGGGTGCATCATCGCGGCTCAGCGTCGCCACCTGCGTCTGCTGTTGCATGTCCACGCTCTCATCACCCAGCACTTGCAGCGTGCGGTCATCGCCGTTGGCGATCGCAAAGTCAGTGCCTCCATCATGCAGATCAATCGTCATTGCCGGGAAGTCCTCAGTTTGGCGTTCAGCGTTGCCACCGCCTGCTTCAGGGAGGCGATCTGTTTGTCTTGATTGCCGAAGCGCTCGGTGATGATCGGTGTCAGCGCCTGCACGAGCTGAACCACCTGCTGCAGTTCCTTCGCTGTGGCACCACCCTGGCGCAGCTGCTGCACGGCTTTCGCAAGGTCAATGCCAGCCGGTCCTAGACTCTTCGCCAAGTTATCAAGCGGCGCAGTGATCTGGCTTGCGTCAACCACACCTTCAGGCCCGCCCTTGGTGGCGTTCTTCGCACGCTGCCGCTGCTCCAGCTCCAGCGCACGGCGCTGCTCGTCTGTGGCATTGTCCGGCAGCTTGGCGCGCTCGGCTTTCTTCCGCAGGTTTTCCGCGCCCTTCGTATCGCCGCGCATTTCTGCTTCCTTGGCATCGTTTTCGAGTTTGCGCGCCTGTTCCTCAAGCTGCTGCTTGCGCTGCTTTTCAGCCGCTTCGCGTTCTGCCATCGCCTTTGCGGTTCCAGCCTTCACGAAGTCCTCGGAGTCCTTGGCCTCAGCAGCCTGCAATTGCAGCTTTTTGAGGGCGAGCTGCTTCTCGTTGTCCGCTTCAGCTTGCCGGATTTTAGCCACGGCTTCAGTGGCCGTTTTGAGAGCTTCATTAGCGGCCTTTAATTCAGCATCTATTTTTTTCTGCTGATCAGCGGCTTCCTGCAAAGCTTGCGCGAGAGACTGCGCTCCACGCCGCTCCTCATCATCCTTGGAATCCTTGGCCTTATCAGCCTGGCCTTTGAGGCGGTCAAAAGAAAGCCCCTTGCCAGATTCGAGATCCTTGCGCGCCTGATCAAGGCCCGCCGCTTCTTTGGCGATCGTGTTGTGCAGTTCTTCCAGCTTGGCCTGAAGCTCCTCATACTCACCTTCATACGAGCCAGTGCTCTCCATGGTGGCACCGGGAGCATTCAGCTGCTTCATGCGCTCAAGAGCCTCATCACGCTGCTTGGCGGCTTCTTCATAAGCTTTCACCTGCTGCGCCTGATCACTGAGCCCGCCGAATTTTTCCCCGTAGGACTTCTGTGCGTTGTTCGCCTCTCCAATCTTCCCCTCGGCTTCATCCTTCTGATTGTGGACGTTGGAAAACTGGCGGCGCAGCATTTCGGCCTGTGCCTTCTCTGCTTCAAGGTTGCGCTTTGCCTGCTCGATGGCGCTGGCGTCATTCAGAGCCGCTTTTCGTGCGTCATACTCGGCATTGACGGCCTTCTTTTCATCATCGGTTTTAACACCAGTCAGCGCAGTCTGGCGGGCAATCTCCAGTTGAGAGTTGGCGATCTCTGTTTGCACCTTGGCCACCTCGTTGTGGTAGCCCAGCACTTTCGTGATCTCGGCACCCATCGTCGTCCAGGCCGTGGAGGCGCGCTCCACATCGGCAAGGTACTTGTCCAGTTCCAGCTGGAAGGCTTTGTTGGAAGCTTCACCTGCACGCGCAAGGCTCTCACGCAGCTGCTCGACGGATTCGTTGACCTCGTTGGTTTTATCCTTCGCTTCCGTAGCCCCGCCAAACTTGTCCCACAGCAGATTCACCGCCACGGCGGCAATGCCTATGACGCCTGCAAGTCCAGTGCCCAGCCCGAGGACAGAGATCAACTGCGGGATCTGGCCGGTCACAGCACGCAGGCCATACTGCATGTCATCAAAGAACTGCGCACCCACCAGCAGCGCACCGCCGATGTCACGGCGCGTACCCTGCATGGCAGTACCCAACTGCTTCGTGTTCTCGGTGGCCTCGCGTGCGAGTCGCTCATTCTTGAGCCGCACCATGATTTCCTGCTCCAGCTTCTCGGTATTCGCTTGGAGCCTGCGGCCTTCGGCCTCCATGTATAGCTGATCTTCCTGACGGCGGCGGCGCTGGTTGGCCTCCGCTTCCTCCTGCACATCCTTTTCGTGTAAAGCGTGCTCAAAGTTGACCTTGAGCTGCTGAATGCGCTTGGCCTCCGCAGCTGCGGCGGCTTGCAGATTCTGCTCCAGCTTCGCGATTTTCTGCGCCACCTCGTCACCGCTCGCCCCGGTTTCTTTCAGCTCCGTATTGAGCCGGTCAAACTCATCCGTGACGTGGGTGATGAGCTTGCTGTCAACGCCTTCACCTTTGAGAGCGTTAGCCACGCCTTGCTTCAGATCTTCAAACAGCTCATCATACTGACTGCGCGCCTGATCGACACCGCTTGAATCAGCGGTGGTGACGATTTTGATTTTGACCTGACTTTCATTGTCACCCATGGCGGCGGTGGTCGGCAGGTGTTAGCTCACGGGCGGCGGCGCAGGATCGGCTTTGCCGCCGCGTGGTTTTTTCACCACCGGTGCGGCTTCATCCGTCGTCACAGCGGGCGCTGCCGCAGTTTCTTCCGTGGTCACCACTGCCACCGCGTTAGGATTGAGCGCAGCTTCAAAACGCTCCACGTCCTGTTTCTTCAGCGTGCTGCCCAGCGAGATCAGCAGACGGTTGGCCGCGCTGTAGCTCGCCGCCAGTTCATTGTCCGGGTAGCGCGCCGCACTGGTGGCTGCAAGGCGCGTGCAGAGTGCAGGCAGGTTCTCAGACTGCTTGACTGCCTGTGCTTCGATCTTCGCCCAGCGGGGCGCATCAAAGCAGCCCTTGAGCTTGTTGAAGGCTTCCATGCTGATGATGGGCGCGGCGGATGGCGCGGCTGTTTCTGAGGTGGGTGTGACGGGCGTTTCCATAAGTGACGGATGAGGTGTGGAGTCGTGGGGGTGTGAATCAAAGATCAGGCGGGCTCGGCTTCGCCCACGTAGAGCTGCGCCACTTCCACGCCGGTATCGAATGAGCGCGTGCTCTGAAACTTCAGCTTGCCCACGGCACGGGGTTCAGCGCCAAAGGAGAAGTTGGCACCCGGCACCAAGGCCGCGCCACGCACGGCCACATAGATGCCCGTGCCCTGACACACGATTTCCATGCCAGATGCGCTCTTGCGGCCGCCCAGGGCAGTTCCCCATCCCGCCATCGCCATGACGGCGGCGCGGGTCAGGTTCATGGGCTCCAGCTCGATCTCAACGCCGTAGTCAACGATGGCCACATTGTAGGTGCCAACGCCATTGATCTTGTCCTCAACGAGCTTGGGCGTGGTTTTGAGGGTGAAGCCGCTGTCTGCCAGATCAACCGCCGTGGCACCCAGCATCACCGTCCATGCTGGCGTGATGATCGCGCTCGTGTCAAAGAGCGAGTCCCCCGGGTAGCTCACGCTCGTTTCAGCAAAGAAATTCGCCAGCGCGTCGCCGTTGCCACTCAGTGGCACGATGCCCCAGAACTCCACTTCACCCAGCGGCGTCTTGCGCACGTCTCCCCGGATGTCGGGCTCCTTGTACACAAAGCCGTTGGGGATGCGGCAGCGCTTGCCGCTCGTCGTGTGAATGTCCAGCGTCTTGTCAGTGCTGGCAAGGATGGAGGCACCGCGTGCCTTGGCCGCAAACGGATACAGCTTGGCCACAGCACCATCGCTGAACTGCTGCACGATGCCTTTGATCTTCACCAGCCGCCCCACCGGGATGCGGTCCAGATCACCAAACATGGAGGATGGCAGTGAGACGACTTCCTCCATCATCTCCACCGTCCAGGGGGCTTCAGAGTAAAACGTGGCGGGCGTTCCGGCTGCATCAATGATGATGTGGCCTGGTTCACGGAGGATGAGTGTGCGATTGTTGGACATGGCGTGTTAGTCGATGGTGATTTCTGCGCTGAGATCGTTGCTGGCCTGCATGCCTTCATGCTCGGCGGCGGTGCGCAGCCGGTGGTCACCAGCTGCAAGGGTGAAGGGTTCGGTATAGGTCAGCACGGCTGCATTGCCGCTGCCCGGATAGCCGCCATCCAGCGTGTAGTAGATGGCCGCTCCTGCCGTTGTGCAGGCCAGCGTGATGAGGGTGCCTGCGGCGCTGATGGTTGGCGTTGCAACCTTGGGTAGTGCATCCGGCGTGATGTTTTGGATGAACACGCACTCATGCGCTTTTTCGTCATCCGGCAGCGGCACTTCCTGCACCATGGCCTTGAGATCACAGTACAGCGCATTGCCACCACGGAAGGCGCGGCGGTTGAGCACCTGCACCACATGCAGCGACAGCTTGCTGGCTGTGATGCCAGTGCCACCCACGCCTTCATTCGTGAGCCGGTTCTCAATGAGTCGCACCTTGATGATGAGCTGCATGGCCGGGGCTGCGCTGTTCACGCTCTCACCCTTCACGTCCGGCAGCATCACCACGCAGGCCAGACCTGCCTTGCCACTGGTGGCACAAGCGATTTTCCACTCATCTTCTGTTTGCCCTGGGGTGCGTGCGATGAACTTCTCCATGCCCGCCAGCGCACTCTTGATCATTTCCTCAATCTGCTGGCTCTGCCCCATGATGGGATTGCCTTCGTTGTCGAGTTCCAGCGGCGTGCGGGATTGATACACCGGCACATACATGAATCCGGGATCGCTCGAAAGAGCGCCGGAAACATCGTCATGCAGCTGCTGGATGAAGTCATCAATCACAGCGGCCATTCTGCATGCCGCATGGCATCTCATCACCGCGCCCGGTGGGACGAGTGCGCAGCAGGAAGTGTGGTGATGCTGTAACGGTTTACAGTATCGAGATCGTCAGTTCCGCAGCAGCTTGCTCAAATAGCCGCGTGCTCCGATCTCCGCACCTTGCGCGTACTGCTCCTCAGTCGGCAGCAGGCCGGTGTCCTGTTGCAGCACGACCATGCTCTTGAGCAGGTAGTACAGCTGGATCGTCTTGCCTTCACGCCGCGCCAAAAAGGCCAGCCCTTTGCCGCGCTTGCTCACATACACAAACAAATCTCCGAACTCACGCGCCCGCCTGCCATAGGCCTCGGCACGCCATGGGATCGTCAGCATCTTGCCAGCCACCGGCTTGATGGTCACCGGCCCAAACACGCGGCGGAAGATCGCGCCCGTGACAGCCAGCTCCACGCCTGCGCTGCTCGCCGTGTAGCTCACCAGTTCGGCGCGCTTCGTGAGGTAGCCGGTGGGAGTGGCACCCAGCGCGGCGGATGTTTCATGACGGGACTCAGCAGCGCTGCGGATGTGCAGGCGCGTGCCTTCTGCTGCCGTGCTGCCAATGTATTCATTGAGGGGTGTGAGATCCGTCAATTCCTGCATCAGATGCTGCAACACCGGCGTGCTGTCATCCACCACGATTTCGACATTGATAAAAGGAGTCATGTGGTTAAAATGGAATCCTTCACAGCACCCTTTCGCGCCTCGGCAAACAGTTGGCGTGAATGTGTAGAGCCAGGGAACTCCAGCCCTGTTCTCACCTGAGTCGTAGGCCCGGTTGACCGCAAGGGAAGCCGGGCTTTTTCATGTCTGCTCATGAGCGTGGTTTTTTCCGGCCCCGGATGTCATCATGAATCAGCGTCGTCACACTCCAATGCCCGGGCCTTGAACGTTTGACCACCGCCGTCCATCCAGCATGCCGGACGTAACGTTTGTCCGCCTCTTCATGTTTGCCAGTCTTGCCATGGGCCAGCACCACAGGCAGACGCCTGATGGCAGTCATGCCACGTTTTGAATGGATGTGATGAATGCCCCATCCGCCCGCATGCGTGGCCCCTTGATCATTCTCCGCCTTGGCACCGCGTGCACCCCACAGAAAATCAATGCCACCCAGTCCCTTCACATGCATGGCTTCCGGCTTGTCTTCATGGTTGAGCATGACCTTTTTCAAGGCATCCGCTCCCAGTCTTGCCTGTTTCTTGCGGCGTCGGGTCTCCCATCCCTTGAGCGCACCTGCACGGTTGCCCATGTTGATCCTGCTCACATCAGCAAGCAGCAGCAGGCAGTCCAGGCCATCGCACAGGCTGGCCGCATTCATGCGCTGCTTGCGCGGCGGCGGCGGTGCATTGCCAAAGACACTCTTCAGCGTGAGCCTGCCGTCTTTGGCCTCGGCATTGTCCATCGTCTTCTTCAGCCGCGCCAGCGTGGCCGCGCTCAGGCCGTTGGTGCTCACCGTCGCAGGCGGCAGCGGCAGCGTCATATCACGCGCCAGCTTGGCCATGGTCTTAGCCAAGGCAGGATCTGCCTTCTGCTTGGAGAGCGCCGTTGCAAAGGCCAGCGCGATGGTGTTGGGCTTCCTCTTCTGCAAGTCCGCATCTTCGCTGAACTTTTGCAGGCTGAGGCCGAACGCTTCCGCCTCGGCACGGTCCTTCACTTCCCAGCCCATGCCGCTGTTGAAACGGAAAGGCGGATGACTCACATCCAGCGCATCAGGAAACAGCGCGCTGCTGCCCACTGCCGCCCAGATGGGCGAGATCTTCAGCGCGATCATGCGCCCCTGTTTGAAGGCTTCTTTGGAGACGCCTTCCCAGTTGATGTTGTCCGCAGCGATCTCCCAATCACGCAGCCATTCACGCGGTACACGGCGCGACTCGATGCGGATGAGTTCATACGCGGGGAACAGATCCAATGCGGCGAAGCTCAAGCCCTGCTGTTCCTGCCCCTTGCCAGCCAGCAGTTTGAGCTGCGTGTCGAGGATGAGGTTGATGCGCTTGTCACTGCTGAGATCTTGCAGTGAGCCTGCACGCGCCGGTGGGATGCCAAGCTCCTCATCACCGGGAAACCCTGTCACCGGATCGTATTGCAACCGCAGGAGGATGTCTTTCAACTCCAGCCTCAGCTTGGCCTGGTCTCCATCATAGCCATTGGCAACGAAACGCTCGATGCGCTGCTTGAGTTCATCGAGGTACACCGCATTCGTCGTGCGTGCACTGAACACGGCGCGCTCCTTGATCGCCTTGGTCAATTCGCGGATCTCCGCCGTCCCCATCCAGGTGGGATAGATCCCGCGCTCACGCGCCAGCTTGAACGCCGCGCTGATCGTGCTGCCGTAGGGGTTGGTTATGAGCAGGGCCATGATGTCTAGCGGTGAATGATTGAATGCGCGCCCTCCCACTCGGCGCGTTCGATGTCGCCAAACTCAGGAGGTGGCCGGGGCATCAGAACAGCCCTCCCGTGTTCTCCCGTCTCATGCGTTTCTTGCCCTTGCTCACCAGCCCGACACTGCCACCACCCGCCTGCTGGGCAGGCTCCGCCGGCGTCACGGGCTGCACGAGCTTGAAATTGCCTGCCGAGACATCACGCAGCTTGCGCATCGCCTCGTCATATTCTTTGACGCGCAGGTCATCCAGCAGCGCCTTCATCTTCGGCAGGCGTGTGAAGATACGGTAACGCACGATCACCAGCAGAGTGGCGCGCAGCTCATCCGGCACGGTGCCTTCGATGCCCAGCACATTCGAGGCTTCCGCCGCGATGTAGCCGCGTGCTTCCGCGATCGCATTGCTGATCACCTCCTCAACAAGCTGCGTGCCAGTCTTGCCATCCGGCAGGGAGGCCGTGGTGATGCTGTTGTACTCAGAGGCGCTGACTACGCCTTTGACATCGTCGATGATGATCGTGTTCCAGGCCATGATGGGGATTGCTGTGTTGCAGCCTCAAGACTGCGCACCGCCGAAGCGGTGCGCAGGGTTTGAGGCGGCGCTTAGCTGATGGTGAAACTGCGGATCGCCAGATTGCTGGTCAGACGCAGATCTTCATAATGCTCCACGGCGATGATCCACTGCTTGACGCCATGTGGGATGCTGTGGACGGCATACTGCGTGCCCTGGTCGGTCGGGGTCCAGAAGTCCTTCACGTTGGAAGGATCTTCCTCATCCGCGTTTTGCAGCGCGGTGAACATCAGCACCAGCTGGCCGAGGACTTGAGCCTTGGCGGTCTTGGTGGAGGCATAGCGGGAATTGCTGTGCCTCACCATTTCCACGCCAAGCAGTCCAGCCAGCATCTCCGGCGTCATCCCCGCAGAGGAGAAGCCACCCGCAGAGTTTTGGGCGCGGTGAGCAATGGCGCGCTTGCTCCAGGCGGTGTCACCATAACCGACCCGCAGAGGCTTCTGCCCCAGAAGGTCAGCGGCTGTCACCAGCTCGCTGATCACATCCATGTCAGGATCTTTGCCATCGCTGGTGTCCCACGTCTTGCCGGTGTTCACATCGGCGGCGGTGTAAAGCGCGATCGCACGGCGCAGCTTGTTCATCATCAGGCGGCGCTTGAGCTTGGCCACGCGCTTCTTCTCCCAGTCGATTTCTTCTTTCACATCATCGAGGTCAACGACGATCTGAAGCCCACGGTTGGACGTTTTGCCAAGCGTCTTGGTGGTGTTGTATTTGACGCTCTTGAAGTCGGCACCGCTGGCGCGCAGATCTTCATCCGCGTCAGAGAGGAAGGACTCCCAGTTGATGTTTTCAGCATACTCGAAACGCCGCGTCACACGCACGGCGGGCGCGAAGAAGTCGAGCTCGTCTTGCAGCCCGCCATCGTCTCTCCAGCCGGTGGCGTAGGTGGTGAGCGGTTCGGAGAAGCTGCCCTGGACGATGCTGGAGGCATTGAGGCGGGTGATCTCCTCTTTCTTCCCGGAGAACTCCGGGTCGGTGTTGAGCGCCATGATGGCGGCGACAGCGGTTGTCATGGCCTCGAAGCGCTTCTGCGCATTCAGGCGTGTGGTGCGTTTGATCATAAAAGGTATGAGTTAAATTGAATGACTGCGTTGATCGTTGAATGGATGAGAAACGAGTTTATGCGCCGAGGACGATGACCACGGCACCGTTGACCATTGCGGCCTGGGTGGTGGCGAGGTTGGCGGCATTGGCCACGACTTTGGTCAGCACTGGCAGGCAGGGCTCCACTTCCATTTCGAGGCCCGCAGAGCCTGCGGTGCGTGACTTGCCCACCTTCCAGAAGGTGCCAGCCGTTGCGGGTGTCGTGGTGATGGTGCCATCCCCGTAGGAATACACATCCACGTCCGCATTGATGCTGCCTTGCGCCACCATGAGCACCGTTTTCTTGACAGTGCCCAGCAGCTGGACGGCAATGGGATCTTCAACGGCAGCGGCTTCATCGGTGGAAACCCCGAGAGGTTCATCGGATGCAGCCGCACAGACCGCCGCGTGTTTGGCATCGCTGCCACGTTTCACCAGCAGGAACTTGGTGGCGATGGCGGCATCAGCCCGGAGGCTGAGCGTGTGATGCGTCCCGTCCCCAAGTGCATTGAAGCGCACGCGGCGGCGGGTATCTTGACTGAAGGCCATCTTCCACATGGGGATGATGACCGCGAGGAGAAAGGCTGCGAGAATGAGGCAGCCCATAACGAGTTCGATTTTCATTGGTTATGTCTTACTTGGTTTCGGTTTGTTGTGAGCTGCCTCAAAGCGCATGCCGTGAGGCAAAGGGTTACTTGGACTTGGCTTGGTCCTTGAGTTTTTGATCGTGGTCTTTTTGTGCAGCGTGGGCTTGCTCAGCCTGCTTGCGAGAGATGCCGCCAGCCATTCGGCGCCGGATTTCTTTTTCGTCCGCATTGTCCGGGACGGGCGGCTTCTCCTTGCCGCTGGCCGCGAGTGCCTTTTCAAGTTCGGCGACCTTGATCGTGAGCGCCTCGTTGTCGGCTCCGAATTTTGCGTTGTCGGCTTCGAGGGTGCCGATTCTCTTGAGAGCTTCTTCAAGCTCCTGCTCCAGCTGTTCTTTCGTTTTAGCGGCCATGATGGTGTGTGGTGGCGGGTGGTGGTGGGTGTGCGTTGAACGCGGTTAAAAAAATCATGCGGCAGGCGCAGCGGCCTTCATCGCCTCAAACAGCGGCTTGAGTTCCGGGGCGGCTTCAGCAGCCTTGTAGGCCTCGTCATAGCCGACGCCTTTTTTGACCATGTAGTCATCCGTCCAGGCGTTGATGCGCGTCATGCGGTCGCGTGCATCCATGATCGCAGGCTTCTGCCCGCCGATCTTGAGCCCTTCCGTGTTCAGCCTGGACGGCACCGCATTGAGTTCCTTGAGCGTCTTGTCCGTGTCGGCATTGAGTCGGGCACGCACACTCTCGGCTCCATCGGCATCGGCTTCAGCCTTGGTCAGACGTCCGGTTTCAACGAGGCGGCTCAGCTCGGCATTGATGCGGGCCGTGCGGGCAGCATCACGTTCGGCAGTCAGAGTGGTGATGCTCTCATTGAGGGTCGTCACCTCAGCTGCGCCTGCATTGATGCGTGTGAGCGTGGCTTCAATACCAGCGTCAACATCTGTGACGTCAGCATTCAGCGCGGTTTTGATTCTCTCCTGCCTGGCCTTCTCTTGCGCGGCCCAAATTCGGTTCTGCCCCATCTGCGAGATCAAGTTGCCGATGTGAGTTTGGATAAGGTCGTCGCTATCGTCATCTTTGCCGAGTCCGGCGTCGACGAGCGCCTTTTTGATTTTCGTGATCATGGTGTTTTCAGGTTCGGGTGTGGGTTCAGGTTCTGGATTGTCTTCAGGCAGGGCATTGATGGCGCTCTTCACGCCTTTGATATTCGGGCGGCTGGTCATCCCCACGCTCCACAGCATCACGGGGCGCTCCTTGCCGGGTTCCTGCTCGTCGGTGTCCCAGGCCACGGATGGGAAGCCGTGCTTTTTGAGCTGCTCGCCCGCGTCGTCATTCCAGCGGATGCGACCATTCAAGCCGTCATCATCCGCACTGACTTCCACCACATCCCCCAATTCGATGCGCTTGGGCCAGATGTCGGGAGCGAAGTCGGGATGCCCGACATAGACCTTGCATGAATTGAGACGTGCCAGTCGTGCGATGCGGCGATGCAGGGCATTGAAGCGCTTCACCAGCGCATCACCATCCGCCTTCGTGAAGATCTGCACAGCCTCAGGCGTGCCGTCATCCTTGCGCTCGCTCGTGGGCCACTCGCCATACGGGGCCAGCTGAATCCAGTCCGGCAGCTCCGCGTTGATCTGCGTGCGCAGGCCGCTGGCAAAGATGCGGTGCAGCTCCGCGTTGAGACGCACGACGGCCAGCTTGCCAAAGAATGAATGTAGGGGAGTTTTCATGATTCGTTTGCGTTGTGGGCCCAGCCATTGACCAGCGCGGAGGCCAGCAGGTTTTCCCACGCGTCCTGTTGCGCGCTGTCATGACCGATCTTGTCCGGCAGCTGCGCCACGAAGTCAGCCAGGGCATTGAGCCGCGTGGCATCCGGTGCGTTGAGCACCGCCTTCATCTCTGCGACGAGTTCGGCGCGATCTTCGCGGCCTGCCTTGGCCAGCAATCGTGCAGCCCCGGCCAGAAACTTTTCCTCTTCAGCATCAGCATTGAGTCTTGCGGCATCCGCCTCTGCGGCGGGATCGGCCGGCACTGCGGCTGCACGTGCCGCTGTGAGCAGGGCATCGCCCTCCTTGGGTTGTGCCATGCCAAAGCGTTCCAGCGTTTCATTGACGGCAATCGGCGCACCCAGGGGAACCAGCGCCTGGATGACCTGCAGAAGCAGTTTCAAATCCTCGCTCTGTGGCACGATGAGGCGGATGTAGGCCTTGGGCGTGGCGGCGGCGGCCGCACCAAAGTGGAACTCCAAAACGATGCGCTCGATCTCGTTGAGCTTCTCAGAAATCGTGAGCGCATCATCCTGCTCAATCAAATCAGTCTCGCCACCTTGGAGGGATGCGCCGGTGTTGTCCTTGGCGCTCATCGTGCTCAGATCCGCACCACGCCACAGCGCCGCAAAGCGTTTGTCCACGCGGTCAATGATCAACGGCATTGGCAGAGATCCAGAGCCGCCCTCGGCACGGATGAGCTGGATGGGATCTTTGACCTGTCCATCATCACCATACAGCACAGCGGCCCAGTCTTGGCCGAAGGCTTCCACGGCCTCCGCCATGGCGATGCCGCCTTCTGAATCCTTGCCATGCTTCGTGCGGCCCAGCAGCCCGGGCATGCCGAACTTGTCAGAGAAGGCCAGAAAGTCAGCCAGCGCATTGCGCTTGCAGAAGTAGCCGATGGAACCCGCCACCATGAGGCCGTCTCCCACCGTGGTCATCCACTCCGTTTCTGCCAGCGTCTGGCCCTCCATTTCAAAACCGGTCGGGCAGAAGCGCAGCAGGCCGGTGCGGTTCTCAAAGAATTGCAGCGGCACGTACTCAAAGGTGCAGTCGAGCCGATCCCGTGAGGGCTTCCAGATGAGGTGATGATTCGCGTACTGAAAACTGACGCTCTCCATCATCTGTCGCACCAGCAGCGCGAAGCCGCCCTTTTGATTGAGATCAAAGGCATTCACGGCGCGGACATTGTTCCAGAACTCCGTGAGCACCTGCTGCTGGGCCTTGGCGGCGCGGGAGCCATCCACCGTCAACACCTGCCACTCGCGTCGCGAGACACTCTTTTCCCGCTTGGGCTTCACAATGGAGATCATGTCATCCCGCCGCGCCATCGGCTGCCACATCGTGGCCGCCTGCCGCAGATCCCCCCGGTCAAAGCCGTCCAGGGCACAAGCCAGCGTCTCGCCGCTCAAGCCGCGAAACATGGCCGTGCGGATCTCCCGCACATAGCGGAGCATCGCAGCAGAGAAGATGGAGGTGCCGGGTTTCAAGTCCGGCTAGATTGCATGCCCTGCCGCACCTCATCACCGCGCCCAGTGGGACGAGTGAGCAACGAAAACAGGGCTGCACAGCCCTTGCAGCTATCCTGCCAAAACCTCAAAACCAGAGCCGCCCCTCCCACCCACCGCAAACCCACCCCGGCCCCACTCCGCCAAAACCCACCTCCCGACCCGCCGCCAGAACGGCCCTGCAAGCGTCCTGCAAGCTTTTCTAGCCCTCCAGCCCCCTATTCCGGGGTGATGACAGCGAAAATGGGGGGCTGAGGCGGAATTTCGAGACTTACGGCTCAGGTCTCCCAATTGATCCCTTTACAAGCTAGACCGGCCTTTCAGACTGGCGGCCTATGAAGACCTACATCGTTTATTTCATTGATGGTTCCAAAGTCGAAATTCAAGCGGAGTCCTACCTCGTCATCGGGGCTCAGCCTGTTATCTTCTCCGCGAATAAAGTTCAAGTGGCCTTGATCAACTTCAGCCAAATTCGCGCCATCATCGACAAGTCAGCCACCGTAAGCTCATAGCCCGATCATCCTCTTCATCCGCGCCCGCAGGCCACCCTCCTGCGGTGCGTGGCTTCCCGGATTCGCTACCCGGCTAAAGCCGAACTCCGCGCCGTTGCCGGTCGCTTCAGTATGATTAGCCAGCATCTTCGCCGCGCACATGTCCCCATGGCTGGCTGCATTGAGAGGGTTGGTGCCGAAATCAAATGTCAGCACGCCATTCGTGATCGCTTTCTGCGTACTGTAAATGTCCATGGCGACATCATCATTGCCGGTGGCAAGGCGGCACTCGCCACTGGTGAGCGAGTTCATCAGGCGTGATCCCATCTCGCTCTTGCTGTTGCGCGTGAAGGGCACGCCGACAAAGCGGCCTCCCGTGCGCTGCTCCGCCGTCCATGTGATCTGACGGCCCAGGCCGGTGGCATCCCCGCAGCCTCGCGCATCCGGCAGCTCCATGAACCACATGAGCGCCGTCGTGAGGAAATCCCAATCCTCTGTCTGCGTGGTCAGCAAGGCGCGCTGCTCAAGCCCACGCGGTGTCTTGGCATCGATCCACATGGCTGCAAGGTCTCCATCCCCGGAGGCCGCCACGTCAAAACCAATGCGCATCTTCTCCTTGCCATTGAGCACACCAAACTGTGCGGCCATCCACGCATGCATTTTCTTCATGCGGTATTCCGCGCTCGTGTCTGGCAGGCCGAACAGTTCCTTGATCTGATGATCATGCAGATGATGCCGGTAGATGAACTGATCACGGCAGCGTTCGATCACCGACCAGGGCACAATGCTGCTGCCGGTGTCAGAGGGATTGCACTCAAAGCGTTCAGCGAAGATCGCAGGTGTGAGCGCACGCCGCCGCGCATCCTCCAGAAACTCTTCCCGCGTCATCTTCATGCCGCTGCGTTCATTGATCTTCTCCACCAGCCCTTCGGCAATGGCGTCATGAATGGTGTAGATGCGCACCTTCCAGCCGGAGCCCGGTTGACTGGCAAGTTTGAAGAGCACCTGGTTCACCCAGGTATTGACGCCATTACACGCCGACCATGCGATATAGTCATAGCCAAATTGAATACGCGTGGAGAGCGCCGTGTGCATCTGCTCCTGCCGTTCATGGAACTCACACTCATCCCAACGCACATCACCTTCAAAGGTCTGGATGGCCCAAGGAGATGAAGAAAACAGAATGATGCGTGAACCTCCATCAAACTTGTAGATGCCCACCTTCTCCTGTGTGGCGATGCTTCC
>NZ_JBIPNG010000134.1:0-14312 GCF_044373815.1 Prosthecobacter sp. | reverse complement strand
GCAGGCTTTTGCCGGCCTTGATCGCCTCGTGCAGATACACCGTGGTATTGGTGATGTGAGGTGCCAGCGTTTTGGCGGCTTCGAGCATCTCCTTGACGGTTTCTTCCACGGGGACGAGTTCGACGCCGAGATCCGCGAAGGTGGCATTGTGACGGGCGAGGCGGTCGCGGAGTTCCTCTTCGAAGATTTCCGGCTGCGTCATCAAGATGGTGCGCAGGCCGTCGCGCTCGACTTTGTCGGCGTAGGCCGGGCCAATGCCGCGACCCGTGGTGCCGATTTTTTTGTCGCCACGCTTGGCTTCGCGCACCTTGTCCAGGCCGCGATGGTAGGGCATGACGAGGTGGGCGGTTTCACTGATGAGGAGGTTTTCCGGGGTGATGGTGACACCCTGGCCGCGAAGTTTGGCCATTTCTGCGAGCAGACCGGTGGGGTCCATGACGACGCCGTTGCCGATGACGCAAATTTTATCTTTCCAGAGAATGCCGGAAGGGATCAGGTGCAGGATGTACTTGGTGCCGTTGCTGATGACGGTGTGGCCGGCGTTGTTGCCACCGGCGGCACGGACGACGACGTCAGTGTTTTCAGTGAGGTAATCAACGATTTTACCTTTTCCTTCGTCGCCCCACTGGGCACCGACAATGATTGTATTAGACATGGATTCTTTTCTTGGGATGGCGGCATGGGGATGCCACAAAGGGTTGTTTTAATGACGCGCAGACCGTACCATGGCAGTCGGAAGGACCGCTGGAGTGCTCCGTACGGGAGCCAGGTTCGCGAGCGCGTGCTATTGACGGTCTCAGACTCCCATTTGATTGGCAAAATAAATGGCGGCACCGCAGGCCAGAATGCCTGCCACCCCGAGCAGTGTGAGCAAAGCCCCGCCAGGATTTTTTTGCTTCACCTTCGGGCCAAAGCCCGTGCGCAGACGGCCATTGTAAGGGAGAATGCCATAGCCACTGGATGGAGTGGACATCGTGGTGGTCTGGGCGGAATAGGCTTCTTCTTCGCCATCGCCAAGGAAAACGCAGTTCACGTTGCCGAGCTGAAACGCAGCGCCAGAGGTGAGATTGACGTTATCGACACGGGATCCGCCGATTTTGGTGCCGTTGGTGGAACCGAGGTCGGTGAACGTCCAGCTGCTGCCGTCGAAGGCGAACTCACCATGGTGACTGGACACAGAATCGTCAGCGATGATGAGCTGGTTGTCATCAGCACGCCCCACGGACATGCGTTCGGCGTCGAGTTCGAGGGCGCCAGAGGCACCGTCAGGAGTGGTGAATTGAATACGTGGCATAACAGTGCAGTTCTAGCAGGCCGGGGCAGGGGAGGCAAGAGGGATTCACGGCAGGTCGCTGCGAGCTTGCGCGGGCGGGCGTTCTTGCTAGGAAGGCTGGCAACCATCCCCGCCACCCTCGTGACCCAAATTTTTGAAATCCTCGGTAAATTCGACACTGAAAGCGACTGCCACAAGCTGCTGTACGCTCCACATCCGCTGCCGCTGAAATACCGTGAGGGGCGGGTGTACAAGATCGAATTCGAAGGAGATGAGGCGGCGCTGAAGGCTTTTGTGGACAAGGTTTTGATCGATTCCATCAGCCAGGAGGCCCGCATCGGCGGCCAGCCTGCATTTGAAAAAGCCGCCTTTGTGCTGGAATACGGAATGAAAGGTGCGGCGCTGGATCTGGAAAAAGAAATGATCCTCAATTATTACCGCAGCACCGAGAATCCGGGTTTTGAGATCAAAAAGCTCACCCTGCGGACCCGCATCTATGTCTTTGGAGAAGGTGCGGAACCGGCTCAGTTCGTGCGTGATATTGTCAATCCTGCCATCCACACGCACGAGGTTCTCAAGGCTGCCTGAGCACAACCTTCACGGCTTTCGATAGCAGGCCTGCACGAGTGGCGTTTGTGGTTGCTCCATGAACCCGACCACTTCCAACCAACGTCTTCTGTCCCTCGATGCTTTTCGAGGGTTCATCATGCTGCTGATGGCCTCTGCGGGCTTTGGCATATCGCAGATGGCGGCGGCGCATCCAGGCTCCGTCTGGGAGTTCATCAAACCGCAGTTCGCGCATCAGGACTGGCAGGGCTGCTCCTTGTGGGATCTGATCCAGCCGAGTTTCATGTTCATGGTGGGCATGGCGGTGCCGTTTTCGTACGCGAAGAGGCGTGAGCACGGGCAGTCGTTTTTTGGCATGGCCTGGCATGCGCTCTCACGCTCCTTCCTGCTGGTGGCGCTGGGGGTGATGCTGGCCACGCGTTCCGGAGACAAGCACACGGTGTTTCTGTTTACCAATGTGCTGGCCCAGATCGGCCTCGGCTATTTCGTGCTCTTTCTCCTGTCTCGCATGGGCTGGGAATACATCATGTCCGGCATCATTCTGATTCTGGCGGGGTACACCTGGTTCTTCATCAACCATCCACTGCCGACGCCGCAGGAACTCGCCGCCATCGCGGTTATGAAGGACTCGGCGCATGGGATCCTGCCAGGTTTTGCCGGACATTGGAACATCCACACCAATGCCGCTGCGGCCTTTGACCGCTGGTGGCTCAATCTCCTGCCGCAGGCGCATCCATACCAGTATACGAATGGAGGCTATCAAACGCTCAACTGCGTCCCTGCGCTTGCCACGATGCTCGGTGGTGCGCTCACGGGCGGCTTCCTGATGAACAGCCGGAAAACGGACAAGGGCAGGTGCGTCACACTGCTGGTCACTGGCATCCTGCTGGTGGTGGCAGGCACGGCGCTGGATCTCAAGATCCTGCCTGTGGTGGGTGAGCAGCTCGATCAGTACACGCTGCTGCCAGTGGTGAAGCGCATCTGGACGCCCTCCTGGGCTGTGCTGAGCGGCGGCTGGGTGCTCATCCTGCTTTCGATTTTTTACTGGCTGGTGGAGATCCTCGGCATGCGGCGGCTGGTTTTCCCGCTGGTAGTCGTGGGCATGAACAGCATCGTGATTTACCTGCTGCACAGCCTTTGTGCTGGGTGGATCACCGAGAATCTGCACAAGCACCTGCCGGAGACGGCTTTCCCGGCGTACTGGACACCGGTCATCGAGCGTTGCGGAGTGCTTTTTGTGCTTTGGCTGATCTGCTGGTGGCTGTATAAACAGAAGGCTTTTATCAAACTGTGATCCCCCGATTTTTCCTCCTCCTCGCCATCTTCAACTGTCTCGTCGCCTGCCAGAACAAGCAGGCCGCCAGCACACCTGAATCAAACTCAGAGGAGGAGGATCGTTATCACAAAGTCGGGCTCGTCACACTGCCAGACCTGCAGCATGCCAGTGCCTGGGAGAAACTCATTCACATGGACATGGGAGTGCCCGCGAGCAAGATCGATGTGCAGGCTGGGCCGGGCTTCACCACCGTGACCATTCGGGACCTCAAGAACCGGGCAGATATCGAGGGCGTTGCGCAGGAATTGCGTGCGATTGCAGAGAAGAAGCCCGAGAAGTTTGGCGTGACGAAGGTGGAGGTGAGGCTCAACAGCGCCCCTGCCACGATCAACCCGTTTACGCTGCCCACGGAGTCCGCTCCGGCCACGCCTAATCCGAGCTCGGTTCTCCCAACGCTTTCATTACCGCCGTTCCGCATCGACGGCCGCTGAGAAGTGCGCCGTTGATGGAGACCTGCTCACACCAGTCGCCGCAGCGGTAGAGACCGGGCTGGATCACACTGGCAAGCGGGCGATCACCGAGCCGCAACTGCCTGCTCTCAGGCTGAGCATGTCGAATCTGGTAGGTGCGCAGGTGCCGCCATTTGGAGACGACGGCCTCTCCGAACCAGCTTCTCATTTGCTCGCGTACGACCTGCTCCAATTCAGTGCTGGATGGAGCTCCAATGATGGAAGCGGAGATGAGATGCTGTCCTGGTGGCGCATAGTGCGGTGAGACGCGTGAGAGCGCGAGGATGCTGTTGACCGGACCGCGGCCATCCCCATCCAGATGCAGGATGGCATCGCCCGGCGGCAGATCATCCGTGGCAAAATACATGCAGGTGGTGGAGCGGCTGGGAAGGAGAGTGGTGTTTTCCGCAGGAGGTAACAGCCGATGAGCGACTTCTTCACTGACCGCCACGATGACGTGGTCTGCATGCAGCACTTCTCCGGTGTCCAGAGTGACCTCACCGGCGCGCACGGCAGACACCGGAGAATTCAGCCGCAGGCTTCCCGGTGGAAGTGCCAAAGCGATCTGATCAGGGATCGCCTGCATGCCACGTGCTGGCACCGCGCTGCCCGCCCGGTCAAACATGGCAAATAAAAACAGCATCATGCGTGCGCTGGTGCGCAAATCCTTTTCCAGAAAGACCCCGCCAAAAAACGGGCGGAAGAAGCGGTCGATCATGTTTTCAGAGAAGCCGAAGTCGCGAAGGTAGTCCTCCGTTTCCATTTCTGGGAGCTCGGCAGGAGGTTCGCGCAGGCCGAAAACTTCCTTGCGCAGCAGCAGCGTGGTCCATTTGTCACGCAGGCTTACGATGGATTCGTTGAAGTTTTTCAGTGCGTCCAGCGGATGGGCCAGAGGGTCCGCCAGGCGGTGGAAACGATTCTTGACGAAGACATCCGCACCACGGTAGATCGGTCGCAGGTCGAGAGCCTCATAGTCCAGCACTCGTTTGGCCTCAGGATAGGCCGGCAGGAAAATCTGGAAGCCGCGATCGAGCTGGAAGCCATCGACCACATCCGTGCGCACCCGGCCGCCAACGGCGTTGGAGGCCTCCAAAAGGGTGAAGGGACGACCTGCCGCCGCCAGCACACGGGCACAGGCCAGCCCCGCAAGGCCGGCGCCGATAATTACAATTTTGGGCTGTGCTTCACTCATTCATCCTTAATCAGTCCTGCACTCACCTTGGACATACCTTTTGGCTTTGCAAGCACGGGAGGCATGGCAAGCATGGGGCATGCCAGCCCCCCGCATCCTCATTCTCGGCGCCACCGGTGGCTTGGGCCGTGCCTTGCACCGCCACTTTGCCGCCAGTTTTGAAACCCTGTCATGGGGTCGTGCAGATCTGAATTTTGAGCGGCCAGACACCATCTCTGCCGCGCTGGCATCACAGAAATTCGATGTGCTGCTCAATGCCGCAGGCATGACCAGCCCGGATGTTTGTGAGGTGGAGCCGGAGCGCGCATTCCTGGCCAATTCTTTGGCGCCCCAGATTCTTGCTGAATGCTGTGAGCTGCGTGGAGCACGCATGATCCATTTCAGCACTGATTACGTGTTCAGCGGGAAGGAGCGAGACCTGTGGTTTGAAGCAGATGAGACGGTTCCGGCAAACATATACGGCCGCACCAAGCTTGCCGGAGAGCAGGCGGTGCTGAAGGCATCTCCTGGCGCTCTAGTGGCACGTGTTTCTTGGTTGTTTGGTCCCGACAAGCCAAGTCATCCTGACAATATCATTCAGCGTGCGCTGCAGACTGACGACCTGAGTGCGGTGGCAGATAAAATTTCGGTGCCGACGAGCAATGCTGACATCTGCGGCTGGATCGAACAATTGATAGTCCGGCATCCGACAACCAGTGGCGTGCTGCATCTGTGCAACAGTGGAGTCGCATCCTGGCATTCCTGGGCTGAGGCCGCGCTCACCATTGCCGCCCGGCTGGAGGTGCCGGTCAAAACCACAACCGTGAAGCCCATCGAACTGGCCAGCCTCACGCAGCTCAAGGCGCCACGACCGCTGATGACCGTGATGAGCAATGCGAAATTGCAAAGCCTGCTGGGCGGTGAGATTCGCAACTGGTACGATGCGCTGGAAGAGTATTTGGTGCAGAAGTATCAGCCCCAATGACTCCCGCCTCCGCCATGACCCGCTGCGACATACTTCATGAGGATCGTTTCCTCATTGTGGTGAACAAGCCACATGGCGTGCTCTCGCACCCGAATCCGAAGGCGGGGAAACCGCAGATGGCCGCGTTTGAGGGCAGCTATGATCATGACCGGCGCTGTTTCAAAACGGCGGCAGGAATCGTGTGGCTGATGCATCGTCTCGATCAGGACACTTCGGGTGTCTTGCTGGGGGCCAAGGATGAAAAAACAGCAGCCGCATGTCGTGCGGCGTTTGAAGCTGAGCTGGTGCGAAAAAAATATCTCGCCTTATGCAGTGGCAGTGCTGCCAAGCCTGAGGGTGTGTGGCTGGATCATCTCATCACAGCGCATGCCAAACATCAGGTTCGCACGACGGTGCGCCATGGAGCACGCCCGAATGCGGAGGCAAAATACCGGGTGCTTGAGGCGAATACGCTCAATCGCGTGGTCCTGCTCGAAGTCGAGCTGATCACCGGCAAGACGCATCAGATTCGCGTGCAGGCGGCTTCAAGGCAGCTTCCGCTGGTGGGGGATGATGTGTACGGCTCTTTTGATCTGAACCGCAAACTGCGCAAAACCATTCTGGCCAAACGGCTGTTCCTGCATGCGCATGAACTGGGCCTGAAGCATCCCGCATCGGGTCAGCAGCTCACTGTCAAAGCGCCGCTGCCGCCAGATCTGCTGGCGGTTCTGGAGGCAGCGGGAATGAAGGCGGTTTAGGAGCGCTTGAGCAGGAAGTATTCGATGCCATCGACGAGCGCTTTCCAGCTTGCGTCGATGATGTTGCAGCTCACTCCGACGGTGCCCCAGGTGGCGTTGCCATCCGTACTGGTGATGAGCACACGTGTCTTCGCCGCCGTGCCTGTGCCGCCGTCGATGATGCGTACCTTGTAGTCTGCCAGACGCATGTCCTTGAGCGCCGGGAAGAAGGGCAGGAGGGCTTTGCGAAGCGCGTTGTCCAGCGCATTCACCGGGCCGTCGCCTTCATCCACGGTGTAAACACGGCTGTCACCGACCTCGAGTTTGATGGTAGCTTCACAAGTTTCAAAACCATGCTCACCGCCATGATGACGGTGTGTGGAGTGATACTCGATAAGGTTAAACACTGGCTGATGCTGGCCGAGCTGCTTGCGGATGAGCATCTCGAAGGAGGCTTCGGCAGCTTCGAATTCATAGCCTTCGCTTTCGAGGCGCTTCACCTCGGTGAGAATGGTCTGCACTCGGGGGTCGCCCTTGGCGAATTTGAAGCCCATGCCTTCGGCTTTCACTAGTACGTTGGACTGGCCGGACATGTCTGAGATGGTGATGACGCGCTGATTGCCGACGAGCGTGGGGTCCACGTGTTCGTAGGTGCGGGCCAGCTTTTGCACGGCATGCACATGCAGGCCGCCTTTGTGCGTGAACGCAGCCACGCCTACATATGGGGCTCGGATGTCATGCGGCACGTTGGCGAGTTCATCCACGAAGTTGGCGAGTTCGCGCAAACGGGTGAGGTCGATGCCAAGCGGGATGCCCATCTTGATTTGCAGATTGGGCATGATGGTGGTGAGGTTGCAGTTCCCCACGCGCTCACCGTAGCCATTGATGGTGCCCTGCACCTGGCAGGCGCCGGCGCGCACGGCTGCGAGGGCGTTGGCCACGCCGACACCGCCGTCGTTGTGCGTGTGGATGCCCACGGGCCGTCCCAGATGAGCGATGACTTTGCGTGTCGTGTCTTCGACGAACTCAGGCAGCGCGCCGCCATTGGTTTCGCAGAGCACGATGAGATCTGCTCCGGCATCCTGGGCGGCCTTGATGGTTTTTAACGAGTATTCAGGATCCTCTTTGAAGCTGTCGAAGAAATGCTCCGCATCATAGAGCACTTCGCGGCCATGCTTTTTCAAGTAGGCCACCGTGTCGGAGATCATGGAGAGGTTCTCTTCCAGGCTGACCTGGAAGACTTCGGTGACGTGCAGCGCCCAAGTCTTGCCGACGATTGTCACGGCAGGTGTTTTGGCATCGAGCAGCATCTTGACCTGTGGATCGTCTTCGACCTTCATTTTGCCACGGCGGGTCATGCCGAAGGCGGTGATCTTCGCGGTCTTCCAGTGGCGCTTGGAGGCCTCTTCGAAAAAGGCGGCGTCTTTGGGGTTGGAGCCGGGCCAGCCGCCTTCGATGTAGTGCACGCCGAATTCGTCGAGCTTTTCCGCGACGCGGATTTTATCGAGGGTGCTGAAGGAGATGCCGGTGCCCTGCGTGCCGTCACGCAAGGTGGTGTCATAGATGGTAACTGGAGACATGTGGGGAGGGGAAATGAAGAGATGGAAGGTGGGTGCAACGAGAAAACAGGACGGGATGGCGGTTGCCATGAGGTCCGGGACGCCGAATGCCGGGGGCGCTTTTAGCGCAGGCATGCATGACAACGGACTCCTCCGGCGGCGTCAGGCGCGGATGAGTCCGAAACTAATTCGGGTGGTTAGGCGAATGTCAGGGCGGTTTCCCATGAGCAGCGCGAGGTTTACGCCGGGGTAGCCCTGCTGGCAAAGGGAAGTTTTCACCTGCCAGGGGGCTGTTGCCCACCTGGGGCCTGCATGTGCGGGAGCGGGGCTTATTTGCCCAGCATACCCTCGAGACCCGACTGGATGGCGGGCTTGGCATTGCGCAGTGAGGGCTGCTCCCAGCCATTCGCAGGCAATACATTGCCTTCGAGAGCGGGGCGGATCTCAAGATGTCTGCGGATCAGCATGTCGGCCATGGTGGCATCGTCATGCTCAGCCATGCGTGCAAGGGGAAGGTCGCTGAGGTCCAGTTTGGGAATGAAGGGCTTCTCAGGAACGACGGGGGCAGCCGTGACTTCCAAACCGGGCTTTTCAGAAGGATGCGAAAGCAGCCAGAGGCTCATGGCACAAACGGAAACGGCGGCAGCCACCATGCCCCACTTGGGCACCAGAAGATTGCTCCACCAGGTGGTGGCACGCTCCCAGAACAATTCCAAGGACGACTGCTGCAGCATTTCAGCCCGCTGTCTCTGATGAAACTGCTGGAGAAACTTTTCGGTGAACCCTTCCTCAGGTTGTTCGAACCGCTTCAATCGAATCAACCGCTGGATGTCTTCAAACTCACTCATGGCGTGCTGTGGATTGTTGTTTCTTCAATGGTGCTGGTGGCGTATTTATTTCACGAAATCTTCAAGATAAGTCTGGAGCAGGCGATGTGCGTAAAACAATCGTGATCTGACGGTCCCTTCCGAGACTCCAAGTATCTTGCTGATTTCGGCATGCTGGAGACCTTGGACATCGTACAAAGTCACCACCGTACGATGGTCTTCGGACAGCTTCATCATGGCTGCGTTCAACCTTTTTTGCAGTTCGTGGATGTTTACTTCGCGCAGCGTGCCCGAGTTGGCCGTGGTGACGCGAATGAATTCGGGATCGTTCTCGATGCCCGTATCTACATCGTCAAGACTGACTTTGTGATGCCTCCCTCGCTTCTTAAGAAAGTTCAAAGTCATGTTCACCGCGATGGAATAGATCCATGTGTAAAATGAAGACTTGCCCATGAAACGCTTGATGGAGCGGTAGGCTTTGGCAAACACATCCTGCAGCAAGTCAGCAGTGTCCTCGCGGTTCGAGGTCATGTTATAAACCAAACCATAGAGCTTGGGTGTGTATTTGCGCACGAGGTCATCAAAGGCACGCGTGTCACCCGCTTGGGCTTTATCCACCAGGATGCGATCCTCCGCAGAGCTGCTGCCGGGAGCGGGCTGGTTCAGCGAAGCGATGGGGGTCGCTGCGGCGCTGAGTGATGATTCTTCCATTAAAGTAAGAGAAACACTCGTTGACTCAAGAGACAAGCATTTCTTACGGACGCACAAATATCAATTATTTTTGAACGCTCCAGAGATGGTCCACACAAATTTGTGACCACGTTTCAAGCTGGTCGCGCATGGCGTGCAGTTCCGCCAGAGTATGAAAGCGCAGGTCCTGGATGGCGTCTTCATTGGACTGAACATCGTCGCTGCTGAGGTCAAAGAAATGCACCACTCCGAGGTGTACGCTGCCGACTTCCGTCGCGTCGTCATTGATCAGGCCGATGACTTTCTGCGTGTGTGTGCCGCCGATCACCAGCTCTTCGGCCATCTCACGTTCGACGCCGTTGTAGTACATCGTTTCGCCAAGGCCATCCTGCGCTGCATCCACCGGATTGATATGTCCGCCGATGCCGATGGAGCGCTTGGCCACGAGGCGCTTTTCTCCCGAGCTGCCGCCGCGGGTGTAGCTCAGATAGCGGCCTTCGTGATGAAAGATGGCATATGGGATGAGCTGCTTATGGGAGGGGTCTTTTTCAGCCGCAGGGCGTTCCATGAAGTGATTGGCTCCCGGGGCCAGCATCGCGTGCAAGTAGCGCGTGGCATCGGCTTGGAAGCCTTGAAAACTGCCGAGTTGATCGAAGAGCTGACGGGTGATGACGAGAACGTGTTCCATGTGAAGACCGGCAGAATGGATGGCGGTGCGGGGTGCGCAACCAATCAATCCAGCAACCACACATCGGCGGCATCTCCGGCCTGCAGATTTTGTCCGGCCTCCAGTCGCAGCAATGCATTCGAGCGGCTCAGGGACAGCAGTGCATGGCTCTGCTGCAGGCCGAAGGGCATGAACTGACCCTGGGTGAGTGTGCCGCGCAGATAGTGTGGGCGGTCGCCAGGATTCGAGAGCGCGGTGCCAGTGGTGGCGGGGATCAGTCGTGGCTTGAGATGGGAATCCGATGCGCCCATCATTTTCAGCAAAGCCGGCCGCACAAACAGCAGGTAGGTCACGAAGGAAGACACCGGATTTCCCGGCAGACCGAAGACATAGGTTTTTGCGTCTTGGGCAAAGAGAAACGGCTTGCCGGGCTTCACCTTCACGCGCCAGAGGCCGGGCTCGATGCCGAGCGTTTTCAGCGCGGGCTTGATCTGATCATGATC
This sequence comes from Prosthecobacter sp., assembly GCF_044373815.1. Lineage (GTDB taxonomy): Bacteria > Verrucomicrobiota > Verrucomicrobiia > Verrucomicrobiales > Verrucomicrobiaceae > Prosthecobacter. The sequence continues at coordinate 3,569 of NZ_JBIPNG010000134.1, read as the reverse complement.
GCCGACGGAAACACCACCGCTGATCAACACGACATCATGGGCCTGCATCAGCTCACGCAGTGTCTCGGTGGTGCTGTGCAGATCATCGCGGCAGTGGGCCTGAGTGCTGGTGCAAATGCCCAGCTGCGCCAGCATGCCGCGCAGCATGAGGCCGTTCGTGTTGTAAATCTGCCCGGCCAGCAGCGGGCCGGAGCCGGGTGTCACCAGTTCATCTCCGGTGCTCAGCACCGCCACACGCGGCAGCGCATGCACGGAGATTTGATCAAGTCCCTGAGAGGCCAGCAAGGCCATGCGTCCGGGGGTGATCTGCTCTCCAGCGCGTAGCACGAACTGGCCCTGGCACAGGTCTGCTCCAGCGCGCCGGATGTTTTCTCCAGCGGTGACGGGATCGGTGCAGACGATGGCATCTCCATCCCGCCGCACATCTTCCTGCATGATCACGGCATCGGCTCCAGCGGGAACTGGTGCGCCGGTGAAAATGCGAATGGCGCAGCCGGTTTGGAGACTTAACGCGGTATCCAGTCCGGCGGCTTGTTCGCCCATGACCCGCAGCGGCTGAGTGCTCGTGCTTTCGGCGGCGATAATGGCGTAGCCATCCATCGCAGATTGATCGAAGGCCGGAATCGGCACCGTAGCCAACGCATCCTGCGCTGCATAACGATCCAGCGCATCCAGCAAAGCTGTGGGTTCGGCTTGCAACGGCGTCACTGCCGCCAGCACGCGGGCGAGTGCCTCGCTTTCGGAGATCATCGGATCACAGGTGGCAGTTTGCTCAGATCCACCGCAGGCTCTTCTTTTTTGACCGGGGCAGGGGCTGCAGGTGCCTGCTGCAGTGGCGGCGGCGGAGCCGGAGATGGAACGAATGAGGGTTGCACCGGTGCTATCGGCTGAAATGGAGCATCCAGAGGCGGGATCACATCAGCCCTCATTACCGTAGCCAAAGGCACGATGGCACCCGATGCGGTGGTCGTGGTGGGCGGGGGCGGTGCATCGCGCTTGACCTGATAGACCACCAGATCGCGCAGCTGCGGTGTGCCCTGCGTGATGTCCGCCGTGATGTAGTTGCCCTTGCGTTCCGGTGTCACCTTGAGCTTCGCATCCGTGCCGTTGATGCCCTGGGAGATGATCTCGGTCCCCGCCGGGATGTCCACCCGATGCTCGCAATTGATGAGCACGTAGTTCTGCTCCGGGTTCACCAGTTCGATCACGCCAATCACCTTGGCCTCGCCGACCCGCTTGTCCTCAGGCGATTTCTTCGAGGACGCGAACTTGTTGGCAAGGTAGCTGCAACTGGACAGCCCCAGCAGCAAAAGAAGGCATAGGTGGCGCAGAAACTTCATGCCCTATTGATGCCGCATCGGCGGCTGGCTGTCCAGCGGCTACCCAAACATGCCCCGTTTCGGTGTCAGTCTGGAAGCGGAACTTTCGTGTCACCCATGGCAGCGAAGAACGCGATGATGCCCCAGCAAATTTTCTGCCCTGGAGCCAAGCGGGGCTTGCTGTCGTAACCGGTCACTTTTTTCGCCTCGCCAATGAGGACGCCGTGCTCCCAACCGCGCATAGGTTGATTGGGAACAAAGACGCGTTTGCCATCTCGTTTATCCGTAAACCAAGTTCCATCACGGACCGTTCGCGGTTGGTTGACGCCATAGCCAGTCGGGACATAGATCGGCGGATTGCTGGCGACTTGATGCCATATCTTGAGGCCGTTCCAATCAGCATCAGGCTTCGAACGAATGGCGCACGAAGTGGCAAGCAGCGAGAACAACACAAAACACGACCCCCGCATGAAGAATGCCGGAGGGTATGCTGCGTTCATGGCGCTGGTGATTAGATGATGCCCAGCTTCTTCATCGTGGCGCTTAGCTCCGCGACCTTCTCGGGCTCCATGCCGGTCATCGGCAAGCGCAGCTCGTCGGTGCAGTAGCCGGCCAGCGCCATCGCCGTTTTGATCGGGATTGGGTTGGTGGACAGTTTCAGGAAGGCGGCAAAGAGCGGGTAGTACTTCGTGTGGATCTTCAGAGCGGAGACGTAGTCGCCCTTCAGGGCCAGCTGCACCATCTCGCTGATCTGCTTTGGAATGATGTTCCCCGCCACGCTGACAATGCCCACGCCGCCTACGGACATGAAGGGCAGGGTGAGGCCGTCGTCGCCGGACATGATCTCAAAGTCCGCCGGAAGGATCTGCTTCATCTGGCTGACGCGCTCAGGATTTCCGCCAGCTTCCTTGATGGAGCGGATGTTGGGGCAGTTTTCCGCGAGGCGGACGAGGACATCCAGACCGATCTCAATGCCGCAGCGTCCTGGGATGCTGTAGAGCATGAGCGGGAGCTTCGTGTTGTCGGCAATGGCTTTGAAATGCTGGTACAGGCCTTCCGGGGTGGGCTTGTTATAATAGGGCGCGACTTGCAGGGATGCGGTGGCTCCTGCCGCCTCCGCTTCCTGCGTGAGTTCGATGGCCTCATGGGTGGAGTTTGATCCGGTGCCTGCCATGACGACGCCGCGTCCTTTGGAGAACTCGACGGTCAGCTTCACCACGCGGGAGTGCTCTTCGTGATCCAGCGTGGGGGACTCTCCGGTGGTGCCGCAAGGCACAACGCCAGTCACACCGTTGTCGAACTGGAAGTCGATAATCGATTTGAGAGCGGCTTCATCGACTTGGCCGTTGCGAAAAGGGGTGACGATGGCTGTGTGGGTTCCGGCGAACATGGGGCAATAAGGGAAAGGACGGAAACTTTAGAGTTGAACTGTGCCTTGGAAAACGAAATCTGCGGGTCCAAACAGGGTCACATTGGTGTACTCGCTCTTGTCCACCTCCTCGAATCCCACCTTCAGGGTGTCGCCGCCTTTGACGAGGACGCTGATGGGGCTGGGCTCGCCGGTGAGCTCGTGATAAATCAGGGCGCAGGCGACCATGCCGGTGCCGCAGGCGAGGGTTTCGTCCTCCACACCGCGCTCATAGGTGCGGATGGAGATGCTGCCGGGGGCGAGGACTTTGGCGAAGTTCGCATTGGTGCCCTTGGGCTTGAAGGCTTCATGGTAGCGCAGGGAAGCACCCCACTCGCGCACGGGCACGGCTTCCAGATCATCAACCATCACCACCGCGTGTGGCACGCCTGTGTTCACGCTGTGCACGGTCAGCCCGGCACCGGACACTTCGAGGTGCTGGGACAGCTTGAGGTTGTGCGGGGCGCTCATGTTGATGCGCACGTGACCGCCTTCGAACTCCGCGGAGATGATGCCGGCGAGAGTCTCAAAGCGGATCTTGGTGAGCGTGTCGCCGTGCAGATGATTCACGAATCGGCCAAAGCAGCGCGCGCCATTGCCGCACATTTCGGCCTCGCCGCCGTCGGCGTTGTAGTAGCGCATCTTGAAGTCGCCGTCCGCCGTGGCGGGCTCCACGCAGAGCAGGCCATCGGCCCCGATGCCGCGATGGCGGTCGCAGAGCTTTTCGATCTGCTCTTTGGTCAGCGCGATGGAAAGGTCGCGATTGTCCAGCATGACGAAGTCATTGCCGGCGCCGTTCATTTTGGTGAATGAGAGAGTCATAGGAGGAAAATCAGAGGGCT
>NZ_JBIPNG010000132.1:0-14327 GCF_044373815.1 Prosthecobacter sp. | reverse complement strand
CAAGGTGACGCTCGTTTTCGTCATCGCGATTTTTGCCATCAATGTTTTCTTCCACCGCCCGGTCTTGGAGTCGTTCTTGTTTGCGCTGGCACTGGCCGTGGGCATGACGCCGGAGCTGCTGCCGGCCATCGTGAGCATCACGCTGGCACGCGGTGCGAAGCGCATGGCGGAGGACCAGGTCATCGTACGGAGGCTGTCCTCGATTGAAAATTTTGGCAGCATGAACGTGCTCTGCTCTGACAAGACGGGGACGCTCACGGAAGGGCGAGTCAAGCTGCTGGGGGCTTATGATGCGCAGGGCAGCGCCAGCGAGCTGGTGCGACTGCATGCCGTGCTGAATGCCACGTTTGAAAGCGGCTTTACGAATCCGATTGATGCGGCACTGCGTGCGGAAGACGGCATTGATCTGAGCGCCTTCAGCAAGTCTGATGAAGTGCCCTATGACTTCATCCGCAAGCGTCTCAGCGTTGTGGTGGAGCATGCGGATGCGGCACGACGCCATGTCATGATCACCAAGGGGGCTTTTGCCAATGTGCTGGCGGTTTGCACCAAGGTGACCACGCCGAAGGGGGATCGACCCATGGCGGAGTTTCATGCGGAGCTGCTGCAACGATTTGCTGACTACAGCAACGCCGGCCATCGAGTGCTGGGAGTGGCCAACCGTGATGTGACCGACGATCCTGTGATCAACAAGGATGACGAGCAGGACATGACTTTCACGGGGTTCCTGCTGTTTGATGATCCGCCCAAAGCGGGTGCGGCTGAGGCGATTCAGGAGCTGCGGCAGTTGGGCGTGGACTTCAAGGTGATCACCGGAGACAACCGCCTCGTGGCCCAGCGTCTGGGCACGCAGATGGGGATTGCGAGACCGGAGGTGCTGACGGGTGAAGAGTTGCACAAGATGAATGATGCCGCGCTGATCAATCGTGTGAGCGAGGTGGACATCTTTGCGGAAACGGAGCCGAACCAGAAGGAGCGCATTTTGATCGCGCTGCGCAAAGCCGGGCATGTGGTGGGTTATCTGGGTGATGGCATCAATGACGCCTCCGCGCTGCATGCGGCGGACGTGGGCATCTCGGTGGAGGGAGCGGTGGATGTGGCCAAAGAAGCGGCGGACATCGTGCTGCTGCAGCATGATCTGTGTGTGCTCGCGCGGGGTGTGCGCAATGGGCGCATCACGTTTGCGAATACGCTGAAATACATCTTCATCACCACCAGCGCGAATTTTGGAAACATGTTCAGCATGGCGGGAGCATCCCTGTTCCTGCCTTTCCTGCCGCTGCTGCCGAAGCAGATTTTGCTCAACAACTTCCTCTCCGACCTGCCTGCGCTGACCATTGCCACGGACAACGTGGATCCCGAGCAGGCGCTGAAGCCACGGCGTTGGGATCAGAAGTTCATCCGGCGTTTCATGGTGGCCTTCGGCCTCGTGAGCTCGGTGTTTGACTACCTCACCTTTGGGGCGCTGCTGGTGATGCTGCGCGCCAGCGAGGCGCAGTTTCAAACGGGCTGGTTCATCGAGTCACTCATGACGGAGCTCTTCATCGTCATGGTCATCCGTACTCATCGCTCGATCTTCAAGAGCCAACCCGGCCGCATCCTCACCATCGCCACACTCGTCGTCGCCGGCAGCACCATCGTGCTGCCTTACACCGCTCTTGGCGCCATGTTTGGCCTTGTGCCCCTGCCCTGGTATTTTATGGTCACGCTTGTGAGCATCACCGCACTCTATTTGCTGACCAGCGAGGTGGTGAAGCGAGTGATGTTTGCGAAGCTGGAGCAAGCGGCAGCGCCCCATTAATCATGGCGGTTTCGCAGGAGACGCCGTGAGCAGATCAGACCGGGAATCATGGGCAGCCAGAAGCTGAGGCCACGGAACAGGATCGTTGCTGACAGGCCGGCAGAGAGCGGCGTGCCGATGGTGCGGCCACGCCGCTGATGCCGCCGGAGGGAAGCGCCTGATCCACAAAGAGCATGGCAAGACTCAGCTCAAAAGATTTGCCCAAGGATAGCCCCTGCCCGCCCGCGCTGAAGACCACGCGCCACACGATGCCGTGCAACCAGGGTATGCATGACGATGCTTCCACAGGCTCCTATGGGAGCGAATCTTCAGACTCCTCCGGTCTGTTTAGTTCTGACATGCGCTTTAGATGGAAGCGCCTGTCTGTGCCGTCAATCGCGAAACCTGTCTTCAGTGCGCAGCGCTGTGGTCGAGGGACAGCATGACATAGATGCCGTAGATGGCCAGCAGGAGGAAGCCGCGGAAACGGCCGATGTAGCCGCCGGGGCCGGGGATGATCAGCAGGGTGGTCAGGGCACCAAAAAACAGGCTTGGCATGATCTCAGGCACGTTGACTTTGTAGGGCTGGATCAAGGCGGCGACGGAGGCGATGAAGAAGGCATTGAAGATGCTGCTACCTAGAATGTTCCCGAGGCCCACATCATGATGACCGCGCATGCGGGCAATGAGCGTGGTGGCAAGCTCCGGGGTGCTGGTGGCGACGGCCACGATGACTGCACCGACGATGAAGGGACTCCAGCCGAGGGCGAGTGCCACGGCCCTGCCGCCATGCACCACGAACTGGGCCGCACCGATGAGCAAGAGAAGTCCCATCAGACTGAAGCCCACCATCCGGGCCACGGGGACCTTTTCCACCGACGCGGCACGCATGGCAGCGTGAGCGCGAGCATGAGAGATCACCACCAGCAGCCAGACGAAAAAGATGCCCATCATGATCATGGCATCCGAGCGAGAGAACCAGCCGTCCAAAAGCAAGGCGTATACAATGCCCGGCACCAGCAGGGAGACGAACCAGTCCCGCAGCACACCGCTGTCCTCCGCCTTCATGCCGGAGAAGGACAGAACCAAACCGAGCACGAGGGAGACATTGACGACATTGCTGCCCAGCACATCGCCGAGGGAGATCTCCGGCACGCCATCGTGCGCGGCATGGATGGCGACCATGAGTTCCGGGGCGGATGTCCCGAATGCAGCGACGGTGACGCCGATCACTGCCGTGGGCCAGCGAGCCCAAGCGGCCAGCCCGACGCCGCCTCTCACAAAAAGCTCACCGCCAAACCAGGCGAGCACGACACCGGCGACGAGGTACAAAATGGCTTCATTCATAGAGGTGAAGGGTTGTGGCCCCACCCCTCGTCAACAGCCCTCATTGCGGCAAGTGCGAACGCCGCGTCTTTTTGGAATGGACAGCTTCAGGGGGGGATATGGGGCCCAGTCCTCTTTGCTCCTAGATTCTTGCTCACTTCCCTTTTCCCAGCACCGGCAAGACCCGATCGGTGATCTGCTGGCTGAGCAGTTGATAGGCCTGCGACTGCCAATGGAAATTGTCGCCAGCGGCGAGATCAAGGTGCGCGGCCAGCAAGGCGTAGGCGTCGATCACTTCGATCCCCTCCTGCTTCATCACCTGGGCGGAAAGCGTGTTGAGCCGCAGCACCACGTCGTTCTTGTCGCCAAAGGCGGTGACGGGTTTATCGGGCGCAGGACGCGCGGCTGTGTGCGGCGTGGTCATGAGGTAGAAGATTTTTGCCTGCGGTGCGCCGGTCTTGAAGCAGCGCGTCAGCTTCTGCATCCGCTCCAAGACGAGAGCGTCAGAGACTTTGTCCGGCGTCCAGCCCAGGGAATGCAGGCCGTTGTTGAAGACCACCGCGTCAAACTTGAACCGTCCGGCCATCTCCGTCAGCGCCTGCTCGGGCACGTCACCGCCCACGAAGTGGACGCAGTGGAAGACATAGACGTGCTGCTTGAGCATCTCGGCAATGAAAGGGCCGCTGTAGCCCATCGAGATGGAGTCGCCGTAGATCAGCACTTTGGGCCACTCCGGGTGCTCGATCTTCGGAACGTCCAGCGCCCAGCCTTTCCCGGCCACCGCGCCGCGTGGAAACGCGCCAGTTGTCTCCTTCTTCGAGACGTAGCTATAGGCGGGTCCGAAGACCTTCACGGCATGCACCGTCACCGGCATGGTTTTGGACTTCGCATTGTCGTTGCGCCCGATCCACATGGGTTCGCCATTTGGGACGAGTTCCATGAAGCATTTTTTGATAGGGGCGTCATCGATGTAGAAGGTGGCCATGCCGTTGCGCACGGCCATGGTGAAGGTGACGGGCTTGTTGATCTCCGGTTCGTTGCGGCCATTGAGCGCGCCGCCGACCATGAGGATCTTGTTCACGACGGAGTTCACCTGCCGCGCATAGTAGGGCTTGTCCTTGTAGTTGAAGAACATGGCAAAGCCGTCGTCCTTGTCGCTGCTCTGTTTGTTCATCAAGGTGAAGACGGCATCCTGTACCAGGGCATCGAGCGAAAGGGTGACCTGCACGGTGAAGTTCTTCTGATCAGGAAAAGCTTCCGCAGGCACGGCAAAGGATGCGCCATCGCGCAGCTTCACCACGCCGTCTGCTTTTTCCACTGTGCCCGACTTTTGCGCGGCAGGAATTTCGTTTTTGGACAGATCCCATAGAGCGGGCTCATCGGCGGCGGATGCTGCGCCCGTGAATGAGAGCAGCAGGATGGTGAGAAGTGTGCGTGTGTGGATCATGAGCGTGTACTACTTGGTCGCCTTGGCTTCGGTTTTCCTGAGCGCCGCAGCCCAGCGGATGCCCTCCAGCACGTGCTGGCGGACGAAGGGGGTGCCCAGTGAGCGCAGATCGTGGCCGAACTCGGTGTAGAAAAAGCGGCCGCCTGCCTCTGGTGCGTGAGTCCATGCGATGGGATGATCCGCGCCCATGGGCTTGCCGCCGCGGGTTTTGAAATAGTCGCGCACGGGTGTGTAGGTGCTCTCATCCACGCGCAGCAGGACTTGGAAGCCGGGCTGGCCGGTGACGGAGAGGTCGTGATTGGTCCAGTCCGCCTCGATGAAAAATTCCGCAGGCTGGCCTTTCACGGCGGGATGATCTTTTGCAGCGGGATCGACGATCACTTTTGCCTTGGAGAAATCCGAGTCGCTGTTGAAGTCGCAGCCACCCAACTGGTTCAGCCATGGCCAGCCGGTTTGATGCACGAGCGCCGCATGCAGGCCGACGACTCCTTTCTTCCCGCTGGCAAACCATGCCTCCACCGACTGCCGCTGGGCCTCGGGGATGATTTTATCGAGTTCATTGGCGTTGTTGAGCAGCAGCACATCGTACTTGGCGATCACCTGCGGCACGAGGTCTTTCGGGCTCTCGGTGATGTCCACATCGAAGCCGTTTTCATGGCCGAGCAGCACCAGCCAGCGGTTGATGGCGGGGATGTCGGGATGGCGGTAGTAGGCGGTGGCAGAGAAGACGAGGACCTTCATGCGGTCGCCACTGGGTGTGGCGGGCGCAGGGGTGTCGTGAGCGAAGGTGAAGCTGGTGAGGGCGGCGAGGAAGAGGAGAGTGAAAGCGCAGTGAGTCATGGGGGAGGACATCGGCTGGTGGGTGGAATGAGCTTCCGGACCGGCTGAAGCCGGGACTACAATACGAAGAGGCAGAAGGCGGAGGTGGGGTGGTGATTTGGGATCTAGACCTTGAAGCGAGGCGCTGTGATCGAGGAGGAGGATGATGGTGTCCGTGCGCGTGTGCGCGGTCAGTTTAGCGCTGGCCGATGACGCTGAAATCGAGATCGCCTTTGCCGGCATCGAGGCCGGCGCGCATGGCGGCGGCGGTGCAGTCGAGGGCGGGGGTCTTGAGCATCGCTTCTGCTGCGAGTTCGCGGGCGAAGTCGGCGTCCTTGAGCATGTTGCGGAGGGCGAAGTGGGGCTCGAAGTCGCTCTTGATGATGGCGGGGAGCTTCATGCCGATGAGGGTGGAGTAATTGGCATTCGACTCCAGGGCTTCGTGCAGGCGTTCGAGCGAGATGCCGTTGGCCTTGGTGATGTCGGCCGCTTCGGCGACGGCTTCGACGATGACGGCGGAGACGAGGTTGGTGACGATCTTGAGGACCATGGCTTCACCGATGGCCCCGAGAGGCAGGATCTTGGCGGCACTGGCTTCGAGAACAGGCCGGGCGCGCTCAAGCAGCAGATCACTGCCGCCGATGTAGTAGCAAAGCTTGCCGTTCTGTGCGGCCATCTTGCTGCCGGTGAAGGGGGCATCCAGAAACGCCGCGCCGGTTTCTTCGACGAGTTGGGCGGCCTGCAGCGTGGCTTTTTTGCTGACGGTGGCGTGGTTCATGACGAGATGGCCGGCCTTGAGAGCGGGCTTCATGTCCTCAATCGCCTCGATCAGCGCCGCGCTGTCGCGCACGAAGATCTGGATGATGCCAGCCGCCTCGGCCACTTCATGTGGGGAGGCGAGAAAGTTTGGCACGGGGCGCGCGCTGCGGCTCCAGACAAACACCTCATGCCCCGCCTTGCGCAGATTGTCCGCCACACGACTGCCGATGATGCCGAGCCCGAGAATGCCAACGTTTTGTTTCATGCCCACGCCCTTAGCGCGCATTTGCCAGAGCGCAACGGATGCCTCTGGTCGTCCGCCACCATGGGGTGGATTCCCCATGGCGGTTGTTGTGATCCAATTTATGGTCTGCCATGCAGGTACTTTCACCGCTCATCTGGCACGCCGCAGAACCTGAAAAAATTGTAACAACTTTGGAGACCGACGCACAGGCCGGACTGAGCGGCAGCGAAGCATCCGAGCGCCTGAAGCAGAATGGGCCGAATGAGCTTCCGGAGGACAAGCACAAGCCGCTGTGGCGGGTGTTTGCCTCGCAGTTTGCGAGTCCTTTGATCTACATTCTGTTTGTCGCTGCGGTGATCTCCTTTGCGATGGGACATGCCAGTGATGCGGTGGTGATCCTGATCGTGGTGCTGATCAATGCTCTCATTGGGGCCGTGCAGGAAGGACGAGCGGAGCATTCCATGACGACGCTGCGCAAGCTCTCGGCGCTGAAGGTGCGAGTCATTCGGGATGGCAAGGAGTCGATCATTGAGGCACGGGATTTGGTGCCTGGAGACATCCTTTTGCTGGGAGCAGGAGATCAAGTGGGTGCGGATGCGCGGCTGCTCGAAGCAGCTGCCCTGGAAGCCACCGAAGCCGAGCTCACGGGGGAGTCGCTGCCGGTGGTTAAACACACCGAAGCGGTGCCTGAGGACGCGGGTCTGGGTGACCGCAGGAACATGATTTACTCCGGCACGCATCTCACCGCAGGCCGTGGTCGTGCGGTGGTGGTGGCCACGGGGCTGCAAACCGAGGTGGGAAAGATTGCCAGCATGACGACGTCTGCGGAGCAACCCAAGACACCGCTGGAAGTGCGGCTCAAGCAGTTTGGGAACTGGCTGGTGGTCGCCTCCATCGTGCTATTTGTCTTGATTCTCGGCTTTGGCCTTCTGCGCGGCATTCCCTTTGTGACCATTTTCATGGTGGCCATCAGCCAGATGGTTTCGATGGTGCCGGAGGGACTGCCGGTGGCCATGACGATCGCGCTGGCGGTGGGCATGCAGCGCATGGCGCGGCGCGGAGCCATCGTGCGGCGACTTGCTGCGGTGGAGACGCTCGGATCCACCAGCATCATCTGCAGTGACAAGACCGGCACGCTAACGAAGAATGAGATGACCGTCACCCGGTTGATCCTGCCCGATGGACGGCAAATCGAAGCGACAGGGGCAGGCTATTCGCCCGAGGGCAAGCTTACCGGCGACGGTCATGACGATGCTGCGGTCAGGGCTTTGCTGGAAGCCATCACGCTTTGCAACGATGCCAATCTGGCACCACCCGATGGGGAGGAAACGCGCTGGCGGCCGCTGGGCGATCCTACTGAAGCCGCGCTGCTCACGCTCGCACATAAAGGTGGAGTGAAACCTGACACGCTGAGCCAGGAGTGGCCACGCGTGGCGGAGATCCCCTTTGACTCCGCCGAGAAGATGATGGCCACGCAGCATGAGCATGATGGGAAGTGCCGGGTGCTGTTCAAGGGGGCGCCTGAGAAGCTGCTCGAACTCTGCGACCCTGCGACGCTGGATCTGGCCAAGCTTCAGCAAACGTCCGACGAACTCGCCGCGCAGGCCCTGCGGGTGCTTGCCGTGGCGGAGGTGTATGATGCTCCACTCGATGTGAAGGCAGGCTTTGAACCGTGGCGCGGCCGGCTGCGCTTTCTCGGGCTGCTGGGACAGATGGATCCACCGCGTGAAGAGGTGAAGGCGGCGGTGGTCGAATGTCTGGCGGCGGGCATCCGGCCAGTGATGGTGACCGGAGATCACAAGGCCACCGGGCTTGCGATTGCAACTGAGCTGGGCATCGCAAAGCCGGGTGACATCGCCGTGGACAGTGCCGAGCTCGAAGCGATGTCAGATGACGAGCTGCGCGGCAGCCTGGACCGCATCTCCGTTTTTGCGCGGGTGCATCCGGCGCAGAAGCTGCGCATCGTACAAGCCTTCCAGTCGCAGAAGCAGGTCGTGGCCATGACAGGTGACGGCGTGAATGATGCACCGGCGCTGGCCGCTGCGGACGTGGGCGTGGCCATGGGCATCACCGGCACAGAGGTGGCCAAGGGTGCGGCGAAGATCGTCATCACGGATGACAACTTCGCCACCATCGTGAAAGCCATCGAGGAAGGGCGGCTGGTTTATCAGAACCTCAAGAAGGTGGTGCTGTTCCTGTTTGCGACCTCCATTGACGAAGTGGCCATCCTGCTGCTGGCCTTGCTGTGTGGCTACCCACTGCCGCTGGCGGCGGTGCAGATCCTGTGGATCAACATCGTGACCGAAGGAGCGGTGACGGTGAACCTGATCATGGAGGGGCTGGAGGGCGATGAAATGCGCCGCCAACCCACACCGAAGAATGAGCAGCTCATCACAGGACCGATGCTGCAACGGCTGCTGCTCATGGTCATCACCTCGGTGGTGGCGGTCTTTGGTTTCTTCATATGGAGGCAGTCCACCGGAGTGCCGTTTGCCCTGGTGCAGACGGAGACCTTCACACTGGTCGCCGTGGTCCAGTGGTTCAATGTTCTCAACTGCCGCAGCGCCACCAAATCCTCGATCAGCCTCGATGTGCTACGCAACCGGTGGCTCGTCGGTGGACTGATCCTGGGCAACGCCCTGCACATCCTCGTCATCTACGATGCATCGATGAACCGCATTTTCCACACGGTGCCGATCCCGCTGGCGGACGTCGCTCTCCTCGGGCTCATCGGCAGCAGCGTGCTGTGGGTCGAAGAAATCAGGAAGTGGCGCGTACGGCGCCGACTGGATCAAGGAGCCGGTGCAGCGTGATCAATGACCTCCGCGTGGTAAACCACTGGCTGCGGCGAGCGATTTCGCAGTTCAGCAAGGAGGCTCTTGAGCGCCGCATCGCGCCGTTTGCTGGTCAGCAGCGCGGTGATCTCGGGTGTCACTTCTGCCAAGGCCGGCAGCCGTGAAGCATGGCGCTCAAGGACGATGATGAGATGCCAGCCGAGCTGGGTCGGCACGGGCTTGCTGAGCTGGCCGACTTTGAGCGTTTCGACCGCCGCGATGAAATCCGCAGGCATGCGCTGCTGCGTGAACCAGCCGAGATCGCCGCCAAGATTTTTGCTGCGATCGTCCTCGGAATGTTCCTTCGCCAGTTGCGCAAAGATCTTCTCCTTTGCCAGGAGCTGGCGCTGGATCTCGCGGATCTCTGCTGAGCGGTCTGGCTTCGCTGGGTCATGGCGGGTGAGGAAAATGTGCGCCGCGTGATGCGCCTGCGGAATGCGCAGCGTCTCTTTGAATTCGTCATACCAGGCGCGCAGGTCCTGCGGCGTGACCACTTTGAAGCGAGTCTGAATTTCCGCCTCAATCCATGCTTCGTCGAGCTGAGCGTCGTTGATCCGGGCTTCCAGCGATTTTGGCGTGAGTTGTTGGGCGGCCAGGCGTTTGGGAAACTCCGCCGCGTCGGCAAACTGCCGCTGCATGCGCTCCGATTCACGTTTCACCGCGTCTTTTAACAAGCCGGTGTCGGGCCCGCTCCTGCTGCGGCAGGAACGCAGGAGGCGATCGTTCACCAGATTCTCCAGCGCCTGCCAGCGTGTCTGCTTGCGCGCCTCTGGGGCGAGACTGGCCCATGCTGCATTGTGCTTCCAGAGCTGTTCCCGCATGGCAGCCTGCAGTTCATGCCGTGAGATCGGCAGGCCATCCACTTCCGCAGCCACTCCCCCGCCCTGCCCCTGGATCAGCATCGCATGCAGCGGCCCTTTGAAGGCGTAAAGGTCAGCCAGAAGGTAGCAGACCGCCACGCATGCGACGGCAAGCCGCCACGGAAAGGGCTGGAAGGAACGAGACATCAGAATTTGCAGCGTAGGACCGGCCCGCCCGTTGGCAAGGCAGCGCTTTGGATGAAAATTTAGTGGCTCACGACCGCTCAAATGCTACGTTTCCATAATTTTCATAAAATAAACCTAGATTTATTGAGTGATTATCATAAATTTCACACAATCATGACATTCCGAAGTCTCATCCCCTTGGTATTTGCGGCCTGCACCCTCACGGCAACGGCTGCAACCGTCAGTGTGACCGGACTGGACAACAATGGCAGTGCGATTGGCGAATATGTCATCGGCGGCCAAACTTACTGGTGGTTCTGCATTGAACCTGGCGTGCCTGCTTTGAGCAACCAGACCATCACCGCAGACACTTTGTCGCTCCAGAATGGCTGGACCGTGCAGAACATCGAACGCGACAACATCTACCAGTCCGATCCCCTTTTCTATTCCGGCATCGTTCCGAAACAGGTCGCCGTGATGGAGTACGTCCTCGACACGTACCTGCCGTGGGACACCCTGGCTGGAGCCTCGGGACGGTTCCTGGAGCAGAGCGGCGACTACAATGACTTCGGCAATAACGACACCTTCTTTAATGCGATGTTCGCCATCCAGGACTTCCTCTCGCAGACTGCGGGCAAACCGCCGAAGTCGGACTTCACGGACATGAGCGACTACCTGGACTACTTTGCTCCCCTCGGCACGCCCACGGGTGACGCCCGCTCTGCGCTTTTCCAGAGCATCCTGAGTGACGTCGCCTCCATGGATACCCCGGGCTTCTTCGACAGCTACGTGGCCCAGCACCAGTACTTCACCGTCAATACCTACTACAATGCGGCTGACCCGAACAACTGGCAGGATGGCCTTGTGATCGGTGGCTTTACCCCTGTCCCAGAGCCCGGCGGTGCCCTCCTCGTCGCGAGCTGTGGCATCGCATGGACACTGCGCCGTCGCCGTCGGATTCGCTGAAGGTGGGCTGCGGATATCAGCGTCCGCTCCGCAGCGCCTCAAACCATGACTGAGTGAACTGCGGATGCAGCCTGCCGTAGAAGGCCACGACGAGAAGGGTCTTCTCCTTCACTTTGGGAAACTGCGCCACCGCGCGCCAGAGCCCCTCATCGCCCATGAGCAGGCGTGAGGCGATGGAATTGAAATCCTCTTCCTGACTTGCCTGCGCATAGGCGTGTAGAAAGCCTGCCTCCTGCAGGGCCGCGTCGAGCTGTCGGGATGCTTTTTGCTGCTTGATCGCCTGCACCCCGCTGCCGAGATAGCGGAAGTCAGGTGGATTGATCTCCTGCCAGCGCTTTGTGTCGAGGTGCTGAGGCAGATTGCGCAGCAGGATGCTGGAAAACTCCGCATGGAGAATGCCCTCCAGCGCTGCATCCGAGGCCTTGCCTGAGTTTGCGAGATAGACCACGTTGCGGGAATTCGTCCCGCCCGTGGGCACGCCACTGTAGGCCAGACCGCCCACCACATAAACCCGCTGCAGATGGGTCCGCAGCACGACGGCAGGGTATTTGGCCAGCGCCCGCGCCACCAGTGCCTGAGATCGCTCGCGCTGTGCTGGGTCCAAGATCGTCGCCTGAGCATTCACTTTGGCGGTCAGCCAGCTCTGCGGAAAGATCTCTGGTCCTGTCGCGTCAAAGCTCACGACGGGGCCATTCCCCTGATTGCCATCTATTGCGGGAACTGGTGCAGCAATGAAGTTGAGGCAAAGGAGGCAGATCAAGCGAGTGTTCGTCATGGAGTCGTGAGAACGTCTCACGGCCAGCGATCCTTAAACTCGAAACGAGCAGGCTGTTTGGGGATGGGACTGCCCACGTCTCTGTCTTACAAATACCTGACTTGTGAGTCTATGCTCATTCTAGAAAGTGTGCCACCAACGATAAAAGCCGTCTTTTATGCACTGCATCTTCATGAGAACCCTGCTTTCCAAGGTGCCGCTTGGAGCTTGGGCGATGGTGGCTTGGATGCTCACGCTGTCTGCATCGGGGCAGGACCTGCAGTTGCAGATCGTGCCGGTGGTGAATGGTCAGGCGCTGCGGTTGGATGAACAGCTGGCGCTGGTGGATGCGGCCCAGGTGACGCGACTTGATTGCCTGCTCTCAGGGCTGGCTTTGCAAAAGGAGGACGGCACCTGGCTGGAATCGAAGGACTGGTTTGCGTATGTGAGTGCTGCGGCGGGTCGGCAGACAGCGAAGGTTTCGGGCATGCCTGCGGGCGAGTACAAAGGGATCCGCTTTCGCATCGGTGTGGATGAGACGACGAACAAATCGGACCCAAATGGTTATGCGCCGGATCATGCGCTCAATCCTCAGGTCAATGGCCTGCACTGGGGCTGGCAGGGGGGGTATATTTTCATGGCGCTGGAGGGCCGGTTCCTGAAGGACGGCAAGGAGAACGGGTTCTCGTATCACATCGCGAATGCGCCGCAGTTGATGACGGTGGAGGTGCCGGTGGCCTTTCGTGGAGGGCGACCGCTGACACTGGCGCTGGAGTTTGATGTGCAGCGAGCGCTGGCGGGAATCGACTTTGCCAAGGATGGGACTTCGACGCATTCGCGCGAGGGCGATGCACTGGCGGCGGAGCTCAAGACGAACATCGAGCAGGCGTTCCGGGTGCGCAGCATGAACTACGATGTGTATCAGACACCGACGTTTGCCACCAAGCCAGCTCCCCTGCCCGCCGGCACCCATGCGCTGACACCGGCGATGACGCAGCGTTTTCCACAGGTGCAGCTGCCTGCTGATAATCCGCTGACGCAGGAAGGCGTGGCGCTGGGACGGCAGTTGTTTCACGACGTGCGACTGTCGGTCAATCAGACGCAAGCCTGCGCTTCCTGCCATGATCAAACGCGTGCCTTTGCCGATGCACGGCGTTTCAGCCTCGGCGCGGAGCAGCAGATGGGGAAGCGCAATGCGATGCCTTTGTTCAATCTGGCCTGGCAGCCGTCTTTCTTCTGGGATGGCCGTGCCGCCACGCTGCGGGAGCAGGTGCTGATGCCGATCCAGGACGCGCATGAAATGAATGAGACGCTGCCCAACGTGATCTCCAAACTGAGTGCGGATCCGGAGTGTATGCAGGCGTTTGCGAAGGCGTTTGGCTCCGCAGAGATCACGCCGGAGCGCGTGGCGAAAGCGCTGGAGCAGTTTCTTCTGACGCTCGTCTCGCAGGAATCACGCTTTGACCGTGCGGCACGCAAGGTGGCGGAACTGAGCGAGAGCGAGAAACGCGGGCTGCAGCTCTTTGTGACGGAGTTTGATCCCAAACGCGGGCTGCGCGGTGCGGACTGCTTTCACTGCCATGGCGGCACGCTGTTCACGAGCCAGCCGTTTGCCAGCAACGGGCTTGAACTTGCGGATGATGACCTCGGCCGCATGGTGGTGACGAAGAACGCCGCTGACCGAGGGAAATTCAAAACACCGAGCCTGCGCAACGTCGCTCTCACGGCACCGTACATGCATGACGGCCGCTTCAACACGCTGGAGGAAGTGGTGGAGCACTATAGCAGCGGAGTGCGACGCAGCACCACGCTGGACCCGAACCTGGCCAAGCATCCGGAGGCCGGCATTCAACTTACAACGCAGGAAAAAGCGGATCTCGTGGCGTTTCTGAAGACGCTGACGGATGAGAGCTTCGCGGGTGCCGCGACCGCCTCACGTTGAAGCGGATATCAACAAATCAGAAACCATGTTTGTGGTGGTTACCCCGCAAGGATTCGAACCTTGAACGAGAGAATCAAAATCTCCTGTGTTACCATTACACCACGGGGTAGGAGGTGCGCCGAGCGCGATATTAGAGCCTCATTTCCGCTGTGCAAGGACGGCTTGGCGCTGAATTAAGCAGTTCAAAGGAGATTTGCAGCGTATCCCGTGGGGCGATGGGCGGCTCGACCTAGGGTTTGATTCACTTTTATCGCCATTGGGCGAATGACGCTCCAAGCCTTGAATCTACTCGGCTCCAGCTCCTAAAGATATCCTTAGAGTGTTGAAATTATGGAAATACGAATTATTTATTCTTGCAATGTTAACCATATTTACCATAATAGCTTTGTAATTTAAGAAAATCATTATGAAGAAGCTCATCCTCATCCAAAACGATTATCCTGGCACCGGCAAGAGCACCCTGGCGCTCT
>NZ_JBIPNG010000532.1:0-4241 GCF_044373815.1 Prosthecobacter sp. | reverse complement strand
AGAGGTGATACATGCCGAGCACATTGACTTTCCACAGCCTGTCCAAATCGTCGGGCTTGGTGGTCAAAATGGTCCCTACGTGCCCGATGCCCGCGTTGTTGACGAGCACATCGCAGCGTCCGCATTTCTCGGTGACCGTGCGCACAGCGGCAAGGCACGAGGACTCGTCGCTGACATCAAGCGCGAGTGATTCCGCACGATGGCCCGCCTGGGAGATCCGCGCGGCGGTTTGCTGTGCGGCGGCTTCGTCGCGGTCGGAGGCAAAGACGAGAGCTCCGGCTTCGGCGAAACATTCCGCGATAGCGGCTCCGATGCCGGAACCGGCTCCGGTGACGAGGGCAATTTTATCAATGAGGGTGATCATGGTTGGAAATGGAGTTGCAATTGTTCTGTGGCCTTGTGGTTGGTCTTCTCGAACAAGGCGGCATTGCCTGGCTGTTTCAGGTCTTGGTCAAAGGTGGGGATCATCCGCCTCATGCGCTCCCGGCCCTCAGCGCTGGCAAGCAGATTCGGCAGGCAGGTCTGGACAACCTGGAGCGCGATGTTCACTGAGACCGATGCGCCGGGCGAAGCGCCCAGCAGCGCGGCAAGAGAACGGTCTGCGGAGGAAAAAACTTCGGTGCCGAAATGCACGGCACCTCGGTCGGCTTTCTTGATGGCCTGCACACGGATGCCCGCCTGCACGAGCCTCCAATGCTCCGAGCTGGCATTGGGGTAAAACTCGCGCACGGCCTCCATGCGGCTCTCCATGCTTTGCAGGCCCTGGGTGATGAGATACTTCACCAGCGAGCGGTTACGCACGGCGGTTTGCAGCAGTGCGCCCAGATTGCCCGCGCGGATCGAGAGTGGCAGATCGCTCCACTGTCCATGTTTGAGGAAACGCGTCGTCCATGAGGCAAAAGGGCCGAAGAGAAGCTGTCGCTGACCATTGAGCCGCCGCACATCGAGATGCCCCGCGCCGAGGCTGGGCGATGAGGGCGGCGTGGCACCATAAACCTTTGCTTCGTGCCTTGCGCAGATCGAAGGCTCATCGCACACAAGCCACTGGCCGCCGATGGGAAATCCGCCAAGACCAGCGACTTCGGCGAGACCGGTGGATTGCAGCAAACGCAGGCTGCCGCCGCCCGCGCCGACGAAGACGAACTTCGCACGCTGCTTGCGCTCATCACCGGAAGCCATGCATCGAAGGTCGAGATGCCACTCCCCTGCCCCGCGCTGGAGTTTCGTCACCTTCCAACCGGCGGCGATGCCGCAATCTTCCTGCTGCGCCAGCCAGCCGCATAAACGGCGGGCCAGCAGGCCGTAGTCCACCTCGGTGCCGGCACCGGAGGTGGCCGCGACCGGGCCGGGGCCGCGCCCATCCATCACCAGCGGAGCCCACTGCTGGATCATCGAAGAATCGTTCGTGAACATCATGCTGCGGAAGAAATGATGCTCCGCCATCGCGGTGTGACGTGCGCGCAAGAAGTCCACGTCATCCCGACCCTTCACGAAGCAGACGTGCGGCACCGCATGGATGAAATCCGCAGCAGTTCCCACCATGCCTTCAGCGGTCGCGGATCCCCAGAACTGCTTCGAGTGTTGGAACTGCTCAAAGATATGCAAGGCCCGGCTGATGGGTACGCCACCGCTTTGATCGCGTGCCGGAGTGTAGCTGAGTTCGCAAATACCGGCATGTCCCGTGCCTGCGTTGTTCCACCCGTTCGAGGCTTCCTGCGCGAGCTCACTCGTTACCTCAACCATCTGGATGCGAAGGCGCGGATCAATCCGCTTCAGCATCACTGCCAGGCTCGCGGACATGATGCCGCTACCGACAAGCACGATGTCGGGGGTTTCGAGGATGCGGGCATCCATATCCGGTGGCGTTGGCATCAGTTCAGGCGTCGGTTATCAGCACCAATGCGCGCCGATGGCCTCGACATGCACGGCATACAGGCTGCGGCTCGCAGTCATGAACAGACGATTGCGGCGCGGACCGCCGAAGCACACATTGCTGCATACTTCCGGCAGCACGATCTGGCCGATGCGATTGCCCTCGGGTGAAAAAATTTGCACGCCGTCGTAGCCTTCGCCAACCCAGCCGGATCCGGCCCAGATGTTGCCGTCTTTGTCGCAACGAATGCCGTCCGCGAGTCCGGCGACTTCCGTGCCCTTGAGGTCCATTTTCATGGAGGCGAACTCTCGGCCGTTCTTCAGCTTTGCTCCATCAATGTCCCAGACCTTGATGTTCTTCGGTGCTTCGGGGTAATGCGTGGCACCGGTGTCGGCCACATAGACCTTCTTGTAGTCCGGCGAAAAGCACAGGCCGTTGGGTTTGAAGATTTCGTCGGTGACTTTCTCCACCTTGCCGCTTGGGTCAATACGATAGACGGCTTCTTTGAGCAAAAGATCGCCCTTGTTGCCCTCGTAGTTGCCCAGACTGCCGTAGCCCGGATCGGTGAACCACACGCTGCCATCGGGATGCACTGCGCCGTCGTTGGGTGCGTTGAAGGGCTTGCCGTCAAACTTGTCAGCGAGGACGGTTAGGGTGTTGTCGGGCTCGTAGCGCACCACGCGGCGGTTGCCGTGCTCGAATGAAATCTGGCGTCCTTCGCGGTCAAAGGTGTTGCCGTTGCTGTGACCGGCAGGCTTGTGAATCGTGGTGACTTCGCCGTCGTCTTGCAACCAGCGATGCTGCACGTTGTTCGGGATGTCGCTCCACACGAGGTATTGGCCCCAGCCGCTCCACGCAGGACCTTCGGCCCAATACATGCCGGTGTGCAGTCGCTCGATGGGCGCGGAGCCGATCTTGTATTTCTCGAATGCCTTGTCGAGCGCGATGACATCCGGCTCGGGATAGCGCACCGGCGGCGCGCTGGGGCCAAAATCACGCGCCAGCAACGGTGTGGCCGCGAGTGAACTGATGGAAGTGAGGAAGGAACGACGGGTGGTCATGGTTGGAGTGGTGGAGTGGTGGAGTGGTGGAGTGATGGAGTGATGGAGTTACCTGGGGGAGATCACGCCGTTGACGATGTTCGGCAGCGGCTCGCCACGGACGGCCATGAGTGCGATGCGTGCGGCTGTTTCTCGCAGCGTCTTAACCGCTGGCGGACTCGCTGAGGCGATGTGGGCGGCGAGGATCACATTGGGCATCGTGCGGATCGGATGGTCTGCCGGAATCGGCTCAGGATCGAAGACGTCGAGCGCGGCACCGGCGAGATGACCGGATTGCAGAGCGTCGGTGATGGCGGTGCTGTCGGCGAGATCGCCACGGCCTACGTTGATGAAGATGGAGCCAGCCTTCATCTTCGCGAACACAGCGGAGTTGAAGAGTTGCTTCGTCTTCGGTGTGGATGGGCAATGCGGTGAGACGATGTCGCTCTGCGCAAGCAGTTCATCGAAAGATGCAGCCACCGAAGCACCTGCTTTGGTGATCTCATCCGCTGCCACGACGGGATCAAACACCAGCACACGAGCCTTGAACGCGAGCAATCGTTTCACAACCTCGCGTCCGATGCGGCCAAAGCCGACGATGCCGATGGTGAGATGTTTCAAGGATGACATCGCGGTCAACGGTGTGGCGAGGCCCCACTTGCCCGCGCGAATGTCGAGCGCGTTCGGCACCACCTGCCGCGTGATGGCGAGGATGAAGGCCAGCGTGTGATCTGCGACTTCGTCAATGCAGTAGTCAGGGATGTTGCACACCGGAATGCCACGCTCGCGGGCGACGGCGAAATCCACATTGTCGTAGCCGATGCCGTAGCGCACGATGACCTTTGCTTTGGTCATCGCAGCGACGACTTCGGCGTTCACGGGAGCAAACTGCGCGATCACGGCATCGGCATCTCGCACGAGTTCGGCGAGTTCAGCAGGTGAACGCTTTTCTTTGAAGGAGACGATCTCGATACCCGCAGGACGAAGCACAGCTTCTTCCAGGCTGAGATCAGGAAAGGTGTAGTCGGTGATGGCTATTTTGGGCATGGTCGTGTGTGAGGTTATTCGCCGATGACGCGGACGGTGGTGAGTGACTTGATGAGGCTGTGGTCGTCCCATTTCCAGACGACGCGCTTCTCCTTGTCGTGCGTGACTTCGATGGCGTGCGCGCCCTGGCCTTCCTTACCACGCATGAAGTTGCCGATGAGCAGATTTCCGTTCTTGAGCTGCTGAAGGCTGGAGATCCAGGTGATGTTCAAATCCGGTGCATCCTTGTCGCTGAACTCCCACACGATCTGCTTGTCCGGCGTGACCTCGATCAATCGTTT
>NZ_JBIPNG010000131.1:0-14339 GCF_044373815.1 Prosthecobacter sp. | reverse complement strand
CGCCAGACTTGGTGCTGTCGCTTTCGAGAATGGCGCTGTTGACGGAAAGTGTTTTTTCACTCGGGTCCACGTCGAAGTAGGCGGTGCCGTGCGGCGTATCCACCATGTAATGCGTGGAGTTCTCGCCGCCGCCGCCGCGTCTGACCCTCAACTCCTTGCCTTCTTGAGAGAAGCTTTTGGCAAGCTCCGCGAGGGCATCAGGCATGCTCATCTTGGAAGTGTCCGGTTTGCTCTTGCCGAGCTGGAAGGCGTCTTCCTCCTGCGAGAGCAGACGGTGGGCGTCCACGATGTCGCTGTCTGCGGTGGGCTTGGGATTTTCCCCGCCCTGGCTGAACTGCAGGCGTGAGCCGCTGCTGCTGCTTTGCGGGGATGGCTCCATACCGGGCGGCGGAGCGTTGGAGGGCCGGGTGTCATCCGGCTTGTTCGTGGTGGTATCTGGTATGGATGCCTCTGGAGGTGGGGCTGATGGTTCCCCTGGCACCGGCCTTTTTAGGACGGCACGTGCTTCCTCCAGCGCCTTCGCTTTGACGGGATCAAGCTCGCGGGGCTGGGGCAGGCTGCGGATGACCTGCTGCTCTTTTTCCAGGTTCTTGACCCGGGTGTGGGCGAGGACTTTTTCGTTGTGATCGAGCTCGCGCTGTTCATCGAGGCTGAGCGGGCCGCCTTTGGCCTTGTCTTTGAGGCGCTGGATGTTGTCGAGCACTTGGCCGACTTGCTTGAGATCGGCAGCGGCAGGGGGAGTTTGCGTTTGTTGACCGCCATCGGTGGTGGCTGGCTTTGGTTGGCCGGAACCGTCCTGGGCGGCTGGTGTGGTATTAGATGGTATTGGAGGCTGTGGCTGATCCTGATTCGTCCCAGAAGGGGCTATGCTGTTGGTAGTGGCTTCAACGCCGCCGCCCAGGAGGGCTCCGCCGATGCCTGCCTGGAGGGTTTCTTCGATGATGTCTTTCCAGGGCTTGTCGGGATTGTAGGTGTAGCGCTCGATGATGCCCTGGATGAGCTGGTCGGGGGCTTCTTCGCGCAGGCCTTCCTTGACGCTGCCGGCGGCGACGGCTTTGAACCACTGGCGGAAGTTTTCCTTGAAGGCGGGCTGTCGCAGCAGGGCCTCGATGCCCTGGGTGCCGCCTGCGGCGGTGAGCAGGTAGGTGCTGGCGGCTCCGGCGAGGGCGGGGATGAAGGCTTTGTTGAGCGCGGTGGATTCGCTGTCTCCGCGATTCATGTAGCCCTGCACGGCGTCTCCGTACATGCCGCCGAAGGTCTGGAGTCCGGCGGTGGCTGCGGTGCCGCGCAGGCCCCATGTCTGGGCGGCCTGGGCGACCTGCGCTGCGGTCCTGAGGCCGAAGGCAGCGCCGCCTGCTTTGAGTGTGAGGGAGACGAGGCCGCCCACCCCGAGGCTGGGAGCGGAGCTGACCACCATGCTGGTGCCCATGTGGACTAACTGGCCGGTGGGCAGTGCGGCACTGGAGGCGCTGATGGAGGAGGCATCGCGGGAGAGCTTCTCATACAAATCCAGCGCTCCGGGGCTGCGAGTGGCGGCCTGGTACGCGCCTACGGCGCTCTTGGCCAGCCCTACGACTCCGCTGGCGACGCCGAGCAGGGCCTGATGCATGCGCACTTTCCATGCGCCTGAACTGAAGATGCCGCTGTGCTCCTGGCTGAACTTGGCGAGCTTTTCCGCATCGCTCATGCCTTCGGGCTGGCTGGCCTCCCACTGGTTGTAGACTCCGAGTGTGCGCAGGGTGTCGAGCTGGGCCTTGGCAGCACGCTGCTGCAGCTCTGGAAAGCGGCTCATCGCCGCCGCCTTTTCGGCTTCGCTGCCCCCGGCTTTTTCCACGACCTGGCGGTAGGCGTTTTCATCCAGATAGCGGTCGGGGTTCACCCAGATGGAGCCGCCGGGGCCATAGCGCACGGCGGCGCTGGTATCGCCACGGCTCCAGTCGGTGACACGTTGCATCTCGAGGTGGTGGCGGAGATCCTTGGGGTCGATGCCGTATTTGGCGGCCTCTTGATTGAGGGCGTCGAGATGGGACTGGGAGAGGGGTGCGCCGGGGCTGTCTCTGTCGTTTTCGCGCAGTGTCTGTCCGGTGGTCCAACTGCCCGCGACGCCTTTGCCCCACTGCTGGTAGATGCGGGCGGCGATCTCCGGGAGCTGATCGGCCCTGGCATTGATCTGGGCCCGCTGCTGCTGGATGTGCTGAAGGAGGGCCTTCATGCCAGCCTGGTACTCGGGGCCGTGCTGGGGGAACTTTTTTTCCAGCTCTGCATGGCGTGCTTGTACCTCATCCTCCAGAGCTTCAAGGCTGGTGGCGGCTCCGCCGAAGCCGGCGGATTCAAGCATGGTGCGGCGGGGGGCGCGCTGCTTGCGCAGGGCGTCCTCGGCCTCCGCCTGGGCTGTGGCCTTGTTCACGGCATCGACGGCCTTGGGGTCTTTTTCTTCCGGACTCTGTGGCGCTGGCGGGGTGGGTGACTGGGAAGGGCTCTGCGGAGCGGGAGGGGCGGGCGAGGTGGGAGACTGTGGCGCTGCGGTTTCTTTGAAAGCTGCCGCGACTTTGGGGCTTTCTTCGGTGCTTTGCGGTGCTGGGCTGGGCGTGGATGGTGTCTGCTGTGGCTGTGCTGGTGAGTGAGCTGCCGCAGGTGTGGAGGGTGGCTGGGAAGGGCTCTGCGGCGTGGCGTCGGTGGGCTTGCTGGAGAGCTGCTGGCCTGGCGCTGCGGTTGCCGTGGGTGACTGATCGCGGAGGGTGGACTCAGCCTCGACATGGGCTGCGGCTTCTTGGAAAGCGGCTGCGACTTTGGGGGCTTCCTTGGTGCTCTGCGTGGCTGGGCTGGCAGTGGGTGTTGTCTGCGGCGGCTGTGGAGGTGACTGAAATGGCGCAGGCGCGGATGCTGGCTGGGTCTGGCTCTGCAGCGCAGGGAAGGAGTCTGAGTAAGCTGCTGCCGCTGCTATGGGCCGGCGCTGAGAAGGATGGGCCAGGGCTCTGAAGATGAGCGGGATGGCGTTTCCGGGCGGGCGGGGACTGGCCTGTTCGGCGGGGCGGTAGGGGACCCTCGCTGTCGGCTCAGGCTGGGGCTGAGACCGGGCCTGCTCTGGCGGGCTGCCTGAGAGGGGCAGCTTTTTGCGCGGGTAGGTGGGTGGATCGAAAAGAGATGGCGGAGTGTAGAACATGGCGGATGCGTGGCCGCAGGGCGGCGGTGGCACCTTTCGTGTTCTTCACAGCGTCAGGTTTATTGAGTGATCGGAAAAAGCATTGGGTCGTGATTTGGGAATGCAACGGGAAAGTTTAAAAATATTGTGTGGTGGTGGGAAGTGGTATTTGTGGACGGGCATAGGAATGAAGACTTTGGCGCGCGGAGCTCCAAGTCCGCAACGGTCCGCCAACGCATGCAGTACTGAAGCGTTCCTGCCGCCTTCTCTTTCGCTCCGCCGGAGCTTTCCGTGCTGGTGATGTTCGCCATGAAATGTCACCCGCCATGTGAAGGCGGAGTGCTGCGGGCTCGGAGGCCCGCGCTCCTGGGGCGCTTTGGCGTGCGGTGCTGCATCCGGCCCGGGTCTTTGAGATGGTGGTGCATGGGATGCATCACGCTTTTAAATGCTCCAGCCGGTCATGGGCTGCGTGCTGGGATTGCGAAGCGAGGGCATGCCCTGCTGCGGCTGCGAGATGAACCGGGCAAGCATGGTGCGCAGCGGGGCTGCTTTTTTTTCGGGGCTTCTCTAATAACGAAGCCACATCATACCAGAGTGTGCTCCACGCCGGTGGTGGCGAGGCGGGCGAGGGCGGCGGGGCCGACGGGTTCCTCGGGCTGCCAGGGGAGCCAGGTGGTGCGGGGGGAGTGGTGGGCGACGACTTCGTCTATGTAGCGGTGCTCGGAGAGGGCGCGGCTTTGAAGGAGGGGATCGCAGGTGTGGCTGTGGAGGAGGCTTTGATTGATGACCCAGGCGAAGGGCTGGATGCGGGCGCGGCGGAGGTCTGCCTGCAAGGCGGCGGCCTCGTGCACGGGGGTGGCCTCGGGGAGGGTGACGAGGAGGATGTGGGTGTAGGCGGGATCGCGCAGACGCTGGAGGAGGCGGAGGACTTCTTCGGGCTGGGTGCTGCGGGCCTGGCGCTCGAGCTCGCGCTGGTAGGCTTCGCTGGCATCGAGGAGGAGGAGGGTGTGGCCGGTGGGTGCGGTATCGAGCACGACGAAGCGCTGGGTGCCCTGGCCGACCTCCCGGGCGAAGGCGCGGAAGACGGCGATTTCTTCGGTGCAGGGGGAGCGCAAATCTTCCTCCAACAAGGCGCGGCCTGCGTCATCCATGGCAGCACTTTGGGCCTGCATGACTTCGCCTTGATAAAGGGCGGTCTCGGCAGCGGGATCGATGCGGCTGAGGGTGAGGCCGGGCACCTGGCCGTGCAATGTCTGCGCGAGATGCGCGGCGGGATCTGTGGTGCTGAGGTGGACGGCGTGGCCGCGCTGGGCGAGGAGGACGGCGATAGCGGCTGCGACGGTGGTCTTGCCGACGCCGCCTTTGCCCATGGTCATGATGACGCCGTGGCCCTGCTGCTCCAGGGTGGAGACGAGGCTCTCAAGGCTTTCCATCTGCGGGGGCGTCCAGCTTTGCGGCTGCGGCTTTACGATCTGGCTTTCGTTTTTCTCAGGTGCTGCGGCTGCGAGGAGGATGCGGAGGCCGGGGATGCCGAGGATATTGATGGGGCGCAGGGGGACGATGTAGCTGGGCATGCTGCGGATGAAGTCTCCTGCTGCGGCGAGTGCGGTGGCGCCGCGCTGCTGCATGGCCTGGGCGGTGACGTCATCTGCGCAGTGGGTTTCAAAGGTGCCATTGATGACGAGGCATTGATTGCCCACGCCGATGGCGCGGAGTTCTGCGGAGGTGCGCTGGGCCTCGCGCAGCGCGGAGGCTTGGGGGCGGCTGACGAGGACGAGGGTGGTGAGGGCGGCGTCTGCGAGGGTCTGCACGGTGGCCTCGTAAATGACGCGCTGCTTTTCCAAACCGGCGAGGGGTCCGAGGCAGGAGGTGCCGCTGGTGTTGGTATCGAGAAACTGGTCCCATGCCTTGGCGAGGCTCATGAGGCGGAGGGTGTGGCCGGTGGGCGCGGTGTCGAAGATGACGTGATCGTAATCGCGCGTGGCGGCGGGATCGCCGATGAGGCCGGAGAATTCATCGAAGGCGGCGATCTCGACGGTGCAGGAGCCGGAGAGCTGCTCCTCCATGCTGCGGAGTGCGGACTCGGGAAGGATGCCGCGCATGGGGCCGATGAGGCGCTCACGATACGCGGCGGCGGCGGCAACGGGATTGATATTGAGCGCGTGCAGGCCGGGTGCTCCGGGGATGGGCGTGGGGGCGCTGGTGAGGGTGGTCTCCAAGACTTCATCGAGATTGGAGGCGGGATCTGTGCTGACGAGGAGGACGCGTTTGCCGGACTCGGCAAGGCGGAGTGCGCAGGCGCAGGAGAGGGACGTTTTACCGACGCCGCCTTTGCCGGTGAAGAAGAGGAAGCGCGTGGCGGTGGCTGCCGTGGGCTGGTAGAGGGGAAGGCTCATAATGTGGCGGCCTCCTGGTGCGGGAACGCTGCCTGGAACCACGCGGGGCGCTCGTCCTTGGTGGGGTAGCGGCCTTTGAGGTGGAGCTGGCCATCCCAGAAGATGAGGGGCAGGACTGTGGTGCCCTCGGCGATCATGAGGGTCTTCACGGCGTCATTCAACGCGAAGTCCCCTGGCTGCTGGCCGAGATTGTAGCGCTCGATCTGGATGCCTGCTTTTTGGAACTGCGCGAGCATGGCGGCGAAGTTCACGAGGTCGGGATCGATGTCGGTGCCACAGATGCCGGTGGAGCAGCACATGGGGGGATCGTAGACTTGGATGGATTTCATGGGTGGTGATGAAGATGCCTGCTGCGTGGCGGAGATGCCATGGGGTGGAGACCTCCGGTGGCCAAGGAAAGACTATTTGGTGAAACCGCCAAGTAAATGGCGGCGAGTGTGCGGGGATTGTCTTTGAGCGGGGGACTATGCTTTCGCCTGAGGGCTGACCTTTGCCGTCAGTTTGCGCGGGATGTCCTTGACCTCT
Organism: Prosthecobacter sp.; assembly: GCF_044373815.1. Taxonomy (GTDB): domain Bacteria; phylum Verrucomicrobiota; class Verrucomicrobiia; order Verrucomicrobiales; family Verrucomicrobiaceae; genus Prosthecobacter. Next base: position 8,276 of record NZ_JBIPNG010000131.1, on the reverse strand, counting down.
TTCTTGCTCATTGCCTCTTTCTGACCTATGCTTCCGAATGACACTCAGCAGCTACTCCAAGCAGGCTCGGCAGGCGCGTTCGCGGATGCCGCGACTTACGTCCGCCGCTGCGTATGCGCAGATGGAACGGCTGATGGGGAGGACGACGACTTCTCCGGCCCGGAGCGGCAGTGGGACGCCTTCATTGAATGGGCAGGGGAATGTGGGAAAATCCTGCCGATAGACTTTACGCCTCCGGAACGGGAGGGTGGACGCGAGCACGATGTGACGCTGGATGAGGGATCTGGGCGATGGATCAAGTACACGAAGCGCTCTGCCTGTGGCTACACCGTGAGCTGGGATGGGAGTGGCGAGCCTTTTATGCACAACGCGCTGCCGCTGGACTATCTGCAACGCCTGATGTGGCAGAATGAGGTCTTGGGTGATGATGTGCATCTGATCGGCCTGTGGCAGGAGCGGCCACACCAGTGGCGCATTGTCACCACACAGCCGGGACTGCAGGGCAGCCGTGCCACTCTGGATGATCTGGCTGCCGCGTTCGTCGCTGCAGGTTTTTCTCTGCTGCCCTGGCGCGGCATTGGTTACGAAGGCTCGCTGTCTCTGCGCTTCGAGGGCTTTGACATTTGGGACGTGCATCCTGCGAATGTGCTTCTCTCGCCGGAAGGACTGCCTCTGCCGATTGATGTGATTATCACGCGCGAGCCTGATTGCTGAAGGGCCAAAGTGTGACGGCTTTCCGCTGGCTAAAATGGGGCGGGCATAAATATGAAGGCCGCATATTGAGAGAAAAGTAGAAGGTGCCAGCGAGAGATGCGCAAAACGATTCACATGGCGCGTTCATCCTGCGTGCTCTCCTTCACCTCCTCAATCCGCCGCATGAAACCCGCCTGCTTTGTTTTGTCGTCTGCTCTGCTGATCATGACCGCTGCGTTGGTGCAGGCGGCGGCAGAGGTGCCGGGATCGGTGGGGGAACTGTGGGCGGATTTTGATCCGCGCAGGGATGGGCTGGAGACGGAGGTGATCCGGGAGTGGAAGGAGGAGGGTGGGGTGTACCGGCAGGTGCGCTACTTCATTGGCAGTTTCAAAGGGAAACCTGCGCGGATGGCGGCGATCTATGGGTTTCCTGACGGGGTGAAGGGGAAGGTGCCGGGGGTGATGCACATTCATGGCGGGGGACAGCGGGCGTCTCTGAGCGAGGTGAAGCTGCTGGTGGGGCGCGGGTATGCGGCGCTCTCCGTGAACTGGGGCGGCGATGGGGATGGGAAGCCGCCGTTTAACAGCATGGAGGGCGCTCAGCCGGGGGACCCGAACACGGACTGGGGTGCGGTGGATCCGACGCAGCTCAATGTGCAGGGCTATTCCTCGATGCTGCCGGGGCCGAAGCAGTTCTATGAGGACCGGGAGCACCCGAAAAACAACAACTGGTATCTTCTGACATACGGCTGCAGGCGCGGGCTGACGTTTCTGGAGCAGCAGCCGGAGGTGGATGCGCTGCGGCTGGGCGTGCATGGCTTTTCGATGGGCGGAAACCTGACGATGTATGTGGCGGGAAGCGATGACCGCGTGAAGGCGGCGGTGCCTGCGGTGGGCGGGCAGGGGTATCGCTGGGAGGCGCATGCGTTTGCGGGCGGGACGGCGCAGCAGGAGAAGATTGCGGGGGATGTGGAGGTGTTTCGGAAGACGCTGAGCTTTGAGGCCTATGCGCCGCGCATTCAGTGCCCGGTGCTGCACCGGAGCGGGACGAATGATTTCCATGGGTGGATGGATGATGTGTATCGCACCAATGCGCTGATCGTGGGGCAACCGACGCGGTATAGCTGGGCGCCGCATCTGAATCATCGCCTGATCCCCGAGGTGGCGGTGGCGATGCCGCTGTGGTTTGACCATTTTCTCAAAGGCGGTGTGGCGCTGCCGGAGACGCCCGGGAGCGAACTGGTGCTGAAGACGACGGATGGTGTGCCGCTGCTGCGCGTAACGCCGGATGTGAAGGTGACGCCGGAGGTGAAGGCTCTGCCGGTTTCACGGGTGGAGATTTACTACAGCGTGGATGCGGATCCGCGGGCACGCTTCTGGCGCAGTGCGGAGGTGGTGAAAAAGGGGACTGAATACACGGCGGCACTGCCGCTGCATGTGGTGGAGCTGCCGCTGTTTGCGTTTGCGAATGTGTACCACACGCTGCAGCAGGCGGTGTCCATGAAGGCGCTGCCGGGGAATGGGGCTGAGGTGCAGGAGGTGTGTGTGAGCAGTCTGCTGCGGCATGCGGAGCCGGAGGCGCTGCGCGCGGCGGGGTCGGTGGCGACGGCGCGGCCGAGTGCTGTCATGGATGATTTTTCCCACGGTCTGCGGGACTGGTATGTGCTGAATGCGGGGAATCTGACGCATCAGGAAATGTGGACGCGGAAGGTGACGGACCCGCTGTATCGTGCGCCGGTGGGGTCGCGGCTGAAGGTGACGCTGAAGATGCCGAAGACGAACCGGCTGACCTTTGTGGTGAGGGAGAATGACTGGAGGAGCTATCGCGGGCCGCGCGCGAGTTACCTGTGCACGCGTGAGATCGCTGGAGGCGCGGAGGCGCAGAGCGTGGTGCTGGCTCCTGCTGACTTTGTGTCTGACAAAGGCACGATGCTGAAGGACTGGGCGCAGGTGGATGAACTGGGGATCTGCGCACGTGTGCCGGGTACTGCGGCGAAGGATGCGGTGCTGTGGAATGGCGGCGCGGCGGAGTTTGTGTGGCTAGGGTGGAAGTGAAGAACTGCAGGAGTGGGTGGCCTTGCCATTAATACAGAACATACCACAAAAGACCAGTTGCTGTGCCACGAATAAGATTTTATTAACAATCTTGCTTGACTCCTGAAAAACGGGGCCAAGACTTCTCTCATGCAAGCCTGACCACGGCATGTGCCATGCGGGGATCTCCGCCGGGCACCGGGGCGGGTGAATGACGCAGCAGCTTTCCACGACTCCAGCCTTTTCTTTTGATCATACTACCACAAACAACCACACACTACTATGCCTGACGACTACACGCCATCCACTCCCAGCGCCGCCGAGGCGGGGGCTGTCTTTGAGAATCTTTCGGAGGCTGATGCGAGCGCGGTGCTCGACAGTCTGTCTTCTTCCGGAGGCGATTCCGCGAGTGCGCGAGGCGGATCTGCCGAAGAGGTGATCCCGGGGCTGTCTTCGCTGGATGCGGCATTGGAGGGTGCGGATCTGGCACAGATGACGGATGCGCAGATCCGGGATTTTGAGAGCGGTGATCCGGAGCGGGTGGAGGCGGCGCTGGCGGCGGTGCAGTCAAATACGGAGCAATGCAGCGGCACGGGTGAGGATGCGTCTGCCCTGGCTCCGGCGCGTGTGTCCATCAAGGCGCTGAAGCCGGAGGACCGCGCACGCACGGTGCAGGCGCTGGATCTGATCCGCGCTGGCAAAGCGCCGGCGGATGCGTTTGCGGAGGTGTTTGGCAGCCCGGGGCAGGCGCATGCCGAGGATGGTTTTGCGCAGGATGAAGCGACTGGATTTGATGATTCGCAGACGCAGATGGCAGCGCCGCAGGTGGCGGAGCTGGAGCAGCACCTGACGCTGCTGCAGCACCAGTACAAGCAGGCAAAGGAGTCGTATGACCCTGTGGCGACAGACCTGCTGGAGCAGATGACGGATCTGAAAATGGACCTGCGTGAGGCGCGGCGCGAGGCGGCGGTGGTGAGCGGTCACTGGCAGGGCCAGCAGGCTGAAAGCCACAATCGCATGATGGATCAGTTCTCGGATTTGATCACGGATGAGGACACGGGATTTGTTTCTTGCTGTGATGATGAGATTTTGCTTGCAGAGGCAAAAAATGACCCAATTCTTAATCATCCTGACTGGCCTGAGAAGATCGGACGGCGGGTGATCGACAAGTTTTTCAAAGGACACGCGGCGCAGAGCCCGGGTCACGCGAAAGGCACGTCACTGATACCGCCAGCGCCGAGACACTCGATGCGGCTGCCCGGTTCACCAGTCGGCCCCGGTTTTTCCGCCGGCGCGCTGTCTCCCCAGACGGCGATGGCGGAAATCGACAAGCTGACACCTGAGCAGCAGGACGCGTTCATCCATAGTCTGGACAGGCTGACCTCCGCCAAAGCGCGGCACTAGCCGGCCTTTTTTTGAACTTAAGATGGTAAGAACTGCCGCAAGATACCACACGTTAATCTTCAGTCAAAACACAACAGACAACACATCTCGTTTAGAGACACACATATATGAGCGCCTATCACGCTGAATCAGTCGTATCCACACTCGCAGCCGCCGTCGCGGCTGATCCGTCCGTCGTCGCAAAAGTTTACTCCCAGCAGCTCCGCAAGGGTGCGCGCTCGGTGGATGACTTTTCGATGTTTGAGGGCGGGGAGGGCTCCGGAAAGCCCTTCATCGTTCGCAAGGACATCGCCTCCGCCCATGCGGGAGACGAGGTCAAATTCACTGTCATGAGCCAGCCGCGCGGCCCGGGTGCGCGTGGTGAGCAGCCGCTGCGCGGGAATGAGTCCAGCGTGGACTTCAAGACCTTCGGCTGCGTGGTGGACTTCTGGCGCGATGCCTTCAAGTTCACGAAGAAGCAGCTGAAGTTCATGGCGGGAGGCGGCGGGGTGAAATCCGCCGTGCTGCTGGCCCTGCGCGAGAAGCTGGGTCGCCGCCGCATGAACGACATGAAGATGGCGCTCAAGCTGCAGGGCGTGGGCAACACCATCTACCCGAATGCGCGCAAGACGCTGGCCAGCCTGAATGCGCTGGACACGCTGACGCCTTCGGGGATCACGAATGCGATCCCGCAGTGGCGCCGTCTTGGCGGTCGCAGCATCGTGGTGACGAGCAAGCATGGCTCTCCTGTTTACAAGCCGATGGTGTACATTCCTGATGCGGCGATCGCCAGCATCAAGAACTCCAGCAGCTATGAGCAGGCGGCCCTGCACGGTGGCGCACGCAGCAATGAGGAAAACCCGCTCTTCTCCGGCAAGCTGCTGGACTGGAACGGCGTGGGCCTCTTTGAGCATGCGTCAGTGGATCCTGAGAACGATCAGTGCGCTGATCCGCTGGCACCGCGTGCGATGCTCTCCACCGGATTCGGTGTGGACTCCAGCAGCGCGGCCTGTGTTCTCAAGAGCCATGCGACGGACACCAAAACGCCCTACATGGCGTGGATGGGCGGCTACGCCTATGAGTGGTATGAGGGCCAGTCTGACAGCCTCGCGACCACCGCCCCCGGCGGCGTGACGTGGTCGAGCTTCTATGGCAATATCACCTCCGCCACTTACTATGGCTGGGTGATCAATCCGGATGGCTCGGTCGGTTTTGTGAGCTGGCTGGGCACGGGCAACAACGGCAACCAGATCGCGATCAATGGGATTCTGGATCCAAGTGTCGGCGCTGACCTGTCCGCCCTCGGAACGGCCACTCTGGGCAACTTTGTGGCCACGGGTGACAACTGGGGTCTGGACGTCGATGGCGTCACCTACTACCGGCGTGCAGGCGGCGCTGGTGCCAGCTCCAACTGCTCGCCGGACTTTGTCTGGACATCCCAGTTTGATGCCGGTGCCTACATCATTCCGTGCAATGCGAATGGTGCGGTGGACATGTGCAGCCTCATCCTCGGCCAGGACACGGCCGTGCGCGCCTATGTGGGGGATGACCTCCTCGTGGGCGACAAGGACGACTACTCGTTCGTGGATGGCGGCGGCTATGAGACCATCTTTGGCCAGGCGCCTTGCATCCGTACGGATGGCAAGACCAGCGGCTACTCGGTGCTGCGCCACGCCGGCCAGCACCCGGGCCTCGAGGTGCCGACTCTGAGCGCGTAATGCGACACAGCGGCCCGCACGGTATCTTGAAAGAGCGCCGTGCGGGCTAGCAACCCTGATCTTTCTCCTGCTCTTCCTCCCTTGGTGGAACTGACCAAGCCGAGGGATGAAGAGCGGGAGAAGATGCCAGAAACTACCACTTTGCTAACCAGACTTAACTTTTTTAGACTTTTACCTCCTGCCTCCCTTGCGGGTGCGGCCAAAGGCCAGAGCCCCAGGGAGGAAACAGGAGACAGTTAACTTCCAATTTCCTCTGACTGATCATTTTTCACTTACCCCTTTTTACGTTTTATGAAGCCCAACACCACTGCCTGTCCTTCTCTCACCACTGTTCTCACCCTGCCGGGGCGCGTTGATTCGGCGCTGCTGGCGAAGTTTCGACGCGCGGATGATCCGCTTGTTGTCGTGAAGCTGGTGGGCGTGGGGAACAATGCGCCGTATGATTTTCACGACAAGGGGACGCGCTCGTACATCTTCCGCTTTGAGTCTGCGCTGGAGGGGCACATCCTGCGTGTGCCGCTGCACCTGTGGCAGGCAGGAAAGGGACGCCTGGCGCATGATCTCATGGAACAGCGCCGGCTGCCGCACGCGATGGTGGTGACGCTGGATGCACCGACTGCGGCGAAGCCCACGCCGCTGACGAATCTCACCGAAATGGGCGCAACGGACACGAGCACTGACACCCGAAACGTGGTTGGGCCGGGTGCTGAGCCGACCGTTGCGCCCGCCTCGGCGGGGGAGAAGGCGCTGAATGCTGAGACGGAAGTGAAAGCGCAAGCTGCTGTGGCAGATGCGTCCACCGTTTCTGTGGCTGCCACGAGTGTGCAGGCAGTGGTGCCGCCGCTCATTGCGGGCAGGCCGCTGCATGAGGCGGCGTATGAACTGGTGGAGCCGCCGAAGAGGCTGAAGGCCCTGGCTGCGCTGCTGGGCGTGGCGGAAGATGCGCTGCGGGCGGGCATCGGGCATGCGGATTCGCGGATTGAACTGGCGAATGCGGGGTGGGTGCGGCGGAAGGCGTGAGTGATGACACTGAGATTTTAACTTTTGACCACAAAAACCAAGAGATAGCACAAACAACCACACGATTATGAAACCACCTGGAATACACCCTTTGACGAATCACCTGCTGCTGGACGTGACGCCGCAGGAGCAGACCACTGCAGCCGGCATCGTGCTGCCAACCGCCGTGCAAGGTGCGAGCACGCGCATGGAGGGCGTCGTGGTCGCACGCGGACCGGACTGCAAGTGCGCGGCGCTGGACTGCGGCACGCAGGTTTACGTGGGACGCTACGCGAGCGGCGAGCTCATGCGCGAGGGCCGCAACTACCGGCTGGCGCTGGAGACGGAGATCATCGCCACGCTGGACAACGTGAGCATCAGCCTTCCTGAAACCCGCACGAAACCCCTCACCACCCTCTGATTATGACTGTACGTGAAACCATCGCCACGATGCTGAGCTACCTGCGGGTGGAGCAGCGCACCATCCCCTACGCGGGAGGCTCCGACTATGAAGATCCACTGCCAGATGCGCTGGCCGCGTGCAATGCTGCGCTGCAGCAGATGGCGGCACTGGGCCCGCTCTTTGCGGCGAAGCAGCAGCGCAGCGCGTACTTCCGCGCGCCCACCACGGTGGCGGTCAGCGGCCTGACGCATGGCGGCATGACGGCCACGGGGAGTTTTCCATCGTGGGCGGCGGGCTGCTGGGTGGACATGCCGGGTGACCCCGCCATGAACCGCATCCTTTCCATCACGGGCAGCACGGCGACGCTGCAGTTTCCGCATTTGTCCAGCACGACCAGCGGCTCCGCGACGATCAACGTGGACACGGTGGAGCTGGATGGAGACATCATCACGGTGCTGGAGCCGGTGCGTTTTCGCGGCAGCAAGCGCACGCTTATCGCTGCGGGCAGCCGTGATGAGCTGTCGCAGAACTGCGGCGGTGATGTACGCTACTTCATCGAGTCCGCCATTTCGAATAACGCGGTGAAGCTGCGCATGATGATCTCCGGGTATGTGAGCACGGACACGGTGCTGGAGTTTCAGGCGCGCACCGCGCTGGGAGAACTGACGCGCGCGGACGTGTACAACAATGATGCGGGCCACACCGATCCCGGCGTGGCGCTGCCGGTGCCGGCGAACTTTGTGGAGTCCATCTTCTTGCCGCTGGCGCTGGATGCCTTCTTTGCGAAACCGACGATCACAAACTACGACATCCCCAGCCTCCGCAACCAGGACGCGCCATCGCTGATTCACCAGCAGGCGCAGACGGCACTGGTGCTGCTGGAACGCATGCGCCCGCAGGGACGGAAGCCGACGGGACTCTGGCCGGCGTGGTCGGCGGGGAGGTATTGATGTCTGCTTTAAGGCAATGAGTCTTGCAGCTTTTCAACGGCTTCTGCCGCGTGCGATGTCCGTCTTCAATGCAGCGAAGAGTTCCTTCGCTTTGTC
>NZ_JBIPNG010000531.1:0-4250 GCF_044373815.1 Prosthecobacter sp. | reverse complement strand
GAAGACGCTGTGGATGCCGCCGCATTCCTCATGGGCGCGCTGCATTTCGGCAGCGAGGTAGGCGCGGCGTTTCTCGGTGGAAACATCCGCCAGGGAGTAGCCGCGAAAATGATCCGGCATGCTGCTGACGTGGGCCCGCAACGCCGCGCGGTTGACGAGGCTCCACGCATCATAAGGCGACTGCTCGGTGTCAAACAGCACCACGGCGCGGCCTGCAGGCGCTGCGGCGGCGAAGCCCAGCAGATCGCACTCCGCCTCCCAGTCGGGGATGTCATCGTCCGCGTCCGCCGGAGGCGGCGTGGTGACGGTGCTGGCGATCATCGCGCCCACGATGGCGCTTTTGCCGCCCTTGGCCTGGGCGGAGATCACCGTGAGATTTCCCGGCGTGCAGATCTGCTGCGTGAGCAGGGTGAAAACCGGGACGGGCTGCGGCGGCGGACTGGCGAGGCGGATGCGGCGTGCATCCAGCTCCGTGAAATCCACCGCGCTCCCCTTGGCCGGAGCGGGGCCGGTGATCGTGATGGCGATCTCCCCGTCAGGCGGGGCGGTGCTCAGGGTGCTGGCGCAACCGGAGTTGTCCACCACGGTGTAGTTCGCCGGATCACTGACGAGGTCGGCCAGGGCCTGTGCCCCGAAGGCATTGTGGTAGCTGCGCAGGTCTTTCATGAGTGGGGGAGGGTGAAGAGTTGCAGTTCGGCGGCGCTGTCTGCGGGCGTGATATTTCCCCTACCAGCATCTACCATGGCGAGGAAATCCGACCCGCCTGCTGTGATGATGTCATGCCGCGCCCAGGACCGCCAGGAGACCGTGCGCGCCTGCGTTTCCAGGCCGCCTGAACCCCTGCAACGCGCCCCGTGGGTCACGGCGGCGGAGACCAGCAGCGGCGCGTCCTGCATGGGTTTCTGACGCCGTACGGGCGTGGAAAAAGAGGCCTGCGAATTCATCCCGGCACAGGCCGGACAGCGGGCGATGATTCTGGAGCCGCGCAAGCGGCGGACCTTCTCTAAACGAGCAAGATTGAGGTTCATGGGCGTGCTGAGGTGGGGTTGCGCCCTGTGAAGGGAGACGCGGGCTGCGTCTCCTTCACGGGAAGCGCATTGGGGGTTCAGCGTGTGACGGCGGCGCGCTCGTAGTGCGCCAGCGCGGCCCGGACCTTCGGGAGGTCAAAGCGGCAGATGCGCCCGATCTTCACCATGGGGATGATCTTGTCCCGCGCCCAGTTGGCCAGGCAGCGGCGGGAGACATTGAGCCTTTGGGCGAGCTGCTCCGGGGTAATCAGTTCGGCTTCGTCTTGTGGCAGGGTTTCGTTTGAGTTCGTATTCATAGCAGTTGGTAGTATGTGATGGTATTGTGTGGTTAAATGCTGGCATGCAGATGCGCAGAGACCGCAGGAATGCGGAGCAGATGCAAATGGGCCAGGCTTCAGGAAACGACCGGCGGTCCAGGCTTGACCTGGGGCGCCACAGGGTGGCGGTGCCGGCTTGCAGGTTGCGCTGGTCAGAGTTCTTCACTGCCGGCGGCGCTGTCCCCCTCAGGCGAACGCGTTCTTCACGACGAAGCACCCGAGGATGTAAGAAGTCTTGGGTCCCGTTTTTGAGATGTCAACGACGTTTGGTGAATTTATGCGGCGTGAGGGGGCTTGAGGGGTATCGGAGGGCGTTGCGTGGGCGCCGGAGGGTTGAAAGCTTCTCGCATACCTCCGGCATGCACCTCTGACCCGGTGACATTTGATCTCGGTGCCCGGTGGTTCTCGCTCGCAAAGCCTCGCTTCACCACCGGCTACCTTCCATGCTCCTTCTGGGAGCACCTGATCCACACTCATTTTGCTCCCGCCTGGTTGTATCTTCGGCGAGTCCCTCGTGGCGGCTGGATTTTGCCCCTTTATTCTCATGAGCAACCCCACCGCCCCCAAACCGGGGACCAAGATACCCCTCTCCTGCCCGAACTACCTACCCCTACCCCCGCCATTCTGGCCCGCGTCTTGCTGCATCGTCAAAAACTACCATTTGAGAGCCCGCTCCGCCCGTGCAATGAACTCCCTCCCCCGGAGATTTCTCGAAACCTTCTTGAAAAATCCTAATTATTAGCAAAACTTAAATAATCTATCCTCATGGACGAACTCACCATTTCTCGCATCATCGGACGCGAAATCATCGACTCACGCGGCAATCCCACTGTTGAAGTGGATGTTTACATCGAAGGCGGAGCCATGGGCCGTGCGGCAGTCCCCTCCGGAGCCAGCACCGGCGAACACGAAGCGCTGGAACTGCGCGACGGCGACAAGAAGCGTTTCTCCGGCAAAGGCGTGCTCAAGGCCGTCGATGCGGTGAACAATGAACTCGCTGACGCCCTCATCGGCGCAGACGCCCTTGACCAGGTCGGCATCGACAACGCCATGCGCGAAGTCGACGGCACCAAGACCAAGGCCAAGTGCGGTGCGAACGCCATCCTCGGCGTCTCCCTCGCCGTGGCCAAGGCCGCTGCCGCCACCCTGGGCCAGCCCCTCTACAAGTACATCGGCGGCCCGAACGCCAAGGTGCTCCCCGTGCCGATGATGAACATCATCAACGGCGGCGCGCATTCCGATGCCCCGATCGATTTCCAAGAATTCATGATCATGCCAAAAGGCGCACCGACTTTCTCCGAGTCCCTGCGTTACGGCTCCGAAGTCTTCCACGCCCTCAAGAAGATCCTGCACGATCTGGGCCTGAGCACCGCCGTCGGTGACGAAGGTGGCTTTGCCCCGACCCTGAAGAGCGCGGACCACGCCCTCGAAGTCATCGCCCAGGCGGTGGACAAGGCCGGCTACAAGCTCGGTGAAGACATCTTCATCGCCCTCGACGTCGCCTCCTCCGAGTTCTACGACAAGGCGAAGAACAAGTACGTCTTCAAGAAGTCCGACAAGTCCGAGCGCACCGCCGCCGAACTCGTGGCCTACTACGCTGAACTGAAGAAGAAGTTCCCGATCATCTCCATCGAAGACGGCTGTGCCGAAAACGACTGGGCTGGCTGGGGCGTCATCACCAAGGAAATGGGCGCCGACACGCAGCTCGTGGGCGACGATCTCTTCGTCACCAACGTCGAATTCCTCCAGAAGGGCATCGACCAAGGCGTGGCAAACTCCATCCTCGTGAAGGTGAACCAGATCGGCTCCCTCACCGAGACCCTCGACGCCGTCGAGCTCGCCCACCGTCATGGTTACACCGCCGTCATGAGCCATCGCTCCGGTGAAACCGAAGATTACACCATCGCTGACCTCGCCGTCGCCACAAACTGCGGCCAGATCAAGACCGGCTCCATGAGCCGCAGCGATCGTATCGCGAAGTACAACCAGCTTCTGCGCATCGAGCAGGAACTGGGTGAAAACGCCGTCTTTGGCGGCCGCATGAAAGTCTAAGACTCTATGAACTACCGAGAAGTGCGCGCATCCGAACCCCAGTCCCGCTGGGAAGGCTGGGTGAGCGCATTCCTCAAGGTGGCCCGTTTCGTTCTGCTGCTGCTCATTGTGCCCGTCGTGTATGTCCTGTGCGACAACCCGATCGACACGCAGAACGCGATGCGCGTGAAACTCGAGCAGCTCAAAGGGCAGCGCGATGTGCTGCAAGCCGACCGCGACAAGCTCCTGCGCCGCATGGAGTGGATCAAAAACGACAACGCCTACCTCGAAATGGCCGCCCGTGACCGCCTGCACCTGCAGCGGGAAGGCGAGTTTGTGCTGAGGTTTTAAGAGGCGGGTGGTCAAGGAGTCGTGGAGTCGTGGAGTCGTGGAGTCGTGGAGTCGTCAAGAGAGACATGGAGTGCGGTTGAGCTCCGCTGAAGCAACCTCCCCTGGAGCGCGGACCTCCGAGTCCGCAGCGCTCCGCAATCACACGAGGTTCCAAAACCTCACTTGCCCACATTGGGTCTCTCGCCCCAGAAGCCCTCGTGCTTCCGATGTTTTACATGCTGAAATACCTGCTGTGTGAAAGCGACCTGCTGCGGACTCGGAGGTCCGCGCTCCCAACACTCTTTGCACCCACGACGCTCTATTCAGCGATCCATGCTCTCAACCGAGCGCTACTCATGCGCGGCATTTCAAACTGAGTTCGCGAATCGTTTGCGCTAGTACTTAAAGGCGGACGCATCAGGAAAGGGGGTGAGCGGCAGGAATGACAGGCGACGCTGGGACGAAGATTCTACGGACGCGCACAGCGCATCCCTACCATCCGCGCAGGGCACCTTGGGATCGCAGGGCGGGTAGGGATGCGCTG
>NZ_JBIPNG010000130.1:0-14361 GCF_044373815.1 Prosthecobacter sp. | reverse complement strand
GCTTGTCGAATGTGCGCTCTCCATGCCGCGTGCTGAACGTTCCTTTCTCGTCACCAAGCTTATCGGCAGCCTTGATGATGAAGATGACATCGAAGTCAGTCAGGAATGGCGGGATGAACTCAACCGGCGTGTGGAAGCAATGCGCGATGGCAGCACTCCTGGCATACCGCATGAGGAGGTCATGAGTGGTGCTCGCGAACTGCTGGCCAGCATCCGCAAGGAAAAGCAGGCCGCATGAGCCACCGCTGGAACAGACACGCCCGGATCGAATATTACGAGGCCATCGAATACTATGCCCGCATCGATGACAAGCTGGGTGAACGCTTTGTGGCGGCTGTCGAGGCGGCCGTTGAGCAAATGAGCCTCACGCCGCACGGCGGTGGCATTCCGCCCATGGATGGGCTGATCATTGGAGGTGCAGGTTTGTCGTAGATGGGTGTGGCGACAGCCCGTCCGTTCGCGTGCGTGCGGAAGCACCCGCAGACCTAGCGCCTCTGTTAGGAGCGGGATCGTCCCGATCCCTCTGCGCTCCGCCTCGCCCCACTCTCCCAAACTGAGGGATCCAGATGATCCCCCTCCTCCAAGCCATCACTCACCGCCACGCACTCACCGCCGTGGCGTGGTCGCGGTAAAACTTCTCAAACGCCGAGCGCGAGCCGTTGAAGAAATTGCGGTCGCAGAAATGGCGCAGTGAGGCACGGCCACCGCTGCGTTGGCCTTCTGAGACCCTGGGTGAGGATGCGTCTGCGCATGATGTGGAGCGGTCGTGAAACTCCTCCAACATGACTTCGAGCGGCATCACTCGAGAAGGACAGACCTGCGTGCCAACAGCCGGGCCATACGGCGGCTCGGCAGCATGCGTTGCACCTACATATCCTAGATGAATATCGCGGGGTATTGACCCCATGGACATTAAAATGAAGGCCCAATTAAGGTTCGTGGCAGCCACCCTTTGAAACCACGATGAACAAACATCTCCCGCTCAAGTCCTTGCCGAAAATCAGGAGGCGCATCTTCTGGTTCATGATGACCGCCGCCGCATTGGCCGAATGCCAGGCATCAGGTGCTGATGCATCTGTGATTCTGGGGCAGGCCGTTGACTTCGCTGTTCTAGCAGGTTCGGGGATTTCCAATACAGGGCCCACCACCATCCTTGGAGATGTGGGTACTTTCCCGACCACCACCATCAGTGGCTTTGGCACGGTGACATTGACCGGTACCAATCATGCCGGAGATGCCACCACCCAGAGTGCCAAAAGCGATCTGCTCACGGCTTTCAATGACGCCGCAGGCCGAGTACCGACGACCATCTATACACCGATTTTTGATCTCGGCGGACTGACCCTGGCACCAGGCGTTTACAATGATCCCACTTCCTTGGGGCTCACAGGAACGCTGACGCTGGATGCCATGGGTGATCCGAATGCCGTCTGGATTTTTCAGACCGGCTCGACGCTCATCACCGGATCGGGCAGCATGGTCTCCCTGATCGGCGGCGCACAGGCGAGCAATGTCTTCTGGCAGGTCGGCAGCTCTGCGACGCTTGGCACGAACACAAGCTTCGTGGGGAGTCTGCTGGCTTCGCAGTCCATCACACTGACCTCCGGCGCAACGGTGGATGGCCGGGTGCTGGCAGTGAATGCAGCGGTGACTCTGGACAACAACACGATCGGCCTGAACAACAACCTCATTATTCCTGTGCCCAATGCGGCGGAGACTCTGACGCTCACCGGGCCGATCTCAGGCATTGGCAAGAGCCTGACCAAGACAGGTGCAGGCGCGCTGATTCTCAGCGTTGCCAACACTTACACCGGAGCGACCCTCGTCACAGCGGGCACGGTCTTTGTCAACGGCACGGCGGGCACGGGCGCCGTTTCCACCAGCGCGGGAACGACCCTTGGAGGCACGGGCACGGTCTCGCCGACGGGAGCCAACAGCGTCATCCTCGCCGGCTTGCTGGCTCCTGGAACACCAGGCGCCAACGACGGTGTGGGCACGCTGACCTTCACGCCCGTGAACGGCGATGTGGCCTTCACCAGCACCGGCAGCGCGGACTTTCAGCTCGGCACGAATGGCATGCACGGCTACACCGCCACCTATGATAGCACCGGATTCCTCCTCTCCGTCACCGGCACCTACACCGATGGCGGCAATGACCGCCTGCTCTTCAGCAGCAGTGGCGCAGGCACACTCAGCTTCAGCGCAGTGGCCGCAGGCGGTCTGGGGGTGCACTTTGCCAACGGTTACACACCTGCCTTGCATGACGTGTTCGACCTGCTGGACTGGAACCGCATCACAGGATTGAGCGCCGCACAGCTGAGCCTGCCAGATCTCGTTTCCTTCAACCCCTTGTGGTCTTGGGATACGAGCCTGTTCGCCAGCCAGGGCGTGATTGGCATCGTCGCCGTTCCTGAGCCTTCGCGCGCCATCCTGCTGATGTACGGCCTCATGGGGCTGGCTTTGCGCCGGCGCCAGCAGCGCGGACACACTTGATCCTGTGGGGGGGGGAAGTTCAAGGCGGCAGGTTTGAACGGCACTGCAACGAGGCCTCAAGCGGCATGTAAGGCAGCAACCCTCATCGATTGGGCCGTGGGTAGGACCCATGAAATCCCATGCGGGCACCGCAGTGAGTGCCTGCAGACCTGAGTGCAAACAGCCCGAGTCATTCGGTGTCACGCCGCCACGTAGCACACCCGGAATACTTAGATGCATTTCTTGGGGTATCAACCCCATATGATTTTTAACTACTACACATTTAAGTCTATTCGTTAGATGCAAAACTAATCCTTAACTACCATGAAATACCCCCAATATCTCAAGCCATTGCCGAAAATTATGAGACGAATCTCCTGGTGCATGATTGCCGCAGCCGCATTTGCCGAATTCCAACTCTCAGCTGCTGTAGCTCCCATCGATCTGGGGCAGGCCGTTGACTTCCGGGTTCTCGCAGGTTCGGGGATTACCAACACGGGGGCCACCACCATCATTGGAGATGTGGGATCTTTGCCGACCTCCACCATCACGGGCTTTGGCTCGGTGGCATTGACCGGGACCAATCATGGAGGAGATGCCATCACCCTGGCGGGGAAAGCCGATCTGCTCACGGCGTTCAATGACGGTGCAGGCCGGCTGCCGACGATCATCTATGGACCGATCCATAATTTCGGCACTGAGACCCTGACAGCAGGTATTTACAATGATCCAAGCTCCTTTGGGCTCACCGGAGCCCTGACACTGGATGGGGGGGGAGATCCCAATGCCATCTTTATTTTTCAGGCTGGCTCCACCCTCATCACCGCCGTGGGCAGTTCCGTGACTCTGATCAATGGTGCACAGGCGGGGAACATCTTCTGGGTGGTCGGCAGCTCTGCCACTCTCGGGGTCAACTCTTCTCTCTCGGGAACCATCATGGCGATGACCTCCATCACACTCAACACAGGAGCCACATTGGACGGACGTGCGCTGGCCCTGAATGGCGCGGTCACCATGGACACCAACACCATCAGCCTCACGCCGCTTGCACCTGGTGTTCCTGGTGCGCCGACGCATTGGCTGGGCGCAGCGAGCGGTCTTTGGACAACAGTTGGAAACTGGGCCAGCAATCAGGCCGGCACTCCGGCGACAGCGATCCCCTCCCTGGCAGATAACATCACCTTTTCCGCCACTGGCGCGGCAAACCAGAGCACCACACTCGGCGCAAACTTCACCATCAATAATCTCACGATCAATGACACGGCAGCGGTCACCATCGCCGGTGCAAACACACTGACCCTTGCCGGCGACCCGGGCCTCACCGTCAACAGCGGCGCAGGTCTGCTCACGATCTCCAGCGGTCTGGCATTCACAGGCGCTACACCTACGGTGACAGTGAACAACACCGCCGGGGCGGTTTTCAGTGGCGCGGTCACTAGCGCCGGCAGTCTGACCAAGGCGGGCCCAGGCACCCTCGTCATCAGCGGCGCGACCACGGTCACCGGTCCTGCCAACATCAACGCTGGCACTCTCAATATCGCCACCGGCGGCACCTTCACCGCCACCGGCACCACCACCCTGGCCTCAGGCAGCACCGTTTCCGTGACCGGCGCCCTCGTCTCCCCAACCGTCAATGTCCTGCTAGGCGGCAATCTCACGGGCGCTGGCACCATCACCGGGAATGTGAACAACTTTGGCACCGTGAATCCGGGTGCTCCCGTGGGCACGCTCACCATCAACGGCAGCTACACCCAAGGCGGCACGGGCCTGCTCCCCACAGAGCTTGTTGTGACCCCGCACAACAATGACAAGCTGCTCATCAGCGGCGCGGCAAACCTCGGCGGCACCCTGCTGATCACCACGGCCGGCGGACTGCGCCCGAACTTGGGCGACAGCTTCAACATCATCAACGCTGGCAGCGTCGCCAGTACGTTCGCCACGGTGATCAATCCTTTCGAAGGCCCGGGTACTCTGGTGAAACTCGTCGTCGTGTACACCCCGACCGATGTCTTTGTGAATGCGGTGCAGAACACGTTTGCAAACGCCCTGAGCCTCATCCCGCTCACGCCAAATCAAACCGCCACGGCAGGCGCGCTGGACTCCGCTTTGACCGATGTGCGCCAGACTGCAGTGCTCGGCTATCTCAACGGCCTCAACATCAATGCCGTGCCTCATGAGCTCGACAGAATCGCCCCTGAGGAGCTGACCGCCATCTACAGCATCGCCTTTGCCCAGCTCGATACCGAAATCCTCAGCGTGCAGCAGCGCCTTTCCTCCATCCGCAACGCGAGCTGGAGCAATGCCAGCCCTGAAACGAGCGGCAAAGAAGCCATCCTCGGCGGTGTGCTCTCCCCCTCCAGCACGCCCCAATATGCCCGCCATGGGTTCTTTGTGAATGCGACCGGCCAGTACGCCAGCCTCGGAAACACCACGAATGCCAACGGCTTCGATGTGCAATCTGTCGGCACCACCCTCGGCGCTGATGTGCGCCTGAATGAGAATTGGGTCGTAGGCCTGACGCTTGGCTATGCACGGTCCAACAGTGATCTCACCGAAGGCGGCTCGCTCTCTGCCGATGGCATGCGCGCAGCCGTGTATGCCATGTATCTGAGAGGCTCCTTTTACACCGAATTTTTGGTCGGCGGCAGCTTCAACAGCTACGAGACCCGGCGCAGCGCGCTCGGCGGCACAGCCGAGGGCAGCACCAACAGCCAGAGCTTCGACGCGTATGTCGGGACTGGCTACAACATCCAGGTGAATGACCACTGGTCCATCACCCCCATGGCCTCCCTGCGCTACACGGACGTGAACATCGACAGCTTCCAAGAAACCGGCTCCCTGCAGCCTCTGGCCTTCCCCTCGCAGAATCAGAACTCCCTGCGCTCACGCATCGGCCTGCAAGCCGCCTACACCACCCACGTGGGTGAGACCCGAATCACCCCCTACCTCGGCCTGCACTGGCAGCATGAGTTTCTCGACAACGAACTCGCCATGGTCTCCCGGTTCGCCAACGGCGCAGGCAACCCCTTCACCGTGCACGGGCCGAGGATCGGACGCGACAGCGCCGTCGCCACCGCTGGCATCAATGTCGGCTGGAGCCGCTACTCCGTCTATGCCGCCTACCAGGCCGAGATGTTCCGCACCAACTACGACAGCCACACCATGATCGTCGGCTTTCGCGTGCTCTGGTAAACCCGCATCGGGTGAATAATCATCCAGGCCGTGTTTTGAAAACCTGCCCATGGGCTCATGGTGCAGGTGGCGGCTTGGATTTGTGATGATGATAGCAAGGGCGGCAGGCCCGGGAATGAGGAAGATGAAGTGGAGCTCCCGCCTTTGGACTGCGGTCGCGCAGTGAGGAACGAACGCAGCTACCGCTTTCGCAGGCCGGTCAGCACACGCATGCCACGGGCCGCCTCGCGCAACATTTCCAGACTGAGGGATCAAGATGATGCCCCTCCTCCAAGCCCTCGCTCACCGCCACGCACTTACCGCCGAGGAGTGCTCGCGGTAAAATTTCTCAAACGCCGAGCGCGAGCCGTTGAAGAAGCTGCGATCGCAGAAATGGCGCAGGGAGGCACGGCCGCTGGAGCGGGTGTAGGCACCGCCGACGTTGCCGGAGAACTCGGGACCGAACAGCGCGGTTTTGGGATGGCCGCTGATGTCGCCGCAGTACTGCCAGAACGTCCAGGTGCCAAAGACGCGCGGGACGCTGAAGGTCATGTGGGTGGAGGTCTGCTCGCCGTAGCGGGGGATCCACAGGCCGCAGGCCTTCAGCACCGCACGCTCGGCGGGAGTCAGCGCCCGCAGCTCGCGCGTCTGCTGGTCAAAGCCGGGCATACCAGGAAGTGGCACGCTGCAGTAGAGCAGCGGCCATGCACCGGTGTGCGCCCGCACGCGCTGCGCCGCCCAGGCGAGCTGCGACCATGAAACGCGGTCGCGCCCTTCGTTGTCCAGCACCATGAGCACCGGATGCGCGGTGGTGCCATGCCGATGCGCCGTGGCGGCCACCACGCGGATGAAGCGATCAATCTGCGGCTGCAGATTTCCTGTGCGGTTCACATAGTGGTACGCGCCCCACTTCATCCCTGCCACGCGTGCGGCGTGCTCGCGGCGCGCATACTCCACATCCGACTTCGAGGCGCCGCGTGTGGCGCGGTGGATGATGAGCTCCACGCCCATGCTGCGGAGGAGACGGCAGTGCAGCGCACCACCGTCCCAGCCGAAGTCCACGGTGTTGTTGAGCAGCGAGCGCGCGCGATGCACGGAGACGGTCTCGGTGCGGATGGGGGCGCAGGCGGAGAGGAGGGATGCGACAGCGATGCAGGACCAAATCGAGGCGCGTGAGTTCATGCGCCGTTTTAGCGGGAGGAGCGGGGTGGCGTCAATGAGGAAGCGTGGGGGGCGCGGTTGGAATGATTCCCCCAAGCGCATTTGAGGATGTGCGTCTGGGGACGTTCGGTTTGCCGCAGAGGGAGCAGAGATTGAATCTGAACTCTGCCACCTCTGCTCACGTTGCCCCTCTGCGGTTGATTCGAAGATGCCTTCAGCCTCCGATGGCTCCAGGGTCGAGACCGAGGAAGATCCGCTTCGAACGCCTTCACTCCGCACCGCACAGGCGCACGGGCTTGATCTCCACCGTGCGATCCCCTTCCCCAACAAACAGGACGCCTTCCTGCAGCGTCACGGTGAGGTCCATGGAGCGCTGCGCGAGGGCACCGAGGGCCTCGCTCTCGGCGGCGGGGATCTGCCAGACGGTGAGGTTGTTCACGCGGGTGAATTTCCCGGCGAGCGCGGCCCACCACGTGGCGGCGTTGCTGGCAAAGCTGTAGACGCTCACCTTCTTGGAGCGGCCGCAGAGGCGCACGAGCTTCTTTTCATCGGGCAGGCCGAGCTCGATCCAGTGCATGAGCAGGCCGGTGAGGTCGTGCTGGCTGAGCGCGGGCTCGTCCGCCTCCCACATGTCCTTGCCAAATTCGAGCTTGCCGAGGTCGTTGTTCTCCGGGGCATTGAGCACGAAGGCGAGCAGCCGGATCATCATGCGCTCCTCCGTCTCCGACGGGTGCCGCGCGAGGGTGAGCTCGTGGTCGGCATAACGGTTGGCGTCGAGGTCTGACAAGGAGACCTTGGCTTTGTAGATGATTGCTTTGAGGGCCATGCCTTCGCTTAGACGGGGAAGCAGGCGGTGGCAAGGGAGGGTGTGTGACGGCCTTGGTGAGGCATGCTTACCGCAGGTGATCCTACTCGTCCTCCTACTCGTCCTCGATCATAGCCTCCCGACTGCACGTGCCATGAACAAACAACCACGCAGCGCTCCACAGCCACTCCTCATGCACCTGCACGCCACCGGGTCTTGAACTCCGCCATTTGCGACCGCGATTCCTCTTCGGTCAAAACACGGCCTTCAGACAGATCACGAAGACCTTCGTCAATCTTGGCTGAGGCAGCCGCCTTCCAGCGCTCCTCCTGCCGCAGCAGCCCGAGGGACTCAGCCACCACCTCGTCCGCATCACGATACAGACCCGAGGCGATCTTCTGGCTCACAAAGGTTTCCAAAGCAGCGGGCAAGGTCACGGTCATGCTGCACAGTCTCTCAAACATGAGGGCTGTCAAGCCAGCCCACCGGCGATGATTCCTCCTCGGCCTGCTGTCCGGACTGCGAAAGCGGCGCCGCGCCGAGGCTTGCCGCCGCAGTCCAAGACGCTTTGCGCAAGCGTGAATAACACGGCATCTCATACCATGTCCTACCTTGGCGGCACTCCCTGCCGAGCGCTTTTGTGCGTCTCATGGCCAAAAGTTCATTGACGTTCAAAAATTCGTGCCTAGTAGGTGATAATCACCCACGGTTTTCAGACCCGACCTGCGGGCCGTCCGGTAAGATGCCAGAAACTGCTCCTCTCTCCTATGACACTGAACACGATCTCCGACCTGCCTAATTCTCCCGGCCCTGCCGCCGCTCCCCACGCCGCGCTGCCTTTCACGGCAGCGGCAGCACCCCCGGCTCCTCCGCCGGCCTTGCTCACCTCCCGCCAGCTCATGGCGGCGCTGGGTATCAACCGCCGCATGCTGAAGAACTGGAACCGCGACCGCCTCATCCCCTCCATCGGCGTGCGCCATGCGCGGCGCTATGATCTGGAGCAGGTGATGGAGGCCCTGCGCACGCACGGGCAGCCGACCCCGGCGGCTTCCTCCTCCGCCACACCCAGCTTGGACGGTCCCGCCGGGATGGCGGCTGACTGCGATTACCACGTAATGCCACGATAAAGCATCTTTTCAGAGATCCTACTCTTACTCCGCCTCCCTCGGTTTGGAGGCTTGATGCGCCGACGGTATTCAGAGTCCCTAAACTGGGGGAGGAGGAGCCGGAGGAGAAAGATTCCATGCCCCCCTTTATGACCCCACGCACAAACCACCACGACATACCAGCCTTGAAAGAGCGCCTGCTCATCCCGGAGGTATGGCAAAAGCTCGGGCTGCAGGGACAGCCGGCGCGGACCTGCCGCTCGCCCTTCCGGGAGGACAAGAACCCCTCCTTTTCCATCTGCAAGGACGGGAAGCGCTGGAAGGACTACGGCACGGGCCAAAACGGGGACGTGATCGACTTCATCGCCATGGCGCGGCAGATCAGCACGGCGGAGGCGCTGAAGGTGTTTCTGGAGCTGGCCGGGGTGCCCGTGCCGGTGAAGGGCCGCAGCCCGCAAAGCGGCGCCCCACGCGGCACCTCCTTCAAGGAGAAGGCCACCGCGCTGCTGCCAGCGCAGGAGCCGCCGCAGCGGGAGGGCCTGCGCGTGTCGCTGCTCAACGGCACGGAGGCGGACCGGCTGCTGGTGGCGGAGTCGCGCCGCATCACGCCGGAGGCCGTTTCCCTGGCGCTGGCGCTGCGCACGCTCACCTTTTCCATCGTGCAGGGTTACCGCTGCTGGCTGCTGGTGGATGCCGAGGAGCGCGTGGTGGAGGCGCGGCGGCTGGATGGCATGCCCTTCACGTCGTGCGGCACGCTGGGCCGGCGGAAGGCGCACACGCTGCGTGGCTCCCGCAAAAACTGGCCGCTGGGCGCGGCGGTGCTGCGTCGCATCCCCCAGTTCCGCACGCTGCTGCTGGTGGAGGGCGGGCCGGACTACCTGGCGGCGCTGCACTTTGCGCACGAGCTGGAACGCTGGGATGTGCTGCCCGTGGCCATGCTGGGGCGCGGCGCGGGCGCACGGATCGACCCCGCGGCGCTGGAGCTCATGCGCGGCCGCCGCGTGCGCATCTACCCGCATGCCGATGCCGACGGCGGCGGTGTCAAAAGCGCCCGCCAGTGGGCCATGCAGCTCCGGGAGGTGGGGTGCGAGGTGGACCTCTTCGATTTCACCCGGTTGCGCCGCACGGACGGCACGCCCATCAAGGACCTCAACGACTGCACCACCGGCCTGGATGAGGAATCCACCGCCGGACTGCGAGAGGGCCTCTTCCCCAAACCCGACCTGGAGGTGCATCCGCCGTTTTAGTCATGCGCGATCCCGGCCTCCTAACCACCGCAAACAATCGCAAACATTTCTCGTCAATACCACAACATAACACAAACACATACCATGGACCTAGCCACACCCTTCATACCCACCGCCGAAGAGATCGCCGAGTACGAGCGCCTGCGCGCACGCAGCCCGTTTCCCGCACAGGGAGCCACCCACACGCAGAGCACCGGCGTCCCCGCCCCGGCACCGCAGGCCTATGCAGGCAGCGCCCCGGCGCAGGCGGTTCCCGGACAGCCGCCGCCACGGCCACCGCTGGCGCAGTTTGTTCTCACGGCAGAGCAGCTCGCGGCCCTCGTCATCCCGCCACGGCCCGCGCTGCTGGACCAGTGGCTGTGTCAGGGAGACCTCGGCTACATCTACGCCCCGCGCGGCGTGGGCAAGACGTGGATGGCCATGGCCCTGCCCGGCGCCATCTCCTGCCGCCGCCCGCTGGGCCTGTGGGCTGCCGCTGATCCCGACACCTCCGCCTCCACGCCGGACGATGCCCCCGAAGCCCCGCCTGCGCCCGATCACATCCCCGTGCTCTACATCGATGGCGAGATGGCGCTGGAGCACACCAAGTACCGCGCCCGGGGGCTGGACCTCTCCAAGGTGTGCCACCTCCACCACGAGCACCTCTTCAATCAGAACGGCACCTGCCTGAACATCGGCGAAGTCGAAGACCGCCAGCGCATCACCGACCTCATCATCCAGCAGGGCTACCAGGTCATCATCTTGGACAACCTCAGCTCCCTGGCCAGCGGCGTGGATGAAAACAAAGGCATGGACTACGAGCCCCTCTCCCACTGGCTGCTCGAGCTCCGCCGGCGCAAGATCACCGTCATCGTCGTCCACCACGCCGGGCGCAATGGCCTCATGCGCGGCCACTCCAAGCGCGAAGACGCCTGCTCCTGGATCATCGAGCTGCGCGATGCCCGCCTGGAAAGCGACCCCGGCGCGAAATTCGTCAGCCACTTCGCCAAACCCTCCCGCAACACCGGCGATCCCCTCCCCGACATGCTCTGGCACTTCACCACCGACAAGGTCAGCGGGATCACGGACATTCAGTGTGAGCTGGCGCAGGTCAGCGAATACGAGGAATTCATTCAGCACGTGCTCGATGGCGTCACCAGCCAGAAGGACATCGCGGAGATGATGAACAAGAACAAGGGCACCGTCAGCAAATGGGCGCGCAAAGCCTTGCAGGAGCAGCGCCTCAGCGGCGGAGCCAACAAGCTGCTGCCGCCGAAAGCCTTGCCGTCCAAGGGGCGCGGTCAAATACGCGTCCACGCCAGCGATGACGACTTCGACGATGACGAAGATGATGAGGGCTGAAATCCACCTCAGCCCGCTCCACACGGCACCTCTGGTTGCCGGTTGCCCACCCTATGTTTTGACTTTGGCAACCGGCAACCACGCCGCTCCAATGCTTCGGTTTTTGGAGCATTTGATGGCAGGATGTGGCATCCCGTGGCAACCCGGCGCACCTTTGCGAAGGCCTGAAGCCAAACCCATGGCAACCGAAAAGGGGTGTTTGGTTGCCATGTGGCAACCGGGTAATTCTAAGCCGTGTTTGAAAACCTGAGCATCACCGGCGCTTTGCGTTTTGGAGTGCGCCGGTCCTCCGGCGCTTTCGAGTGTCTTATGGCCTGCGTAAAGCTCCAGAGGACTGGAGCACTCCAGAACGCTGGCGCGCTCGCCATTATTCTGCGGCCTGACGCCACGCCAAGGTGTTAAAACACGGACTGGCTCCGACCACGTCCGCTGGGCATCAACTCCCTTGAGCTTTCACCACCGGCTCCTCAGGAAATTCGACTCCCGGCGCAAGCTTGCCTGCAAACGCCACGGCATCCGCATAGCGATCGAAGTCTTTGATGTGCTCGACCAGCCCCTCGGCATCCACGCCATAAAGGGCGAGGATGGAGGGCTCGTATTCGGCATCGAAAGGATCATCGCCATAGGCCATCGGCTCAAAGTTGTCGTCGCCGCTCAGGCAGCGAATGGTTTGAATGCGCCAGTGGGTGAAGTGGGAGGCAGGAATAGGATTGATTGCCATCACATCCAGCGGCACGCGCGACGCATCTTGATAATGCAAAGGCAGCAGAAGCTTCATGGCCACATCCGGGCAGTCCTCGGCATCGAAGTATTTCAGATCCTCCACACTCATGCGCTGCAAGCAGGCGGCTCCAAACTTGTCCTCCAGCAGGTAGGGCCAGACTTCACACATCTCCTCGAAGAGTACATGCTCACAAGCCCATTCCTCAAACAAGGCGGCAATGCGCATGGCCTCGCGGTAAAACTGATCCACGCCCTGGAAGAGCTCGCTGAGATTGAGATTGTTCAACTTGGCGGACTGATCGCAGGCATCCCGCAGGGAGGTGGCGCAGGTAAAGACGGCGGCAGGATCGAGAGAGTCGTTTTTAAAAATCATGACTTCCCAGCAACGCACAGGGGTTTTAGTTTCCTGGCATGGCCGCACGAAAAAATGGAGCCGTCATGAACAGCCCATCATCGTGCCCTCGGGGCTTATTCTGGTCACTTCTGTTCCTTGATGAATTCCTCAAATTTCTGAGCGAGAAAGTCTCTGTTTGGCCGATGCCCTGGATAATTAGGGAATCTCATCGTCCTGCCATCCATTTCTAAGAGACCATGGCTGAACATGGGACCATCGCGCGTGGCACGCACTTGCTCACTCAGAATGACTTTTCCGTCAGGATCAATCCCCATGAGATTCGACTCATATGCTGTGTGGTGAAACGTGGACATTGCGATGCCGTTCCGAACGGATGCCTCTCCACCTTTGGAGTCTGCAATGATGTGAGCAGCTTCTAGCAATTCGACCAGAGGAAGATTGGTAAGCGCACATCGCAGACCATACGCCATGAAAACACGTTTTCGGAATGCCCGCTGATGCCGCCGGTTCTTTTTGATACCGTAAGAATATTCTACAGGAACCTCATCAACACGACTCAAGGTCGCCTCGGATGCTGGTTGATCGAAAACCACGCGCGCAACATTGGTTTGGAATGAAAACTCCTCCACAAAGACGGGGTAAAACACTTCATAGAGGCTGTCTGCAATGCCCCGCAGATAGATCAGGGGCATGTTTCTTCTGTAAGCCTCCTGCAACTGTCTGTTGAATGGGCTCTTTTCCCCCTCGCGCTGTAGACTGTAGCTGACCGCTCCATCTTCCAATTCCTTGTCATCATAAGGTGCTGATCTCCCCGTCCTTGAGGGCGTCACCTGTTTGATGCTGAGCGCTGCATCGTCTGTCAGTTCCTTCGGCTTGAAAATGCCTGCGGCCTTGGTCGCGAAGAAGATTTTTTTACCATCCACTTCGAACCCTCTCTGGATCTCCTCCCAGCTAAAAACATTGCCACCCTTGTGACGTATCATTTGTTGGATTGCCAGCCCGGCTGCTGCTCTGATTTGCGTATTAAGGTCTGATGACATGTGTTGGAGCGTCTCTGACGATTCAGCAAATCAATGCATATGCCATCAAAACTTGCCCTAGATTCTTCGGTATCACTACTCCGATGCAGCACACCATGCGCGAAGCCGAGCCTCATTTTCTTCCTTCACGGTGATCTCCCAAAGATCATCCGGCAGCGGCAGTACGCTGAACCACTGGCTTGAACTGACCAGCCGACTGCATGCTGCCATGGCTCGCGATTCGCCGCAGAGAGTGATGCTTGCTATGCGAAGTGCAGATGAAATGTACATTGGCGGATGAGTCCTCATGCCGACCACCTTGGACGATGAGTCTAGGGACTATGAGTCAAGTCGCGCCATGGTTTGAGCCCTTCGCAGCCCTCCTTTCACCCGCCACCCAAGCCCTCCGGTTGCCGGTTGCCATTTCGAAAACATAGGGTGGGCAACCGGCAACCATGAGGGTGCCGAGGGGTCAAAAACACGGTGCCGGAAATGGCAACGGGCCGCAGCGGAGTGCAGGTGGCGGCGGTGCGTGGCAGGCGGTGGAAGCCGAGAGGGGGGAGCCTGAGCCGAAATCATGGCAACCGGAGGGGGTGTTTGAGTTGCCGTGGTTTTGGACGTGGTGAGGGGAGAAGAGCGGTTTTTAGCGCGGTGTGGCAGGGCTTGAAGCAGAGGTTTTTAACCGCTGATAAGACGCTCATGAGACGCTGATAAAGACTGATCAGAATAGCCGGAGTCTGGATTTCCGGTTTCAGTATTAGCGTCATGTCAGCGTCACATCAGCGGTTAGAATCTGAACGTTTTCACCCGCGGCGCTCGGTCTCCCCCAGCACATCAGTGGGACGGGGAGCACGGCAGCGCCTGCGGAGCGCGGACTTCAGTCCGCAGCAGGTCGCCTGCGCACAGCGGGTGGGGGTTCATGCTGCGCGTCGCAATCACGCTGACTTTCGGTGTGGAGGGG
>NZ_JBIPNG010000129.1:0-14370 GCF_044373815.1 Prosthecobacter sp. | reverse complement strand
CATCTTCACCGCACGCGGTCGTGAGATCGAAA
Organism: Prosthecobacter sp.; assembly: GCF_044373815.1. Taxonomy (GTDB): domain Bacteria; phylum Verrucomicrobiota; class Verrucomicrobiia; order Verrucomicrobiales; family Verrucomicrobiaceae; genus Prosthecobacter. Next base: position 14,338 of record NZ_JBIPNG010000129.1, on the reverse strand, counting down.
TCGAGGAGCGCGGGAAGAAGCGCAGCTACACTACCACCGGCGATCCATTGACGGAACTGCAGGAGCTGATGAAGCCCTTCACGCCGCTGGAAACGCAGCCGCTGCCAGTTTTCCACGGAGGTGCAGTCGGATACCTGGCGTATGACATGGTGCGCTTCTTTGAGCCGACGCTCTCGCCACCACCCAAGGATGAACTGGGCCTGCCGGACATGGTCTTCATGGTCACCGACACCGTGCTGGTGTTTGATCACCGCACCCGCCGCCTTTCCATCGTGGCCAACGTGCACACTGATGAGCATGCCACACTGGAGGCTGCCTACGACTGGGCGCGCGAGCAGATCGCGGATGTCATTGCCAAACTGGAGAAGCCGCTGGCTGCCAGACCGCTGCAAACCTTTGCCCCCGTGGGTCAGCTGCCACCGCCGGTGAGCAACACCACGCAGGAAGAATACGAGGCGATGGTGCTCAAGATGAAGGAGTACATCGGCGCCGGTGACATCTTCCAAGGCGTGCCTTCCCAGCGCTTTGAGACGGACTACCAAGGCACCACGCTGGACCTCTTCCGCGCTCTGCGGCACGTGAATCCCAGCCCTTACATGTTCTGCATCGACTTCCCGCAGGGCTTCGCGCTGGTCGGCAGTTCGCCGGAGGTTCATGTGAAGTGCATGAACGGCCGCATCGACATCCGCCCGATTGCCGGCACACGCTGGAGGGGCAAGACCCCTGCAGAAGACGATGCGCTGGCGCAGGAACTGCTGGAGGATCCCAAGGAACGCGCCGAGCACATCATGCTCGTCGATCTCGCACGCAATGATGTCGGACGTGTGGCCGACTACGGCACCGTGCGCGTCAGTGATCTGATGATCATCGAACGCTACTCACACGTCATGCACATCGTCTCCAACGTGGACGGTCATCTGCGTGACGACAAAACCGCGTATGACGTCATGCGCGCTACCTTCCCCGCCGGCACCGTCAGCGGCTCGCCCAAGGTGCGCGCGATGGAGATCATCAACGAGTGCGAGAAGAGCAAGCGCTGTGCGTATGCCGGCGCGGTGGGTTACTTCGGCTTCGATGGCAACCTTGATTCGTGCATCGCCCTGCGCACCTGCGTTGTGAAGGATGGCAAAGCCTATGTGCAGGCAGGCGCTGGTGTTGTGGCTGACTCTGTTCCTGCGTCCGAGTATCAAGAAACGATCAACAAGGCCACCGGCATGCTGCGTGCGATTCAATGGGCGCGTCAGTTGAGTGCACCGTGAGCTGATTGAGTTGCTCACACACTAATCACACGGTGCTAACAAGCTAATCACAGAGTTGCTCACAATGCGCGAATGCATCACCCAGAAACAGAGAACCCCCCGGCATGCGAAGCCGGGGGGTTCCATTGGCGATCCAGCAACCAACAACGATAGAGGACCGATTGGCACGAAATGCTTTAGCTGAGGAAGCTTGCAAACGTGGCCCGCGAGTTGCCCCACGGACGACGACATGTTAAAAAGTTTTGCCCCTCCCGTCAACCTGCCCACCCTTCTTTTGCAAAAAGAAACCGCTGAGTCGCAATCCTGAGAGCCTAAAACGCCCAATTGTTATCAAAATTTTAGCAAACCGAGTCTTGACACCTGATCTGTCACTTTCGACCAACCACTACTCAACCGAACACACGCCATCATGCCCTCCTCCCAAGACCTCGGCCAGCTCCTCCTCATGGGTGTCCCCGGTGCCGAACTCACTCCAGAAACCGCCGCACGGCTCAAAAAACTTCAGCCCGGTGGCTTCATTTTATTCGGTCGCAACATCCAGACCCCCGAACAGGTCCGCAAACTGATCGATGACCTGCGCGATATCTCAGATGTCGAACCATTCATCACGATTGATCAGGAAGGTGGCCGCGTCTCGCGTCTCCGCCTGATTGGTGAAGAACCACCGAACGCTCAAGCGCTGCGTGACAAGGGAGATCCCGCACTGATCAAACGCCATGGCAAACTCACCGGGCAGATTTTGCGCCTGTTCGGTTTCAATCTCGATCTCTGTCCCGTGCTGGACATCTCGTATGATGATGCGGCGGACAATTCTCTCAAAGGCCGCACCTATGGCAAAGACCCGCAGCAGGTGATCGACAACGCGGGCGTCTTCAATCGCGCCATGCGCGCCGAAGGCATCCTGAGCTGCGGCAAACACTTCCCTGGCTATGGGCCGGCGGAATGTGATCCGCATGAGTTCCTGCCTGTCATCACCAAGAGCCGCGAAGAGATGGAACGCAGCGAACTGCTGCCCTACTCCGCGCTGCTGCCGGAACTCGACAGCGTGATGACCTGCCACAGCAACTATACCGCATACGATCCGGACCGTGGCCGCTGGCCTGCAAGCCTGAGCCATAACATCGTGACGAAGCTGCTGCGCCATCAGTACGCCTTCGATGGCTTGGCCATGACCGATGACCTCGACATGGGAGCGATTCTGAATGAAGTCACCTTTGAGCAGGCTATCCAGGAAGCCGTGCGCGCCGGCAATGACCTCGTCATGATCTGCCATCGCGTCGAAATGGTGGAGCTGGCCCGTCAGCACCTCGAAGGCGTCGAAGCCCCGGCCCTGCATGATGCTTTGATGCGGATCGAAAAAACCAAGAAGCGCCTGGTGAAGCCGGACCAGTTCAATCTCGACCGCTTCGCCGCCATCAACCGCGACATCTGGCAGCTCCGCGTCGACACCCTCGGCGAAGAGGCCGCCAAAAACCTCAGTGTCGAAGACGGCAAACGTTCTCCCGTGGAGCTGTATTGATATCCTGATTTGTTGAAAACAGGTTTGCAGTCGGAGGGGGGATCATCCTGATACCCCATCTGGAGCGCTTGAGATGTTCGCACCCGCTGGGCGATATGTGAGCGTGAGGGATCGGGACGATCCCTCTCCTCCAGAACGCTGACGCGTTCGCAAAGCAACTGAGGAGTATTCCTCTCGATGGATTCACACGCAGCCTAGAGTTTTTTAACTGCGAGTGCCGGCCACCATCTACAAGCTCTTGTCGATCAGCAGCGAGGCTGAACGCCGCGGATTCGGGTGGTAGCCGTTCATGGCCGCGCGGATGCGCTTCGCACGATCCACACAGGCCTCGGCCTTTTGGAAATCGCCCGAAGCCTTGTACACCGCACCCAGGTTGATGAAAGTCTGGGAGAGGTCGGCAGGGTCCATCTGCCCTTCATTGAGATTCTGCCGGATGGCGAGCGCCCGTTCATGCATGGCCTGCGCGCGATCCACATCCATGCTGCTGTAGTAGAGCACGCCGAGATTGTTGTAGACGGAAGCCACGCGTGAGCTCTGTTCGCCATCGATGCGCTGAAAGGTTTCCAGCGCTTCGCAGTAGTAGCCCTCGGCTTTTTCAAAATGCCGCAGCTGTTTGAAAATCATGGCCAGGTTGTTCTTGATCGTGGCCACCTTGTCGCTGTCTTCCAGCCCATTATCAGCGCTGATGCTCAACGCCTTTTCATAAAACTCAGCCGCCTTGTCCATGCGCCCCCAGCGATCATAAAGATGCGCGAGGAGCGAGTAGATGCCGGTCAGCAGGTCGGGGTCCTGCTTGCGCAGTTCCTGCGCACGGAAAAGCCCCTCACGATAGAGCGACTCGGCTTTGCGGAAATCCCCCTCCTTCTGCCGCAGATCAGCAAGAACACTGATCTGCTCAACCAAGGCACCAACGCGTACCGGATCGTGGTATGCAAGCCTCCGCGCCTCCTCGACGCTGCGGGAGGCGGAGGCAATTTGGCGCTCCAATGCGGTATCCACGTTGGGTTGAAGAAGGGTTCATGAAACCGGGCGGGCGGAAAGCCCGGCCAGACTCGGGCTAGCTGGCGTCGCGATAGGACTGTGCGAGATTGACGATGGTGTTGCGTGCATGCGCCATCATGTCACGAGAGACGCCGTTGTTCTCATACCAGTGCGTGTAGGCGTGGTTGTCGAACATGATGTCGAAATTGGTGATGAGGCGCTCAAACACAGCAGCAATGCCGGTGTGATTGACCAGAGCCAAGCCACTGGAGGCAAAGCCTTCAGGAGCGGTTTCGGCCACACCCATTTTGATGCCAGTCGGCACGTAGCTGGCGAAGTTCAGGCTCTTGCGGATGGCCGCCATGTTTTCCTCAACTTCCTTGGCTTTCACATCACCACGGAACAGGGCGCAGGCGGAGAGATACACGCCGTTGGTCCAGTCGATGGCAGCCGTGAAATTGTCCTGAGAGAACGTTTCACGTGCGATGTCGGGGAAATTGATGCGGACCTGCCCCTCCTGGCCGGGACCACGCATGGGAGCAAACGAAGCCGTGAGGAAGTGATTGCCGGGGAACGGCACCAGATTGGTCACGTATTCGCTGAGATCAGTGTTTAGTTTTCCAGGGAACCGCAGGGAGGCAGTCACCGAACTCATGATGAGGGCGATGATGTGGTTGAGGTCCATGTAGTTCGGGCTGCGGTGCAGCTTAGACTTCGCAATGCGGAAGAGCGCTTCGTTGTCCAGCAGCACGGCGGCATCCGCGTTGTCGAGAATGCGCTGCAGTGTGAGGATGGCGTTGTAGGGCTCGACGGCAGAGTCGGAGATCAGAGGGGACGGAACCACCGAGAACGTGAAGATGCGCTTCTTGGGATAAGCCTGGCGCAGACGCTCCAGGATGAGCGAGCCCAGACCCGAGCCTGAACCACCACCGATGGAGTGGGTCATCATGAAGCCCTGCAGGGACTTGGTCTTTTCCACGGCGGCATCGATCACATTCATGATCTGGTCGATGATGCGCTCACCTTCGACGTTGTAACCACGCGCCCAGTTGTTGGCAGCACCGGGGATTTTTCGAATGATGCAGCTCTCGTCAAACAGCTGCGCCATGTCACCGCCTTCGATTCGGGCGATCACTCCAGGCTCAAGGTCCACCAGAATGGCACGCGGGATGTATTTCCCGTCACGGACCTTGTGAAAGAACACCTCCATGTTCGTGTTGGTGGCGGCAGTCGTGTTGCCATCCTTCAACGTACCAGCCTCGGTCAGGCCATGCTCACGCAGCAGGAGCCGCCAGTAACGGTCGGCGATTTGATTGCCACATTGTCCGACATGAATGCTCAGAATCTCTCTCACGGTTATTCCTCCAAACGGTTGATTTATCGATTGCCTGATTTGTTGTTCTTAACGACGACGGTCAACGAGGTCACGCAGACTCATGCCACCTCCGCGGCTGTCATCCCCGCCGGCGCTGCTGCGCGGGATGTCTGATGCGCTGTCCTGAACCTTGGCTTTGGCGCCGCTTTCCTCGGCCACCTGATAGCTCTGAATGAGTTCCTGGGCGGAGGCGCGGAGTGCATTGATCTGCTCTTCAGACATGCCTTCGTTGAGGTACCAGTTGGCGAAGGCCTTGCGCTGCCAGAGCTTGTCAAAGTTGTGGCAGATCCGGTCAAGCACACGGGCGATCTCGGTGTTGTTGGCCAGAAGCACCATGCTCTTGCGGTGGGAGATGCCGGGCTGCTCGACGTAGCCGATCTTGAACGCGGTGGGAATCCAGTAAGTCAGCGGCAGCTGCTCACGCATCGCTGCAAGGGCGGCGTCTGCCAGCGGCTTGTCGTCCATGATGCCACGGTAGAGCACCGCGGTGCTCAGGAAGCGGCCTTCCATGGGGGAACAGGCGGCAAAAACGGAGCCGTTGTCAAACAGGCTGCGAATCATTTCCTCGACGCCCATTTCTTCAAACTTGCTGCGGTCAGGCGGGGTCAGCGGCGCAAAAGCGCACATGAGGAAGTGCAGCGAAGGCTGCGGCACCAGATTCGTGAGCAGCTCACGCAGGCTGATTTCCACGGTCAGGAAGCCGCTGAAACGCATGGAGGCGGTCAGACCGGCAAGCGCCTCGGTGATGAGCAGGTTGAGGTCATCCACCGTCGGGCTCTCGATGTTCCATTTGCGGTGGGCGAGTTCGAACAGCGCTTCATTGTCGAAGATGAGGCAGGCGTCTGCCGAACGGCGCAGCGTGTTGAGCGTAAACACCGTGTTGTAAGGCTCGGTGACCACCGAGGAAACCTGCGGGGATGGCAGTACCGCGCAGCTCAGCACGGGGAATTCAGGATACTTTTCTTTGACGGATTCAATGAGCAGGGCTCCAAAGCCGGAACCCGAACCGCCGCCCGTGGCATGCAGAACAAGAATGCCGCCGACGTTGTCGCACTTGTCGATTTCGGCATCGAGCCGACCCATGACTTCTGGCAGCACCTCGCGGCCTGCACCCAGATAACCCACGGCAAAATTACCACCGGCACCTTCCGTGCGGCTGATGAGGTTGCCAGGGTTGAAGAGCGAGCCAGAAGAGGCCTTGATGTTGTCGATCACGCTTGGCTCGAGATCCACCATCACGGCACGCGGCACATAGCTGCCGGAAGTGGATTCACCGAGTTTGCTGAAAAACGCGCTCCAGTTTCCACGCGGAGTTTGGCCCTGGGCGGTCTGGCCTGTCATCGGATCAATGCCGTGCTCCTGACAGATGGTTTTCCAGAAAGACGCGGCAATTTGATTGCCGGCCTGACCGATTGAAATAACGATAGTGTTGTTGACCTTCATCAGTCTCTCCTAATTTTCGCGGTTTCTAATGTGATGTGTACTGCCTGCATTTGAAAGTGTGATAGGCCACCAGCCACACCACGCCGGTGATTCTCATCCGGCATGTCCCGGACTTCGCAATCAAAGCGGCATTGTTTGCGGCGCTTATCTCCACTAAAGGTAGTTTTACCTGTGAGTGAGCCGTGAGTCCAAGCAAATTCCGTGCTTTCGTGAGGAATCCCACGCCAAAATGGCTGCAATATTGAAATGCGGGCGATGGCTGGGATCACGGTGTTTCTTTGCGTTTCGGCGGCAAGGGTGCGGCGGTGGAAATGGCAGGCATCTGCCCTGTCCTGCTTTCCACCTGTCCCTGTTTCATGCGGTCGATCTCCTCTTTGGAAGGAAGAATGGCACGACGAATGGTGATGGGGGCTTTCTCCGGCTGCTTTGCAGCAGTGACTGGAGGGACAGAGGTATTTGCGGTTTGCGGCGGGTTAGTGGCAGCAGGCGTCACCGCGACAGTGGTCGTCGCTGCATCTGCCGCCACCGGCTTCGTCGTCGGCTTCACTTCATTCACCGGAGCCGGCAAATTGGGCGGCGGGGCGGGAACATCTGTCACTGATGCCACCGCTTCCGGCGCAGGTTTGACGGATGGATTCGGCACAGCCTCCTTCATCACCGCCACAGGTTTGACGGGAGCGGCAACGACAGGAGCAGGTTGTGGTTTGACTGGTTCAGCTTGAGCCGGAACCGGCTTGCTCTGGACGGTCTTCACGACCGCAGGGGGAGCATCTTTTTTACTGACCGCAGGTCCTTCAGCTTCCGCAGAGGAAACCACAGGCTGCGCTGCAGCACCCGGCTCCTTTTTACCGCCCATGAAAATCCATGCGCCAATGCCCAGAATCACTGCGGCAGCTGCCGCGATGGCGCCCACTGGCAGACTGCGCTTTTGCTGGACCAACGAGTTGAAGTCATGCGTCTTGATCCCGCGCTTGATGGGGGAAATGGGCTCGTCCTCATGAGCTCCGGCTGCGGCATCATTCGCATTCCAGTCATCGTCAAAATCCGACACGGAACCGACGCTTTCCATCTCCTCCAGCGCCACCGAATTGCTTCCACGCAGACGTGTGGCCAGATCAACCGTCGGCGCAGTCAGCAGCCCCTCGAACTTGTCGATGAAATCACCCGGACTTGGGGTCTTGCCCGCACGGCGGATCAGTTCAAGGCACTCGCGCACATATGCGGCGGCGGCCTCAGGAATGGATTCAGGAAACTGCGGCACACCTCCGGTCTGGCGCTCACCTGTCAGCAAATAACCTGCAAGCGCCACAAATGAACGATGCCGGAAATCACGATTCTGCAAATGCTCCTCCTGCTGCTGCCCTTCGGTGAGGTCCATGTCCACCAGCAGAGGCTCATAGAGGCTGCGCATGGTCATGTGCGGACGCAGCTTCACGACAAACGAAGGCCAGGCGTCCAGGCGCTTCTGCATCAGCCGCTCCAGTTCACGCGAGAGCAGCGGACCATTTTTACCCACCCGCAGCAGGATATTGGAAGGGTGCAGATCCACGCGCTGCACGCCACACTCCACCGCCTGATCAAGCCCAGCCCGGATTTGGCGCATCAGCACCGTCACTTCAGCAGGGTTCAGGGTGATGCGTTCCGCCATGAGGCGGCTGAGTGCAAAGCCAGGCTCCCGCTCTTCGGTCAGGAAGGTCCAGTCAGGACTTTCCCACAGACTCAGAGAGCGGAGGATGTTGGGATGCCGTTCAGGATTGAAACGCCACATCTGCAAGGGCACTGCCTCGTAGCGGGACTTGTCCACGATTCGCGAAGGCGGCAGCAGGTGCACCGTGACCGACTGCCCCAGCTTGGTATTGATCGCAGGAATGGAGAAGGGATAGCGACGTGCGTGATCCGCATCCTCCACGCGAAATCGCGTTCCGAGAATGGTTTCGACCGGCACATCCTCCAGCAGCAACTCCTGCAGCTGCGACTGTGGCAGCAGTGAAGAGTTCACCACCAGGTGTTTGCGGAAATTGCGCGCTTTGATGTTGCTCGAAAGCGCACTGAACGCCTCGCGCACATCATCACGCAGCTTTTCGATCGATGCCGGAGCATTGTCGGGGTCGGTGAGTGCGGCTCTGACCGCTGTGCGCAATCCCATCGGCAGCTGAGTCAAGGCAGGGAAACGGTCCGGATTTTCGCCGGCATAAGGCTGCCCGGTCAGAAGAAGGAAAATCAACCTGCAGGCTTCCACCACCAGCCGCGCACCACTTTGCCCCTCAGTCCCTGCATCCAGCTGAGACAGGCCGTAATCAAACACACGAAGCTGCAGGAATGTATCCTCCAGGGTCGTGACCAGCACGCGATCCAGATGCATGCGCGAGACAAGACGTTGAAATCCTTGCAGCTGAAGCAGGTCATCCAGCAGCTGATACACGAGCGCCAGCGCCGTCGCGGGCGCCACTGCGCCGCGCCTTTGGGTGTAATGCTCGACAAACTCACCGTCGTTGAGATTGCTGGTGTAATAGACGAGCCCCTGATCCTCACCCACTTCCAAAATGCGCATGAAGGCATGCCCACGGATTTCCGAAGCCTGGCGGGCACGGTCAAATGCGGATCTCTTCATTGCCGCATCCAGTGTGCTTCCTCCGCGCAGCACATGAAGTTCGACCAACCGGTGAATCCGGTTGTCGAAGGCCAGAAAAACCACCTCGTCCTTAGAACGCACCAGCTCGACCGGTGCACCACCGGTTCGATGAGCCACGGAAAGGCTGCCAAATTGCTGAAGCTCTTCAATCATAACAAGTTAATGACCATACTGTGAAATAATACCGACTAGAGAGTGGGGGCAATAGTTCACATATATGTTCTAATTTATAAGGGTTGTGGCTCAAAATTGCAAAGTTTATTCTGAAAAATCTGGTAATTTTACATTGTTAATAAACCAGCGTTTAGAGCTCAAACCATAAAAAGCATAGTCTGCCTAGGCTAATCTCAACAAGCTCAAAGGATACCAAGTGAACTCACAAAAATGCAAGATTAGCATCTCTGAAACTCAGATTTGAGCCAAGCACGTTCTTCGTTTTATTTCTTATCGCCGCCCACCAGAGAGGATCTGCTGGCAGGAGTGCTCCCGGCAATCGTAACAAGACGCTTTTTCTCATCTGCGCTCCATTGATAGGCCACATCAGAAAGCACGTTGTGTGCCGCAATTTTGATCTCTGCCGCATTCGCGGAACCTGGATAGGCCAGCATCTCCCACAATGTGATAGCATTCCCCTTCACTCGGTCCAGCAGCAGTTTGCACACACGCAGGCGGACCTCCTCATCTTTGGGCGGGTCCAGATGAAGCCAGACCAGCAGATTCAGGTACTGCGGGCTGTCGAAGGGCAGTTCCTGGCTTTTTCCTGAGAGCAGCTTTTCGTTTTCCTGCCAGCCGCCGGTTTTTGCCAAAGCATGCTGTGCTTCAAAAAGCTTCATCTCAGCGGCCTTTTTCTGCAGTTCTTTTTTCCGCCATGCCTCCATCTCGGCAGGAGTCGAGAGCGTCGCAGCCGGCTTTAAAGTATCCAAAATGCCGAGGACAGATTCCCGTGGCAGGATCAGCACCGGCACCAGCACGGTGAGCAGCATCGCCAGGCAACCACAGAACCAGGGCAGAATAAACCGCGCCAATGGCCCAGCATGCGGATGCGGAGGAATTTCTCGGGTAACTCTCCCGGCTGCCGGAACCAGCTCAGGCGCGGCCTTCGCCCCTCCTCCGTTTTCTGTTTTCGCAGTCACCAGCTTTTGGGTCAAATCCACCAGCTTTTCCTGCTGATGCGCAAATTTCACCGCCAGTTCCCACCAGTACTCGGGCAGCACCGCCTTGAATAGGTCAGCGCCTTCCATGTCAGTCGTCAAACACTCCGACAAATGGTCCAGCGCCTCGCGCTCCGCCTTGCTCTTCCAGGTCCAGGCCGTCTTGGGTTTGCGCAGACGCACGTCCCAGAAATCACGTTCGTCCTGCACGGCGCTGCACACCACGCGGCCGGCTGCCAGCCAGCGCTTGGCATCTGCCAGCGCCTCCTTGTGCTCTTCCCCTGCCAGTGGGAGAGCGGCACTGTAAAGCTGCTCTGCACGTGAAAATCGCGTCACCGCCAGTGTGGCGGCCAGAGCCAGCATGACATCCACTGCACAGGCGTTTCTGGACGCATGCGATGCCACGATCGCATCCGCGAGTCTGGAAAGGCGGTGCGTCTCCCCGCGTGCAGCCCAGCGGGATGCCACCATGCAGGTCACGTTCACCTCTCCGCTGCCCATTTCAATGACCAGGTCGGGGATGCGTGCGAGTTCTGCGAGCTGATCCTCGTCCTGCTCAAACATCTCGGCAATCAGCAGACTGCCCGCCGCCGCCCACTCCGGCTTTGAAAATGCCTGGCAGCAAAACGCATCAAAGTGCCCAGGAACAGCGACTTTGCCAGCAACTGCACGCAGCAGGCTCTTGGCACTTGTACGCAGCTCCTCCGGCAGCCCTTTATCGATCATCACCTCGATTCGAAGCATCGTCTCGGTGTCGATCGCACTGCTGGAAGAAGCATCCAGCACCTGGCTGGAGGACATCTTCGAGGCGGATGCTGAGGCGCTGTTTCCCATTTTCAGCGCCATTGATAAGACGAATCACGCCAGATGCAACGCGTGCGTCATTTAGGTGACCAATTCGCTCATGCGATGATCTCCTTCGCAACCGTGCCGTAAACATCCGTAAGACGGAAATCACGGCCTGCATAACGGAAGGTAAGCCGTTCGTGATCAAGGCCCAGCAGCGCCAGCACCGTCGCGTGCCAGTCATGGATGTGCATCTTGTTCAGCACGGCCTCGTAGCCGTAGTCGTCGGTCATGCCATAATTCATGCCGCCCTTCACCCCGCCGCCGGCCATCCACATGGAGAAGCCCTTGTTGTTATGATCGCGCCCGTCTTCGCCCTGGCTGTGTGGTGTACGGCCAAATTCCCCGCCCCAGATGATCAGCGTGTCCTTGAGCAGTCCTCGCTGTTTCAGATCGGTTAGCAGCCCGGCGATGGGCTTGTCGATCGCCCCGGTGTTGCGTTCCAAGGAGGCCTTCAGATTGAAGTGCTGGTCCCAGTTGCCGTTGGTGAGTTCGATGAATCGGACGCCAGCCTCAATGAACTTGCGCGCCATCAGGCACTGCTTGCCAAAGGCATCCGTCTCCTGCTCATCAATGCCATACAGCGCCTTCGTGGCCGCCGTTTCCTTGCTCAGGTCCATCACCTTTGGCACCTCAGCCTGCATGCGAAACGCCAGTTCATACGATTCGATCACGCCTTCCACCTCGGCGCTGACACCGCCGTCCTGCTGCATGCGCGCTTTGTTGAGCGCCTGCACCAGATCCAGCTGCGTACGCTGTTCTTCGGTCGTGTAGCGGCTGTTTTTGATGTTCGCCACGGTGGCCTGTTCTGTACCGCCGAACCGCCGGCCTGCGGCACCACCGCCGGGAAGAGCGTTGCCGCCGATCTTGGTGCCCTGATAAATGGCAGGAAGGAACGCGCTGCCGTAGGTGCGTGTCGCGTTGCCGGGCGGATTGACCGTGATGAATCCGGGCAGGTTTTCATTCATCGTGCCCAGACCATACAAGGCCCATGACCCCAGCGACGGCCGCACAAACTGCGTCGTGCCGGTGTGGAGCTGGGAAAACGCCTGCGGATGCGCCGGCAGATCCGTGGCCATGGAATTCAGGATGCACATCTCATCCGCATGCTTGCCCAGATTGGGAAACAACTCTGAAATGTACAGGCCGCTTTTGCCCTGCCGGTTGAACTTCCAGGGCGAGGCCATGAGCTTCGCCGTGCCATAGCGTCCGGCCGCTGAGGGTGCCCCCTTCCCGTTGTCCGCGATCAGCTTCGGCTTGTAGTCAAACGTGTCCACATGCGAGGGCGCGCCCTGCATGCAGAGAAAGATCACATGCTTTGCACGTGGCGCGAAATGCGGCGTTTTCGGTGCCAGCGGCCCCGTGGCGGCCTGCGGATTGGCGCGCAGCGCCTGTTGCTGTGCCAGAGCGGCAAAGGCCAGGTAGCCGAAGCCGTTGGAACTGGTCTTCAAAAACTCGCGCCGGGAGAAGGGTGTCTTGTTCATGATGTCGGAGGTGCTTTAATTAAGGTAACGAAACTCGGCGCTCGCGATCAGGCTCTGGCAGAAGGCGGACAACGCGGCAAACTCCGCCTGCGCCTTCGCCTCTTTGCTGGTGCCTTTGTCCTTCGCAATCTGCTGGGGAAAGCGCATCCAGAAATTGCCGATCGCAGCTTTCTCCTGCGCCGTGGGTTCACGGCCAAACGCCAGTTCATAAGCGTAGCTCAGACGTTCGGCGGAATTGCCCGGGTGCTTGGCGATGCGTACCGCAAACGCATCCGCTGCACTCTGTGCCTGCGGGTTGTTCATCAGATACAAGCTCTGCGAGGGCACGTTCGTCGTATCGCGATCCCCATTCACCAGACTCGCGTCCGGGTAATCAAAGACCGAGAGCATTTCAGGAATCTGGTCCCGGATAATCGGAATGTAGATCGAACGATAGGTGTAGGCCTTGCTCATCATTTCACCACGGAAAATCGAGAGCAAACCCTGCCTGCCTTCCCCCGCACGGGCCACGGGAGAACCATCCACCGGATACAGATTCAGCGATCCGCTCACCGCGAGCATCGCATCGCGGATCGCCTCAGCCTCCAGCCTGCGCTGGTTCATGCGCCAGTGCCACTTGTTGTCAGGATCGACGGCATAGTTCGCAGCATCGTAGCCCGAGCCCATCTGGTAGGCTCGGCTCATCATGATCTCATGGATCAGCTTCTTCACCGACCAGCCGTTCTCCATGAACGAGACCGCTAGGTAGTCCAGCAATTCAGGGTGGGATGGCTTCTGGCCCATCGCGCCAAAGTTGTCGGGCGTCGGCACGATGCCGCTGCCCATCAGTTTCAACCACACGCGGTTGGCCATCACACGTGCCGTCAGGGGGTTGTCCTTCGAGGCGATCCAGTAGGCCAGGTCCAGCCTGCCGCTGCCGCTTTGCGGGCCGATATTCAGCGGCTCACCTTTCGCACACAGCACCTCCACCAGCCCACGTGGCACCACATCACCGGGCTGCTTGATGTCGCCACGGATGAGGATCGGGCTGTTGAAAGGACTGGTGCGGTCCAGCACCCCCATAGCCAGTGTGCGCGGTGTGCCATCTTCATAAAACAGGTCCACGTCCGCCTTCACCTCTTCGGCACGATCACGCGCACCGCGGATGCGCAGGAAGCTTGCCGCTCCCGCCTTCTCGCGATCCTGCTGGCGCATGGCGAAAACTTCCTTCTGCGCCTCGGCAGCGGCGGTTTTCGCCCGCTCATAGTTGGCTTTAAGCTCAGCCACTTCAGATGGTGAAATCTTCGCGAGGGAGGCCGTCTGCCCGGCTGCACGATCCAGCTCGATCAAGCCAGCGGTATTGTTGTTCTGCAATTGCTCATACGTACCAAACAGCGTCTCGCTGCTCAGGAAGATGCCCGCCAGCGCGTAGTAGTCGCGCTGCGTCACGGGATCAAACTTGTGATCATGGCAGCGTGCGCAGGCCAGAGTCAGTCCCAGCATGGACTGCGACACGGCATCGATCTGCTCATCCACCACATGCATCGAGAACTGGCGGCGGTCACGGTTGTTGTGTCCCTTGGAACCGATCGCCAGAAAACCCGTGGCCACGATCTTGTTCGCCTGATCGCGCTTGCCTTCAAACTTCAGAAGGTCTCCCGCAATCTGC
>NZ_JBIPNG010000128.1:0-14379 GCF_044373815.1 Prosthecobacter sp. | reverse complement strand
GTTCGACGCCAGCCTCGTATTTTTCGAGGATGTGGTAGTCGCGCGGGGCTTTGCGGTTCGTGGCGATCTCGGACATGGGTCGCGCGGGGAACCGCAGATGTTAACGAAGAACTGGCGGTTCTGCCGGGAAGGGCAGGGTGGCCTAGCTCTTGTCGATGGTGGCGATGGTGATCTTGCCCTGAATGATTTCAAGGAGGGCGAGGTCGGCTTCACGAAGGCCGGGGCGGCGCTCGACGAGAACCGCATGGCCCGCGGCGATCTGACGGACTCGCTTGGAGACCATATTGATCAGGATGGGGTGATCTTTGACGATTAGCGCGGCTTGTTCGACGAGGTCAGCTCTCATAAATTGAAATTGGGGCTGGGATTGGGGGGGCAGAGAATAAGGGGAGACTCGTGGGGTGCAACTGTTATGTTCCTGCTTTTCCCCTTGCGGAATGGGAGCCGGTATTGTCTCATCGGCGCTCGATTTGACCCATGAAGAAAGCTCTAATTACCGGCATCACAGGACAGGACGGCTCGTATCTCACGGAACTGCTGCTCGAAAAGGGCTATGAAGTGCACGGCATCATCCGCCGGGCCTCAAGTTTCAACACGGGGCGTCTTCAGCACCTGTTTGAGCCGGAATCCCACCTGCCCTCGAAGAATCTGCACCTGCATTACGGGGATTTGATGGACTCGGTGGCTCTGGTAAAGCTGCTCTATGAACTGAAACCCGATGAGGTGTACAATCTGGGGGCGCAGAGCCATGTGCGGGTGTCGTTTGATGTGCCGGAGAGCACGGGGGACATTGTGGGCCTTGGGACGCAGCGCATTCTAGAGGCCATCCGCGAAACTGGACTGGTGGGCAAGGTGCGCTTCTATCAGGCCTCCTCCTCGGAGATGTTCGGCAAGGTGCAGGAAGTTCCACAGGTGGAGACCACGCCTTTCTGGCCCCGCTCCCCCTACGCCTGTGCTAAGGTTTATGGCCACTGGCTGACCGTGAACTACCGCGAGAGCTACGGCCTGCATGCCAGCAGCGGCATTCTTTTCAACCATGAGTCGCCACGCCGTGGGGAGACCTTTGTGACACGCAAGATCACCCGTGCGGCCACACGCATCAAAATGGGGCTGCAGGACAAGCTTTTCCTGGGGAACATGGATGCGAAGCGCGACTGGGGCTACGCGAAGGACTACGTGGAAATGATGTGGATGATGCTCCAGCAGGATGAGCCGGATGATTATGTGATCGCTACCAACGAAACCCACAGTGTGAAGGAATTCGTGCAGGAGACCTTCGGCGCACTGGACCTCGACTGGGAGCAGCATGTCAAGTATGACGCCCGCTATGAACGCCCGGCGGAGGTGGAACTCCTCATCGGGGATCCGGCCAAAGCCCGCAAAAAGCTGGGCTGGGAGCCGAAGGTGAAATTCAAGGAGCTGGTGAAGATCATGGTCGAGGCCGATCTGCAGCTTGCGAAGCATGAATTGGCGGTGAAAAACGTCAAAACTGCCTGATTGGCTGCCGCCTGGTCTGGATATAACGAGTGACTTCGTGCGCTGGTGAGTACGAGTCCGAAACGTCAGCGGCGCCTGATCAGGCGCTCTGGTTCCGCGTCAGCAAGCTCTTACGTGGTTTTTTCCTTGGCGGCTGTCGAGACGATCTGCGGGTAATCGGCAAGCTGGATCAGCGGGATGCCATAACGCCCGGCTATGGCATCTGCCTCGGACTCAGGGTAATCGTCGCGGAAATAGACTTCTTTGACGCCATAGGCGCAAAGCATCTGCATGCAGCTGGTGCAGGGTTTGGTGGTGCAGGCGACGAGCCTGACATTGCCACGGGTGAACAGGCTGCACAGGTTCACCTCGGCATGCAGCATGTATTTACGTCGTGCATCCCGATCTGCCCAAAAATCAGGATCTGCGTCATAGCCGGGCGCAAGGCCATTGTAGGCGGTTCCTATCACCCGGTTGTCAAAGTCAATGGCCACCGCCCCAACCTTCCGAAATGGATCCTCCGAACGCAGGCTGGCCACATGGGCAAGCGCCATGGCGTATTCCGGGATGGTCAACCGCGCTGCAGGAACAGGAAGGGCTTCAATGGACATGAGCGCACATGAACTTTTAAACCTGCGGCGTCAAACGGGAGCGGTGAAGCCCTGCATTTTCCGGCCACCCAAAAAATTCATTTGAACATGTTATAATGAACACTATATAGGGTTCGGAAAGTTGTCTTAATTATCACAATCAAACCATGAATTCTTTCAATTCCAAGCGGCTTCCGATCGGCAAATTGTTCGGCAAATTACGCAGTTTAATCGCCCTGGCTCCCCCTTCCAACAGTCCTCACAGATCTTGGGACAGGGCATCTTCGAGGGAAATCCAACTTGAGTTTGATTTTGAACTCAGAAAACGCGTTCGTGAAACGAGGGGTGCCGTTTCGGTGGTCGCCTTCAAGAACTGAGGGGAGCGTGGCTGGCCGGGTGTAGCGGTGAACGCCAAATTATTGTAACTCAAGGGGGAGTATGTGGCGAAATCGAGAGAAATTTGGTATAGACAAAACCCAGTAGAATTGCTTGTATCGTTGTTTTAATTCCCGACCCACTCTCTCCCGTCATGCTGATCAACAACTCTCGCCCCGTCCCCATCAGTGCTGTTCTGATGGTGATTACCCTCACGACCGGCTGTTTGTTGCCGCAACGTTCCAACGCTCAGTTTGGTGTTTCACCGTCGCAAACCAGCAACTTTTTCAATGACCTTCGGTCCCGCACCGGCCAGATGAAAAAGACGACCCAGTCATCGGCACGCAGTGGAGACGTGGTGTACGACTACGAAAAGGGGGCATACGTCAGCCAGGAAGATCAGGAGGGGTATCAAAGTCTTCAGCAGTTGCTGCGTTCGGACCGTCAGATTTCACAGCCTTCGGTGCGCAGCGGCAGTTCCGCATTCGCCGCTCGTGCTGTGGGTGATTACACCACCTACTCGGGCCAGTATTCGCAGTCCTTGAGTTATTTTGCTCCTACCTACACCTCAGATCCGTTCCTTACAGGCAAGCGAAATCTGAAGGTTGGTCCTGTGAATATTGGTTTTGGCCTTTATCAGGGGTTTGAATACAACAGCAACGTTCGCCGCACCGCCGTTCCGGTGTCAGACGTGATCAGCAGCACGCTGCTCAACGTCAGCGCCAACTACCGCGTTTCACAAAACAATGTCCTGAGTTTCACCGGCGGTCTCGGTGTGGATCATTATTTCAATCATCCAGAACTGGCAGCGTATGGTAATGGTAATTACCTGATCAACGTTCTGCCGGGAACGACGCTCGCCTTTGACATCAAGGCAGGCCCTGTGAATTTCACCATTTATGACCGCATGTCCATGCGTCCTGCGCTGAACAATGCCTTTGTCGGCGCAGCAAATAATTCGAGCTTTGGTGTGTTCCAGAACGATTTTGGTGTCGCGGCCAACTGGCAGATCAATTCGGCTTGGGCTCTTGCGGTCAACTACACAAACACCATCTCCGAGGCATTGGGTAGCAACAACAGCCAGTTCAGCCGTAGCATGAACACGGTGCATGCCTCCCTGACATACAGTCCGACGGCGACTTGGATTTTGGGCACGGAAGGCGGGGTTTCGTTACTGAACTACGTGAATCCTACTTTGAACGACGGCGTTCTCCTCAACTGGGGCGCGTTTGTCAGTGTGCCTCTGGGTAAATCGACCATTGTCAAACTGGCTGGCGGTCTGCAGTCCTTCAATTTCGACGCGCCAACGGTTTTCGCCCCGATTGGTCCTGGAGACAGTTCCGATCTGAACAGCTACTACTACAACTTCAGCATCACCAACCAGCTCAATGCTCGCTTCAGCCACACCCTGTCCGTTGGGCATGAATCCTCGATCAACCTGGCATCGAACTACATCACCGCCGACTTCGTCAACTACGGTGTCTCGATGGTTGCCTGGAAGGGCGGTCGCTTCTCAGTTTCCGGCTACTACGAAAACGCCAGGCCATCGCTTATCGACCCAACTTTCCCTGGCACTGGGTATAAGCTGACTCAGTTCGGTGTGGATGTGTACTACACGCACCAGTTGACTTCCAAGCTGCGCGCTGGAACCGGCTATCACTTCGGGCGTGCCGACTACTTGGGTGTGGCTGGAAGAGATACTGACCAGAGCGGGTTCTCATTTGACCTGAACTACAACCTGACCGCCAAGGCTGGGGTTAACTTGGGTTATCGCTATTTCGTTACCAATTCTAAGCAATCCAACACGGATTCCACGCAGACACGCGTGATTTTGGGCTTCAATTACAATTTCTAACGAAACGGATCGTAACTGGTCTATGACTTTTGACCTCAGCCAGGCCATGATCGGCATTGGTGCTTGAGGGTGTCAAAACTCATTCACTACCATCATGAAAAAGATATCACTGTCGCTGCTTCTGCTTGCCATCGCTCTCCCGGCTTTGAAAGCACAAGATCCTGGATTCCGGATCCCTGAATCGTCGTCCAGATCATCGAGGCAGGCCGCTAGTGCCACAACCGGCTCTGTCAATGCAGGGGCGGCAGTGTTGTCCTCCATGGACGTGTTGGATAACAATCAGACCATTGCGGCTGGCGACACGATCAGCATACGAATTCTGGAGGACCGCCGGGATGCATTGCAGCAGGTTGTCGCAGTGACTGGGGAAGTCCAGGCTCCCTACGTGGGCTTGGTCAGCGCCAAAGGCAAGACTTGCCGGGATCTGGCCTTCACGATCAAAAGAGAGCTCGAGAAAAATTTCTTTCAGCACGCCACCGTGGTGATCGCGATCGACAAGATCAATGTTGATGATGCCATGAGAATGCGTGAGGTGGACTTGGAGTTCTACGTCATGTTCGGCATTGTGGCCAGACAGGGAAAATACGACCTGCCGGCCAATGAAGACATTTCCATCAGCCAGGCCATTCTGCGTGCAGGTGGCTTTGCCCAGTTCGCCAACAAGGAAAAAGTGAAAATCATCCGTAAAACCCCCCAGGGAAACAAAACCATTTTGGTCAATGTGGACGGGATCATGCGCCAGGGCGATCTCGAGCGTGATGTGTTCATTCGCAAGGATGACGTCATCATCGTCGAAGAAAAGACCGTTAATTTCTAAAATACCTGGGATTTCTCACAGGTATATCGAAGTCAAATAAGTCGAAATTTGATTTTAAATCGAACAGTGCGGCGGCCAAATAAATCCAATGGCTTAAGTTGTTTTTTTGAGCGATTCTGCCAGCCCAAAAATTGACGGGAGACAGCAGGTGCCTTAGGCAGACCGACAGAACAAATTTGGATTTTTTGAATCATGGAACAAAACCTCACCCTCCCAGGCCCGGCGCAATCCAGCACGCTGAGTCGCATTCACGAGGCATCCGCCAAATTTCAGCGTTACAAGATCCTGCTGCGCCGCCGCTGGTGGTTCCTGCTCCTGACGGCCAGCATTGGTGTTTGTGTTCAGGCCTTGCGTATCACCGGGCGCCCCCAGGAGTTTCGTTCCTTGGCTAAACTCGTGGCTGGCGGTCAGCTGGCGTTCAACGACAACGTAACCTGGCGTGAACAGCAGGCGGACTTCTATGGTACGATCATTGAAACGATCGAGAGTGCCGAAATGAAACGGCGCGCTCTGGATCGCGTGAGAGCACTGAACCCCGATGTGAAGGATTCGGACGTGGAAATCCGTGTGGCGCAGACCAAGGGCTCCGCCATTTTCAACATCCTTGCGACTGGCTCTGAGCCCAAATACACGAAGATCTTTTTGGATGCCCTTCTGGACGAGTTCATCGCGTTTCGTCAAAGCATCCGCGAGCAGGCTCAGGGCAAGGTGCTCCAGCAGTTCCTCACGGAGGTGGTGAACAAGCAGAAACTCATGGAGGACAGCCTTGAGCGTCTCACCAAATTCAAGGCCGCCAACAACATCCTCACGATCACCAATGGCAACAACCTTGCCGCACAGTTCCTCGGGAACTTGGAGTCGCAGAGGGAAAGCCAGCGCACGACACTGGAAGATCTGCGCTTGGCGATCGCCAACGTCAATGCAGCCATGGAGGCGCGTGAACGCATGCTGAGCGGTGGTGGGGCAGCGGCCGGAGCTCCGGCGGCCAAAGGTGGGGAAAGCACACAGCCATCAGGCGCGATCAAGGCCACTGAAACATCGCCCGGGCGCAATGGCATGACCATGGCGGAGCAGGATTACCTGCGCACCAAATCGAGAATCACCGAACTCAAGACGAAGCTGGACTCACTCCTGATCCAGTTCAAGCAGCAGCACCCCATGGTGCAGGATGTGACGGAAGAACTGGCGGCGCAGAAGGCGCTGCTGGCTTCCTATGCCGAGCAGATTCAGCAGGAGATGGTTACTCAGATGGCGGACATCCAGCGTCGCGTGCAGGTCTTGGACGCTCAGATTCTCGAGAAGCAGAAAGAGGCCCTCGATCTCGGCGGTAAAATCGCAGAGCATGACAAGCTGGAAAAAGCTGCCGAGTCAGCCAAGATGACTTACGACAAGCTGTTTGAAAAAGTGGAGAGCATCCAGAGCGTCTTCAATTCCCAGGCAGATTTTGTGGCCATTCAAGAGCGTGCCATCCCTGCCTATGAAAATGTGGAGGACTGGGTGATGCCCATCGTTGTCGGTCTGATTGGCGGCATGGGGATTGGCATCGTGATCCTGCTGTTGTTCGACCGCCTGGACGACCGAATGAATTCCTTCAGTGAGTTCCAGACCTTGTTCCCCGGGGAAGCGGTTCTTGGGCAGGTGCCGGAACAGAGAAATCGTGGTGATGTGGCCCTGCTGCGTCCCAATGATGACCGCCATCTTTACGCCGAGGCATTCCGCAATATCCGTTCCTCCATTCTCTTCAAAAACTGGCAGGGCAAGCCGCCGAAGACCATTCTCATCACCAGCGCGGTTCCCAATGAAGGCAAGACCACCGTCACCTCCAATCTGGCCGTCACCATGGCCCTCGCCGGAGCACGTGTGCTGCTGGCGGACTGCGACTTGCGCCGTGGTGGTGTGAGCGAACTTTTCAAACTCCCTTCCACCCCGGGCCTGAGCGAAGCCCTTCGTGGGAAACTGCACTGGCGTGATGCCGTTCAGGAAACCAGCACGCGTAATCTGGACCTGCTCGCCCGCGGTGACGTGTTCGATCAGACCTCCGAAATGCTGCTTTCCAAAACAGCCGAAGAGATGCTGCGTGAGATGGGTGAGGAATACGATTACGTCATCTTCGACAGTGCTCCTGTCCTCGTCGCGGATGACACGGCCAGCTTCGCGCCGAAACTTGATTCGGTGCTCTTTGTGGTACGCATGTCCTCCACCATGGCCCGTCTCTCAGGCAAGGCGCTGGATCTGCTCTATGAGCGTCAGGTCAACATCGGTGGTGTCATTCTCAACCGCTCCAGCTCGAACCTGAAAGAGTACACCTACTACAACTACGCCAGCTACTACTACGCGCCCACCAAGACCAATCCGCAGCAGGCTGCTGAACCTGCCGCCGCGAAGTCCTGATGTGAATTCCTGTGATAATTGCGGTGCGAGTTCGGACTGGCGCTGCTCCATTGGCTGAGCTGCTGATTGTGCAGCGCCCAATGCCTCAGTGATCTGGCATGGTGTCTTTGTAGTTCCCCTTCGAAAGCAGTTCCGTGGCCAGTTCCAGCAGTGATGCCGCCGCAGGAGAGAGCTCGCTGCCCTTCTGCCAGACGGCGGCGATCTGGCGTTGCATTTTGGGTTCGCGGATGGCCACGGTAAGAATGCTCGCTGGCAGGTTCCCAGCCGCCAGCCGTGGGACAATGGCCAGACCCAGCCCTGCAGCGACGAGCGCACGCACGGTTCCCAGTTCTCCGCTCTCACAAACGATGCGGGGTTCAAAGCCCGCCTTTCGGCAGGACTCCAATGCGGTGTCGCGGGCGCGGCCTTTGTAGAAGATGAAGGATTCCGCTGACAACTGCCGCAGCAGCACGGTTTTCTGTCCGGCAAGTGCATGCCTTTTGCCAACCAGCACCACAAAGGGCTCGGTAATGAGAGTTTGTGACTTGAAAGCCGCCTTGCTGGCGGGGAGCTGGAGAAAGCCGATGTCGGCCCGGCCGGATTCCACGCAGTCGGCCACGCGCTCAGAACTGTCCTCGATCAAATGCAAAGCCACCTGGTCATGCTGTTGGCTGAAGGTGTGAATCACCTCTGGCAGCAGGCAGGCACTCACACTTGGAATGGCTGCGATGGTCAGTTTTCCGCCCCGCAGGTGGGCCACATCGGAGACGATCGCCTTGGCGGCCTCGGCCTGCGTGAGGAGACCTTCGGCACGCGGCAGGAAAGCTTTGCCGGCGGCGGTGAGTTGCACTTCTTTGCGGCCACGGTTGAAAAGGGGCGTCCCCAGCTCCGCTTCGAGGTTCTTCATCTGCTGGCTCAGCGCCGGCTGCGCCATGTGCAATCGACCAGCCGCCCGGGTGAAACTGCGCTGGCGGGCGATTTCGATGAAGTAGCCGAGTTGGTAGAGTTCCATGACCCGGCATTGATATTTCTGATCCAGGGTATCGTAAAATCATCTTTTTCTTATGAGCAGGCGCTGCCATGATCTTTCTCATGCGCCGACTTTGCGTCCACACCATCACCACCAAACCGCTGAGCCTTGAAGAATGCCTCGTGCACTTCCCGCAGCGCGGAGTCAGCGGTATCACCATCTGGCGGCAGGCACTGGAAGGGCGTGATTTGGGTTCTGTGGCGCGTCAGACGCGGGACGCAGGGCTTGAAGTCGTCAGCCTTTGCCGTGGCGGTTTTTTTCCAGCGGCGACCGCGGCCGGGAGACAAGCGGCCATTGATGACAATCTGAAGGCCATCAATCAGGCGCACGCCATTGGCGCTCCACTCATCGTGCTGGTCTGCGGTGCTGTGCCCGGGCAGTCGCTGGTGGAATCGCGCAAGCAGATCGCCGATGGCATCGCCGCAGTGCTGCCAGCAGCGGAGCAGGCGGGCGTAAAACTCGCCATCGAACCCCTTCACCCCATGTATGCGGATGATCGCAGCGCCGTGAACACCATGCGGCAGGCGCATGAGATTTGCGATCTACTGGGCTCACCGAAATCAGTCGGCATCGCGCTGGATGTGTACCATGTCTGGTGGGATCCCGAGCTCAAGTCGCAGATTGATCTCGCAGGTCAGACCGGCCGCCTGCAGGCATTTCACATCTGTGACTGGAGGACACCGACGATTGATCTCTTAAATGATCGCGGCCTCATGGGGGAAGGCTGCATCAACATCAAAGAAATCAGCGATTGGGTGGATGCCACCGGCTTCACGGGCTATCGCGAGGTGGAGATCTTTTCGAACCGCCTTTGGGCCATGGACCAGCACGTGTTTCTGGAAAAGATCGCCGCCAGCTACGCCCAGCTTTACGCATAAAAGCTCTCATCCCGCGCTGAACTTGTCCGGGAATCTGACGCCATGAATTCTCTCCGTCTGCTCATCCATCTCGCACTGGGACTCTGTCTGTCCGCATCAGCCGCTGCCGCAGCGCTTTATCCGCTCCAGCAGCGCGACCAGTGGCAGTTTGAGGATCCAGCAGCTTGGGAATGGCAGGGTAATGCTGACGAGACGACCCTCCTCCTCAGGAAGCCTTCGCAATACAAACCGAAGTTCCGCAGGCCGTTTAATCTGGCTTGGTTTGGTGGTGCTGAGTGGGACTCCTTCACACTGACCTGTGAAGCGCGGCTGGATGCCTTCAATAAAGGCAACAACGACCTCTGTGTCGCCTTTGGCGGCGTGGGGGACTCGGAGTTCTACTACGCCCATCTGGGCGAGAAGGCGGACGGCGTGCACCTCCAGTTGCATGTGGTGAACAAAGCGGACCGCAAAGCCATCACGACGACCCGTGCCGAGACGTTGCCCTGGAAGCCCGGCACCTGGCATCCCATCAAGCTGGTGCGCGATGCCGCATCCGGCAGCATCAAGGTCTGGTTTGAGGGGGCGCTGGTGCTTGAAGCCAGCGACAAGACTTTTGCCAAAGGCCGCATCGGTCTCGGCTCTTTTGATGATCTTGGGGCGTTTCGAAATGTGGTCGTCACACCAGGGACTGCCGCTGTCGCAGAGGCTGTCTCCATGCGGATCGAGGTCGTCGCAGGTGGCGGCACGAAGATGGAGAATGCGCCCGCAGCCGAGTGCAAGGTGTCGCAGCCCTTTGGCATAGCCTTTGATCCGCAAGACAACATGTTCATCTGCGAGGAAACGCACCGCCTGCTGCGAGTCGATGCAATGACGGGTGTGCTCACTGTGGTGACGGGCGCCAGGTCCAAAAATGCGCCGCTGGGAGACAATGGACCCTCCAGGGATGCCTGCTTCATCGCGCCGCACAATCTTGTCGCTGATGCGGAGGGGAATCTCTTCATCGCCGATACCTACCACTACGCCGTGCGCCGGGTGGATGCGAAGACCGGCATCGTCACGACCTTCGCAGGCAACGGCGGCAAAGAACTCAGCGGCGACGGCGGCCCCGCGACGAGCGCCGGACTGGATGGTATCGCGTGCCTTTGCTTCAACCACGACTTCACCCGGCTCTATCTTGGCGGCTTCAGCAAAGTGATCCGCGTGGTGGACATGAAGACAGGACTGATCACCACTGTCTCCGGCATCGGCGGCAGCCGGGCTATGGCGGTTGACTCAAAAGGCAGGCTTTTCACTGCGGCAGGGCTTGGCGTGAGAATGCTGGGCACCGATGGCAAAGTCGTTTCTCTCAGCGATCCGGCAGCCACTCCGCCACTCAAAGGGGTGAAGCACCTCTGGGCGGATCACGACGACAACATCCTCATCGCTGACGCGGGCAACCATCTCATTCGCAAATTCATCGTGTCCGAGCGCAGGCTCATCACTCTTGCTGGTGACGGCGCGAAAGGCGCTGGCGGCGTTCCTGGCCCGGCGTTGCAGGCGCAGCTTGGCGAACCGCATGGCGTCGTCACCCATCCACGCACTGGAGACATCTACATCGCCGACTCGCGCAATCATCGAGTGCTTCGCATCAGGCAGAAACCTTGACCCTTCCCCCCCATTTTTCCATCCCCATTACCAACTATGAAAACACGCAGAATCGGCATCATCATGAACGGCGTCACCGGACGCATGGGCACCAATCAGCACCTGATCCGCTCGATCAAGGCCATCTGCGATCAAGGCGGACTCAAAGTCGGAGATGACCTCGTCATCATGCCCGACCCCATCCTCACGGGACGGAATTATGACAAGCTCAAGGCCTTGGCCGAACGCACGGGCATCACGCGCTACACCACGGACATTGATGCCGCTCTGGCCAACAAGGAGGACGAGATCTTCTTCGACGCCTCCGGCACCTTGCAGCGTGCTGGCTTCGTGGAAAAGGCGGTGCAGGCAGGCAAGGCAATCTACTGCGAAAAGCCGACCGCCGTGGAAACGAGCGAGGCGTTACGCCTGGCCAAACTCTGCGAAGATGCCGGTGTGAAAAACGGCGTGGTGCAGGACAAGCTCTGGCTCAGCGGCATCCGCAAGTTCCGCACATTACGGGATCAGGGTTACTTTGGCCGCATCCTCAGCGTGCGCGGCGAGTTCGGTTACTGGGTCTTCACCGGCGAGGAAGGGGACCAGCCCGCGCAGCGCCCTTCCTGGAACTACCGCAAGGAAGATGGCGGCGGCATCATTGTCGATATGCTCTGCCACTGGCGCTACGTGGTGGACAATCTCTTTGGCAAAGTGAAAGCCGTCAGCTGCATAGGCGCCACGCATCTGCCAAAGCGCATCGACGAGCGCGGCAAGCCCTATGCCTGCACCAGCGATGACGCGTGCTACGCCACCTTTGAGTGCGAAGGCGGTGTCATCTGCCAGTTCAACAGCTCCTGGACGGTGCGCGTGCGGCGCGATGACCTGCTCACCATGCAGGTGGACGGCACGCACGGCAGTGCCATCGTAGGCCTGCGCAAGTGCTGGGTGCAGAGCATCGGCACCACGCCACGGCCCACGTGGAATCCTGACATCGACCAGCCGATCGATTTCTTCGGCGGCTGGCAGGAGGTGCCAGACACGACGAGCTATGACAACGCCTTCAAGATCCAGTGGGAGGAGTTCCTCAAGCACGTGGTGCTGGACACACCATTCCCCTGGACCCTTCGTGAAGGTGCCAAGGGCGTTCAACTCGCTGAGCTCGGCCTGCAAAGCTGGGAGCAGCGCAAGTGGCTGCCAGTTGGCGAGCTTTGAGGATGCATTCTAAAGAATCTTGAGGCGGGAGACGCTACGGCGTTGCGCAACTCCGGTGCGTGGGTGAAGGTTCCCGCACCGAATGTTGCGCGCCATAGGTCGTTACTCACTCTCCATTGTTCATGAACTGGGAGACTTTGCTCTTTTTACAGGGCAGTCTTTTCGTTCCGCGGTGGGTGCGCGGCGGCTTGGCAGGCGCATTGTGCGCGCCGGTTTTGAGCAGGGCGTGCGCTGCCTGCCGGTGATCCTCATCGTGGGCATGTTCACCGGTCTGGTGCTCGGCTTGCAGGGCTATTATGTACTGAACCGCTTCGGCTCCGAAAGTTTGCTGGGCACTCTGGTTTCCCTCAGTCTGATACGTGAACTGGGGCCCGCCTTGGCGGCGCTGATGCTGGTAGGGCAGGCGGGGTCCGCCCTTGCGGCAGAGCTGGGCATTCAGCGCAACACAGAGCAGATCGCCGCGCTCGAAACGATGGGCGTGAGCAGTCATGCCTATCTAATCACACCGAGATTGCTTGCTGCGCTGGTTGTCTATCCCATGCAGACGGCATTGTTTGTCACAGTCGGTTTGTGGGGCGGCAGCCTCTCGGGTTCACTGCTGCTGGGCCTGGAGCCCGGCGTTTACTGGTCCTCCGTGGAGCACGCGGTCAAGGCCCAGGATGTGCGGGAGTGCATCATCAAGGCGGTCACCTTTGGACTGCTGACGATTTCATTGTGTGCCTACCATGGCTTTAACGCCCACCGCTGCAGTTCCGCCACCGGCGCGCGTGCCGTCAGTGCCTCGACCACCCGTGCCGTGGTGCAGTCCAGCATCATTGTGCTGGCCGCGGATTACATCATCACCTCCTTCCTCGTCTGATCATGGGTGCTGATTCCAATCAAATGCTGCTGCGCATCGAGGGCTTGAACAAGTGCTTTGGAGAGAACGTCGTGCTGGATGGCGCCAGCCTCAATGTGCCACACGGCAGTCTCGTGACCGTCCTCGGGCGCAGTGGTGCCGGCAAGTCGGTGCTGCTGAAGTGCCTGGCGGATGTCATTCGTCCGGATGCAGGCAGCATTCACTTTGACGGCAAGCTGCTCAGCATCGGCGATGCGGCGGCACGCGCCGATTTCCGCCGCCGCTGCAGTTTCCTGTTTCAAAGCAATGCCTTGTTCGACTCCCTGACCGCACTGGAAAATGTGGCCCTGCCGCTGGAGCAGACCACGGATCTTTCCGACAAGGAAATCCGCGAACGCAGTCTCGAGGCGCTGCGGCAGATCGAGCTCGAAGCACATCAGGACCGCTATCCCGGCCAGCTTTCCGGCGGCATGCAGAAGCGCCTGGCCCTGGCACGCGCCATCGTCACACGGCCGGAACTCGTTCTTTTTGATGAACCCACTGCCGGCCTGGACCCGCTGCGACGCAATGCGGTGTTTGCCATGATCGCGAAATATCAACGTCAGTTTGGCTTCACCGCATTGGTGGTCACGCATGACCTGACCGAGGCGCTGATCGCCAGCGACCGCGTGGCCCTCCTTGACAAAGGGCGCATGTGCTTTGAAGGCACCCCTGCTGAATTTTCGGCCTCCACCGTCGCCATGGTGGAAGATTTTCGCGACAGCGCGGAAGCACTTGGCCGCACACTTGCTGCTATACGTCGTGGCGAAGCCCTGCAATCTGAAGACTCATGAAACAATCCAAGCTCGAACTTTACGTTGGTCTGTTCGTCCTCCTGGGGATCGCAGCCGTCGTCTATCTGACGGTGAAGCTCGGCTCAAAATCGCTGATCGGTGGAGACACCTACGTGATGGAGGCGCGCTTCACCAATGCTGGAGGGCTCAATGCTGGCAGCAGTGTGCTCGTGGCTGGCGTCCCGGTGGGAAGGGTGGAAGGCATCCGCGTGGATGGCACCGACTACACCGCGATGGTGACCCTTCGCGTGGAGGCTGGTCTGAAGCTGCCCACCGACACGATGGCTTCCATCAAAACCACCGGACTCATCGGAGATAAATACGTGGCGCTTGCGCCCGGAGCGGATGAAACTTATCTTTCCGCTGGTTCTCGAATCACGATGACTGAGTCCTCGGTCGATCTGGAGTCGTTAATTGGCAAAATGGCTTTTGGCAGTGTTGAAAAAGGCAAAGACTCCCCCCCCCCCGCCCCATGACCCTACGTTTTCTGCTCCCGCTTCTCT
>NZ_JBIPNG010000530.1:0-4274 GCF_044373815.1 Prosthecobacter sp. | reverse complement strand
TAGAAAGCACATGCCGCCAGCCGAGAAAAAGATCGCGTGCTCCAGCTTGTCCACGCCCTCAAAACTCGCGGGGGATGGCAGATGCGTTTGGGAAGACAGCCAGAACAGCACCCCGAACCATAAAAACACCAAAAAGCGCCACAGGACGGGAGAGGAGAGGAAGCGTGGGAGTGGCATCGTGCGCGGTTTATAGCAGACTTAAATCGCATTTCCATTCCAAGAAGATCACGATCCTGCTCCGCTGATGCTATCGGATGGCTCGGCCATCCCCGCCCCCACCTTCCACTCTTTGCGACACGACCCATCCTTCCACCTCCCGCAAAGCGATAGACAACCCCGGGCCTGCGCGTTAAACCTCGCCCGACCACCACAACCATCCTTCATGAAACTGCACCTCGCTCTCGCCGCCTTGTTCGCCTCCCTTTCCTTCGCCAGCGCGGATGAAAAAGAAATCTTCAACGGCAAGGACCTGACCGGCTGGGAAGGCAACAAGGACCTCTGGAGCGTGCAGGACGGCACCATCACCGGCAAAACCCCGGCTGACCCCGCCAATCCGGCCAAGAGCATCCTCAAGCACAACACCTTCCTCGTCTGGAAAGCCGGCACCGTGAGCGATTTCGTGCTGACGTTTCAATACCGCATCGAAAAGGGCAATTCCGGCGTGCAGTACCGCAGCAAGGAGCTCAATGCCGGAGAAAACGGCCCCATCATCAGCGGCTACCAGGCCGACTTCGAAGCGGGCAAGACCTACAGCGGCATCCTCTACGAAGAGCGCGGCCGTGGCATTCTGGCCAAGCGCGGTGAGAAGACCGTGATCAAGCCCGCCGCCGACGGTGATAAGAAGGCCGTGGTGGAAGTGGCCGGCAGCGTGGGAGACAGCGCCGCCATCCAGGCCAGCATCAAATCCGAAGACTGGAACGAGTACCGCATCGTGGCCAAGGGCAACCATGTGCAGCATTTCATCAACGGCCAGCAGACCATCGACGTGACCGACGAAGACACCGCCAACGCGCCGAAGGAAGGCCTCCTGGCCCTGCAGATCCACGCCGGCCCGCCGATGGTCGTGCAGTTCAAGAACTTCAAGCTCGTCGAAACGAAGTAGTCGTGCTTTGTTAGCCCCATCATGACCCGCCTGCTTTTCACCACGCTACTCCTGCTCACCAGCGGCCTTGTCACCAAGGCCGTTGCAGACACCGAATACCTCATCGTCAGCGGTGGGCCTGCGGCACGTGGGTTTGAGGATTTGCGCCGGCCCGGAGAGCAGCACGACCGCTGGTGGGGCAACTTCGTCCGCACCGCCCGCGTGCGCATGCAGGAGATCCACAAGACCGTCCCTGCCAACACCCGCATCACCTGGCTGGTGTATCGGGACGCCTACGTGCGCCGCGCCGCCGCCGAGCACCAGCCGCTGACGCAGAATGTGGAGTCCGTGACCAAGGCCTACCCGTACATCAACCTCGTGTGGTTCCGCAGCACGCAGGAACTCATCAACTACATCAACAACGGCCAGTCCGGACGCGGCAATTTGAAGATCTCCGGCTTCGAGTACTTCGGCCACTCGAACAAGTTCAGCTTCATGTTTGACTACAGCTCGGACGTGTACGCCACCTCAACCGCGTGGCTGCATGAGAACGACCTGCGCAAGATCAGCCGCTGGGCCTTCAGCGGCAAAGCCTACTGCCAGAGCTGGGGCTGCCACACCGCCGAGAGCTTCAGCAAAGCCTGGAAACGCGCCACCGGCACCAAAATGGTGGGAGCCCAGGGCAAGACCGACTACTCCGACATGCACCTGCGTGACTGGCACGTGGGCCTCTCCAGCGGCGCACGCTGGGTGCGGTAAGCGCGCCAGGACCAACGCATCAGGGGTCTCAAGGCGCGCCGCTTTGACACCTCAGAAATGGTAGGGAACCGCTGCGCGGATGCGTGATTTAACGAAGGGGGCAAGAGTCGCCTCGCCTGGATGATCATCACCGAACTTCCAAGTTCGGTGATGGGCTCTGGGGGAACGAACTTGGAAGTTCGTTCTACTCTACTTCACACCCCACACAAACGTCACCGGCTTGTCGATGTCCGGGTGCACGCTGTGGTGCACGGGGCAGCCGAGGGCGGTGGCTTCGAGGAGCTTGCGGTCGGGGTGGTCTTCCGGCAGCGGGATCTGGATGGTGATGGGCAGGCGCACGATGCGGCGCGGGCTGTCCTCGCTCATGTGCTTTTCCACGCTGACCTTCATGCCGGCGATGTCATAGCCCTTCTGCTGCGCCTTGATGCCGATGACGGTGGCCATGCACGTGGCCAGCGCCGTGGCCACGAGATCAGTGGGGCTGAAGGACTCGCCTTTACCGTGGTTGTCCACCGGCGCATCGGTGATGAACTGGTTTTGCGAAGGGCCATGCGTGGCCCGGCAGCGCAGGCCGCCTTCGTAATCGACGCTGATGGAGACGGCCATGGCTGGTGGACGGTAAAGAATTACTGCGCGGTGAGGATGCCGTTCATGATGGCGACGTGTCCTGGAAAGGTACAGAAGTAAGGATACTCACCAGCGGCAGGCACGGTGAACTCGATGGTCTCGGTAGTGCCGGGCTGAAGCAGTTTGGTGTGGGCGAGGATGTCCGGGGAGTCTGGGATGTAGCCTTTGTCCACCAGCGTCATGGCGCCCATGGCGATGGCCATCATCTTGTCCTTGGTGCCGAGCTTGCCGATCACGATGTTGTGCGGCTGGGGCAGGGTGGGGTGGGTGTTGGTGAAGGTAAGCTTGATCTTCTGGCCGGCCTTGGCGCTGATGGTCTTGGTGTCATAGGCCAGCGGGTTGGCGGCGTCCGGCTTGATGGTGATTTCAAGCACGGGCAGAGCGGCAGCAGGGGCTGCCGGAGCAGCCGCAGTGGCGGCGGCAGGTGCAGCGGCGGCGGCAGCCGGAGCAGCAGCCTCGACTTTGGCCTTCGGACGCAGGGAGCTCACGCCGTCAAAAATAAAGGCCAGCACCCACAGCAGGACGGCGCCGCCGAGAGCAGATCCGATGATCAGATTGAGAACAGACCAGATGGAGGACGATTTTTCCGAAGTAGAGGAGGGCGCGGACATGGGCTAGTGGGTGGGGATTGAGCGCCCATCAGAGCACAGCAGCGCCTGAAAGCAACCACCGTGTGCCTTACGGCTTCCCGCCCGCCGTCACCTCGTCCATCGCCCGCCCGATCTGGGGTGCAATCATGTCCAGCAGGTCGTTGTGGTGACCGCCGGGAACGGCGTGAAAAGTCACCGCCTGCGGGTGGGCCGCCGCCAGCTCCACCCCCATGCGCACGGGGATCACCTCATCCTCCGCGCCGTGGAAAATCACGAACCGCGCCCCGGCACGGGAGGCCACGTGGCCCAACGTTTTGCGGTTGTTGAAGCGGTGCTGGTTCAGGTAGCACAGCGGCCAGCCGAGCACGATGCGGCCCATGTCCGTCATCGTGGTGAAGGGAGACATCAGCACGCCGCGGCGGATGTCCAGGTCATCCGCCGCCATCAGGGCCGCCGCAGAGCCCAGCGAATGCCCCAGCACGGCCAGGCGGGGCAGCAGCTCGGCCTGGGAGGTGTGCAGGTGCCTGGCCAGCGCCTCCACGGCCCCCTTGCCGCTCTCCCGGATTCGCGCCGGGCTCGGGCTGCCCTCGCACTCGCCATAACTGGGATAATCCACGAGCAGGTAGGCAAAGCGGTCATCCCACGCGTTTGTGTCATACAGCCAGTCGAGCGCCAGCGAGCCATTTCCTGCAAAGCAGAGCCAGAGCGTCTGCGGCAGGCCGCTGGCAGGTGCGCGCGGGGGGATGTAGAAGGCCGTCTGGTGGCCCTGAGACGTCTCAAAAAGCACGCGCTCGCCTTTGTCGGCTTGCAGCATGGATTCATGGTCCGCCCGGTAAGGATTCGGGTAGTAGATCAGGCTGGACTGGCAGCCGAGCAGAAAGAACACAGGCGTGAGGACGAGGATGGCGCCGAGGCGCAGCAGGCGTTTCCAGAACGGCATGGGGATTCAGTCGGGGGAATACGTTTTTGACTTCAGCTTCCCGTTCTCGAAACCCAAAAAGATACCTTCGCAGTTCGGTTCCGCTGAATGTTCCGGGTTCATAAAAAAGGTCAGGCCCTTCTCATCTTCAATGATGAGCTGAGGCTTCTGCCGGGGTCCGCCTTCCGGGTAAAGCTGCGTCTGCAGGGCCATGATCTCCTCCCGCGTCATGCCGAGCCGGATGCCTTCGTAAAAGGCTTTGTAGCTGCGGTAGCGGGCGTCCATCCACTCCGGATGC
>NZ_JBIPNG010000529.1:0-4277 GCF_044373815.1 Prosthecobacter sp. | reverse complement strand
AGGATCTGTGGCCGTGGTGGATAGCTCCTGGCTGTTGCCGGGCTGTTGTGGATTGTTGCCCACTAGAAAGGCGGCGGGAGTCATCGTCGCATGATTGGGGGTCGGCGTGGCACCACTGGCACTGAGCGGTGCTGACTGCGGCCCGGTGTGGGTTGCGGTGGCATCACCCACTGGCACTGGGCTCAGCAGACTCGCCAAAAGCCGGGTCTTTTCTTCGTTCAATTGGTTCCGTGCGGCCTGCTCCGCCGTTCCTGCATGGCTCTTGGAAGAATAGCCGCCAGCCGTGCTGGACTGCTGCATCAATGCCTGGATCTTGAGTTCGTAGATTTCATTCACTTCACCAGCCAGAATATCGCTGATCGTCACCTCCGGGCAGCCGATCGCACGCAGATTCTTCACGAAGGTCGGGAAATCAGGAGCCTCAAGCTGGCTCCACTGAAATGCCGGGGCTTTGGCAAAGGCCGCAGCCTTCGTCGGAATTTTCTTTTCTTTTGCAACTGGGGCAGTTGTCAGACTGGCAGGCAGCTTGGGCGGATTGGGGTCCGGAATCAGCCAGCCAAGGGCCGCAGCCAGGCCGAATGCGAGATTGAGCGCAAGTGATCCGGCAAGGAGTGGCTGCTGGCGCAGGTGTTGCATGATGCTCATGGAAAAGAGGGGTCTGGTATTAAACAAAAAGCTGGTGCTGACGGCATTCGTCAGCACCAGCGAAGTCTTAGCTTAGGTCAGCATCGCATGAACGCTGACAATGATATCAGGGGCCAACGATGGCGCCGTCAGTCGTGCGGGAGACTTTCATCTGGGAGAAACGCAGACCGGAGGTGCCGAGAACTGCGGCGTCGTCCAGCTGAGTGGTCAGGCCATCAACGAGGGCCTGCTCATCGGCGCTGACAGTGGGTTTGGTGTAAAGGTGCAGGTAGCCCCAGTTAGTATAGGCACCACGGTAGATGAGGTCGGGAGTGCCGCCGTCATAGGTGACACCTTCATAGGAGAGGCGGGTTGCACCGTTGGTGACGGAGGTGTTGGCGTCCGAGATGCCAATGGAGGACATCAGGGTCACGTTGCGGGTTGCCGTGCCGACATTGGTGCCGGCAGCATTTTTGAGCTGCAAAGCGCTGGTGTTGGAGGTGGCTGCCATGATCGTTCTGATGCTGCTGCCGGAGGCATAACCACCGTTGCCACCCGTGCCGGAACCGACGCCATCACCGACGGGCCAGAGCTGGGCGATGGTGTTCACGCCTGTCGCCGTGGTGATTTTGTACTGCTGCACGTTGGTGCTCACGCCATACTTCGTTTCCGCAAGGCAGGTGATGCGGGTGCCGGAGCCGTTGTCACGACCCACTGCAAGCACGAGGTCGGTGTCTGTGGGGACGCCGGTGAACAAGCTCTTGGGCTGGTTTTTCGTGAGGATCGCACGTGCCTGCTGCGCGGTGATGTTGGTGATGCCAGTGGTGCCCTTGTTGGCAACCCAGCAGAACGGAATCACGGCAACGATGTGGTCCGTAAGGTCCGCCAGAGGGGTGGGTGTCGAGTCAACATACACGTCCGAAAACGCGATGGTGGCGGCGGCGCTCTCGGTGGCGGAGTTCACGGCACCGGTGGTGTTGGCGGCGGAGGTGTAACCCGTGCCACTGGCTGCGGCAGCAGTCGCGGCGGGAATGAAGGCGATGTTGGTGTTGGCATCCACATCGGCGATGCCCGTTGCCGAACCGGACCAGGAGCACTGGATGGTGACGGTGCCGGAGATGCCGCTGAAGGTCGTTCCCTGAATGGTGGTGTAGTCAGCACCTTCGTAGCCCCCCTGCGTGGCGGCGGTGTTAAAGCCGTTGGCAGAGGTCATGCCGGAGGCAATTTTGACGTTCGCCGCACCGCCAAAAAGGGCGATGATGCCTTTGTGGACGCCTGGGCGGAACGCGGTGGAGCCGGTGAGGCGGATGGTGGCGTCAGCAGAAGCCTGCTGGGCGAAGGAGAGGGCGATGACGCCCAAGGCGATTTTGAAGAATGGTTTCATTGGCAATTTGAGATGAAAAATCTGAACAAGAAATATTAAAAAATTGATGAAGTCTTAGGCCTTCTGGCTGCGACGACGGCGGCGGAGGAGCAGACCACCGAGTCCGAGGGCGGCGAGCACCGCACGGCTTGGCTCAGGCACTGCGGAGGTGGCGGCGAAGCCCACCACACCAGCACTGCTGATCGTGAACGTACCTTCCCAGTGGGGGACGCCCACGGTCTGGCTCGGGTTGGCGTCAGCATTGCTGTCCAGAATGCGGTAGAGGTCCAGACCTGTGGCATCAATGCCGTTGACGTTGCTGGCTTCAATGGAGCTGCCCACACCGAAGTTGGAGGCGGTGATGCTGGAAGACCATGTGGTGCCACCAGTGGAGGCAATCACGATGCTGTCGGTGCCGCTGGTAGCACTGAATTTGTCGTTCAGACTTTGGATGTTATTGGAGATGCCCACACGTGAAGTGGACGAGGTGATGTTCGCTGGATTGGAGGTTTTTACTCCAGGATTCAGGGTCGTCTGAGCCTTCGTGTAATAGTTCGTGGCACCTGGATCGCCATCGATCTGCGGGTCATCAGCGGCGGAATTCGCGTTTGCGACTGCACCCCAGAACAAATCGGCGCGAGTGTTCCAGTCACTGCCATAAGTGCTAATCAACAAGGCGCTGATATCAGCAACTGAGGTAATGTTGGAGGTGGCGTCACGATAAATCGTGTCGGCCTGACCGAGGTTGACGATCAGGTTGGAGCTTGCCCCCGTGCCACCGGTGGCACGGAAACCGAGGAGAACGTCCCCGACGGTGATGGTGGCGGCATTCGCTGGGAAGGCTGCCACTGAAATCCCGGCCACGACAAGCATGGTGAGGAAGTGTTTGTTTTTGATCTGCATGGTGTGTTTGGGGTGTCGGTTGAAGTGAATGATTTCTCCGTGAATAGAGACCTCATTGCCTGTGACCGGCGGTCCAGCAGTAGCCATCTTGGCAGGCTGATTCCAACGGTTGAGGGTTACGATTTGGACACGCCCTTGAAAAAGCAGGCGCAGGCGCACGCTTGCCTTCGGGGCAAAGTGTCCGGCTGTAGTTCAAATGGGAGGCAATGGGCAAAGCGTAGAAGCGTGATACCACACTCGGAATGAGGCGGTACTTGCCCTGAGTTTTATCAAGCGCGCCGATCCAGGTCAGAACTTTGATGTTAAGATATTGTCACTTTGGCGACTTTCCCAACCCCATCGGCTGACTCAGCGCGACTTCACCGCAGTGAAACTTGCAGCGCGGCCTGCAGACCCGCGATGCCCATGGATTCACGACTCCCGCTGGCGAGATACGCGATGCCGCCATCCTTGCGCACCACAACGGTCCGTGGTACAAACTTGCTGAAGTAGCGCTGGTACAGCTCCTGGTTTGGGTCCGGCACCAGAGGAAACGTGATCTTGTTTTCACCACCAATCCTGACGAGTTCCTCGCGGCTGTGTCCGCGTCCAATGGCGATCAATTGGAAATCATTGCGATTGAGCAGTTTCTGAAAAATTTCCTTCTCTATATATTGCAACTCAGTGATGCTGGCTCCCACGCTGGCGGAGAAAAAATAAAGCACCACTGCTTTGCCCTTCAGGGTGGAAAGTGTGATCGTTCGGCCATCGGTCGTTGTCGTAGTGAAATCCGGAGCCATCTGCCCCACCTCCACCAAGGTGCTCTTCTTCACCTCCTGATCCACATCCTCCACGGCAAAGATCGGGCACACGGTCAGCTTCAGTGCAGCAAACAGCAGAAGGGCAGGGCGGTTCATAAGAGAGTCGTACCTCCTTCACAGACCCATCAGACCTGTCAAAACCCGCTCTGGAACAAAGATGTCACATTGAAGTCTTGGTCTCGAAGGCTTAAATGCCGGTGTATCTGCCACTTTTGCCACAATGCCGCTCAGACACGGATTCTACCTCCTCTTCCTGCTGGCTCACCTCGGAGTGATTCGCGCAGAGGGGCCCGCCGTGTTCACGCCCCCGCAGGCATACCCCGCATCACGTTATGAGGCCGGATGGAGCAAAAATCCCTTCACCCTGAAAACCGTCGCGCCCGTCGCCGCCCAGGACTCCTTCGCTCGCGATCTCGCCATCGGCGCCCACTACGGCGCCGCGGACAATCCCACCATCGTCATCGTCAACACCAAGACCAACGAACGCATCCTCCTGCGCAAAGACCAGCCCGCTCAGAGTGGCATGCACCTGAAGTCCTTTCATCTCTCCAGCAGCCGCAATGCATGTCAGGTGGATGTCGTGCTCG
>NZ_JBIPNG010000528.1:0-4278 GCF_044373815.1 Prosthecobacter sp. | reverse complement strand
GTGCCACTACTAGCCCCGCGCACACCGCCATCAAAATCGCGCCGAAGTACAGCGGCAGCATTGTGCATGTGCTGGACGCCTCCCGCAGCGTGCCTGTGACGACATCCCTGCTCAGCGAAGATCAGCGTGAAGCCTTTGTGGCCAGCAACGAGGCCCGCCATGCGCGCCTGCGTGAAGAGTATGGAAAGAAGAAGGACCGTGTGCTTCTCAGCATCGCCGAGTCTCGCGAGAAAGGCGTCAAGTTCGACTGGGCCACGCAGGACATCGCCACGCCGACGTTCCTTGGGACGAAGATTTATGAAGGTCCACAACTTGTCGCCGCGTTGCGCGAGTTCATCGACTGGTCGCCCTTCTTCCATTCATGGGAACTGCGTGGGCGCTGGATCGCTGCGGAGCAACGTTTCTCCTCTGCGCAGGAAGATGTGGAGATGAAGGGCAAGGCCGAGGCGGAAGCCCTCAAGCTTTACAAGGATGCCAATGATCTGCTCGACCGCGTCATTGCAGAAAGCCGGTTCAACCCGCGAGGCATCATGGGCTTCTTCCCCGCCAACGCCATTGGCGATGACATCGA
The DNA here is from genome assembly GCF_044373815.1 of Prosthecobacter sp. Classification (GTDB taxonomy): domain Bacteria; phylum Verrucomicrobiota; class Verrucomicrobiia; order Verrucomicrobiales; family Verrucomicrobiaceae; genus Prosthecobacter. The sequence continues at coordinate 3,707 of NZ_JBIPNG010000528.1, read as the reverse complement.
AGTCTACACGGACGAGTCACGCGCCACGGTGAAAACCACCTTCCACACCCTGCGACAGCAGGTCATCAAGAAGGACACGCCGAACTATGCGCTCAGTGATTATATTGCGCCGAAGGACAGCGGCCGTGCCGACTACATCGGCGGGTTCGCAGTCGGCATTCACGGTGCGGATGAGTTCGCCAAGGAGTTCGAAGCCGCGCACGATCCCTATAGCGCCATCATTGCCAAGGCCGTGGCCGACCGTCTGGCCGAGGCCTTCGCCGAATACCTCCACCAGCAGGCCCGCTACGCCTGGGGCTATGAAAAACCCGGCGAGCTTTCCCGCGAGGAACTCATCAAAGAAAAGTATCGCGGCATCCGTCCAGCGCCCGGCTATCCCGCCCAGCCTGACCACACCGAGAAGCCCATCCTGTTTGATCTGCTCGATGCCGCAGCCAATACCGGCGTGGAGCTCACAGAAAGCATGGCCATGCATCCCGGCAGCGCTGTCAGCGGCCTCTACTTGGCCCATCCTGAGTCGCACTACTTCGGTATCAGCGTTCTGGGCAAAGACCAGGTGGAAGACTATGCACAGCGTAAAGGGATGACGCTTGCCGAGGCTGAGCGCTGGCTTGGTCCTTGGCTCGGCTATTGAGACTTCTCTAAGTTCAACGAAACCAGCCACGGATGCGGTCGAACAGGCCGCGTCCCTGACCGGGTTGCTGCATCTGGCGCGAAGGGGGCGCGGCGTAACCTTGGTGCTCCGCGCAGAAGTTTTTGGGCACCAGATCGTAGGGCAGGGCATCCTCGTATGCGGTGCCAGCTTGGCCGCAGCCATCGGTGGCCAGCTGGCTGCTCACGCGGCACAGAGTCACGCGTGAAAGCGGCAGCGTGACCTTGGGCACTTCGGTTTTGTAGCCGAGAGCGACGGCTTTTTTCATCACGTCGGCCCAGATAGGCAGTGCGAGGGTTCCGCCATAGCCGCCTTCGACAATCGTCTGCGGTTTGTCGAGCCCCACCCAGATACCGCAGCTCACTCGATCCGTGAAACCGGCGAACCAAGCATCCTTGTAATCATTCGTGGTCCCGGTCTTGCCACCGCCGGGCTCTTTGAAACCGTATTCATTGCGCAGGGATGCTGCAGTTCCCCGATCCAGCACCTGTGCGAGGATGTTGCGCATGAGGAACGCCACGCTCGGGGTGATGACCTCGGATTCGAGCACGGGGGTCTGGTAGATGATGTTGCCCGCTTTATCGACAATGCGGTCAATGAGGAAAGGTCGGCGACGCAGGCCTTGATTGGGGAAGATGCTGATCGCACTGGTGAGCTGGCGTGGATTGCCGCCAATGTTACCGATGAAAATCTGCGGCGTTCTTTCGGCAGGCTTGCTGAAGCCGGCGTTGGTGAGCAGATCGATCACACGATCAATCCCGGCATAGTTGCCAAGGCGCAGAGTCATGGTGTTGCGGCTTTTCACAATGCCGTCCGTCAGCGTGGTGGGCCCAAGGAATTTGCCATCCGAGTTCTGCGGACTCCAGCCAGGATCAGCCCCGTCAATCTCCCCGGGCTGGATCGGCGCATCATTGATCAGGGTGCCAGGCATGAAACCAGAGGCGATGCCTGCGGCATACACGAAAGGTTTCACCGTCGAGCCGATCTGCCGCTCTCCCTGGGTGGCGCGGTTGTATTTGCTGTGGCGGTAGTCACGGCCGCCTATGAGGGCGAGGATGCCGCCGGTGGAGTTGTCCTGCACCATGAGCGCCGCCTGCAGATACGGCGTGGAGGCAATTTCCTGAGCGCCATCCCAGGTCTTGTCAAAATCCGCCTTCTTCGGGTGTGCATAGCCATGCTGTTTTTCCACAGCAGCCAGGCGCTTCTCCACGGCGGCCTCCGCGGCGTCCTGCAGGTTTTTATTCAGAGTGGTGAAGACCTGCAGTCCGCCGTCCTCGATCTCCTGCTGCTCCAAAATCAAATCCAGGTCGCGTCGCACGGTGTCCAGTGCGTAGCCGCCCTGGCTTTGAAACACAGGCTGCGCATGCAGGGCGATGTCCGCATACTTGGCTGCGATTTCCTCTTCCGGCGTGATCACCTTCGTTTCCAGCATGCGCTTGAGCACGGTGTCGCGCTCCTTCAACGCTCCTTCATAGTTGCGGAAGGGCGAGAAGCGCACGGGGCTGCGGATGATGCCGGCGATCATCGCAGCCTCGCTCAGGCTGAGCTGGCTGGCATGCTTGCCAAAGTAAACCTGGCTGGCCCGCTGCACTCCGTAGATGCCGGGGCCGTAAAAGATGCGGTTGATGTAGTGCTCAATGATCTGGTCCTTCGTGCAGGCCTTTTCAATGCGGCGTGCCAGCATCATCTCCACCAGCTTGCGGTGGATGCTGCGGTCATCGAGATCCGGGAAGCTGTTTCGCGCGAGCTGCATGGTCAGCGTGCTGGCGCCCTGCACCACGCGCATGTCCTTGAAGTTGCGCACCATGGCGCGCGCCACGCCTTTGTAGTCGATGCCTCCGTGATCGTAGAACCGTGAGTCCTCACGAGCCAGCAGGGCTTTGACAAACCATGGCGACACCTCGCTCAGCGGTACGATGATGCGGTTCTCGCCATGCATGCGGCCGAGGACTTCGCCTTTGTAATCCATCACGATGGTTCGCTCCGGCATGTCCCCGAGTTTGGTCAGGTCGTAGGCCTTCGCCAGATGGCTGTAAACGCCGATGACCACCGCCGCTGTGAGCGTGCATAGCAGCGAACCTCCCATGAGAAAAATCACGCCAAGCCGCTTGAATGACTGCCAGCGCGACAGAGTAGGTTTCGTCGGCTTGCGCTCTTCAGTGGGCTTCTTTTTCATGTGTGCAGGCATCGGGTCGCTGGTTTTGGACCAAAGATCAAGCCTCAGACGATGAACTCGGCGTGAACTTCAATTTCACATTTTGGCGTGACATTTCACATATGGTTTCCGTACATACGACTGCAATCAACCCATCCGACCATGAAAGCACTCTGCCTCACCTTCCTCATCGTCACCACGCTCGGTGCCTCCGCCGCACTGCTCGAATCACCGCAGCAGGGCGGTTTGCAGATCCAGTCGCTCAGTTCTCTCAGCTTCGGGCCGGAAGGTCTGCTGCTGGTCGCGGAGCCGGCCACGGCCAGCGTGGTGGCTATCCAGACGGGCGATGCCGGACCCAAGAGCGAACGCCTCGCCAAACCGGTGGCCGACATCGGCGCACAGATCGCCGCCGGACTCGGGGCCAAGAAGGAGGACATCACGGTCAAAGATCTCGCGGTGAATCCTGCCAGTGGACGCATTTACCTCGGCGTGCAGCGCCGCCCTGACAACGCGGTGCTGATTGTCAGCGTTGGCGCAGACGGCAAGGTGGCTCCGCTGAATCTCGCTCCGCTTGCCTGGGTGCGCATCACGCTGCCCGGCGGCACCGCCAGCAAGGTCACGAACATCACCGACGTGGCCTTCGACAAGGACCGCGTCTTTGCCACAGGCACCTGCAATGAAGAATTCGCCTCCCGCATTTTCACGATCCCCGTGCCGCTCAAAAACGGCACCACGGCCAGTGGGTTCAGTGCGGAGACGTATCATGTGGCGCATCGTAAGTGGGAGACCAAGGCACCGATCCAGAGTTTCATCCCCTACCAATCGAAGGAAGGCACCTTCGTCGTCGGCGCGTTCGCCTGCACGCCGGTGGCCAAGTTCAAGGTGGACGACATCCAGAGT